>JBIIVI010000275.1:0-4433 GCA_044339555.1 Cyclobacteriaceae bacterium | reverse complement strand
GTGAGTTGTTCCGGCAGTCAACTGCGGCTGATCCAAATAACAAAGACGGCTTCGAGAAAGTGGGCGATTTGTATATGAACAGCAACGAGTGCTTTAAAAAGGTAAACGTAGCGGAGGATCGATTGATCTACATCGCCGCATACGATGAGTACGCCAAGTCGGGCAACCAGGCGAAGATGGCCGCTGCTCGCGCACAATTCCCCTCGAAGGAAGATATCTTCCTCTTGAACTGGAAATCGGGCGAAGTGAAGAGCACCGGCTGCTGGGTGAGCGAAAGCGTAACCCTGCGCACCCGCGACTAAAACAAGTAATAACCAGAGAGGCTGTCTAACACGAAATCGGAATTAGACAGCCTCTTTTATTTGGTGTACACCATGAGAACGTTCTTCGTTTGTTCCTTTTTGCTACTAGCCATTTCTTGCATTAAACAAGAAACAGTTAAGCCGGTCATGTACGAAGGGCCGCTGCGGGTAGGCGAAAACATCGATATGTTTTACACCGAAAAGGAAATGGTAAAGTCCAAAGTCAAGGCCGCCCGGATTCTGGAATTTCAAAACGGCGACCGCGAATTTCCGGAAGGAATCTTCATCGAGTTTTTTGATGAACAAGGGAAGCTTCAGTCTACGCTGAAAGCCAACCAGGCGTTTTACTCTAAGAAGGAAGATCGTTGGCGTGGCGTAGGCAATGTAGAGGTAATAAACATGCAGAAGAAAGAACAACTCAACAGCGAAGAACTGTTTTGGAAGCCCACCACCAAACGAATTTTTACGGAGAAGTTTGTGACCATTCGTTTGGAGAACGAGGTGGTTTGGGGAACGGGATTAGATGCGGCCCAGGATTTATCAGATTATACCATCAAGAAGCCGCAGGGCGAGATGGAGTTGGATGAAGAATCGGATCAATGAAACTCTTTGATATCATCCTCTTATCGCTGGCGGTGGTTTTCATTATCATCGGGATTTATGAAGTCATGGCCTACGGGGCGGGCAAAGCATATTGGGCCATCATGCTGGCCGTGCTTTTCTTCTTCTACTATACCTACCGCAAGCGCCAAAAAGCAGATTAAAGCGCAACGGTCTGGTGATAAATTAACTCACTGATAATCAATAGCATTAATTGGATTGGCAGTCCTTGCCGAATCGGGCAAACCGGTTAAATTTGCGGCTCTTTAAAAATCTAGCTTAGCAATTATGGCATTAATAGGAACCTTACGCACAAAGATGACCAAGTTCGTGGTAGGCTTTATCGCGATCTCGATGGCAGCATTTATTGTGGGTAGCGATTTGTTGACACCCGGTGGACAGTGGTCGGTGTTGGGCGATGATAACACCGTGGGCGAAATCGCAGGCGAATCCATCACCTTCGAAGAATTTCAAGCGGCCGTTCAGGAGCGCGAAAACAACTATATCCTCAACTTCGGGCGCCAACCGGGCGAAGGCGAAATGGTTACGCTCCGCCAGCAGGCGTGGGACTTGCTGATTTCGCGCAATGCTATTCAGCCGCAGTATCAAAAGCTGGGCTTGCGGGTATCGGCCGATGAAGTGTGGGATATCATTCAGGGCAAGAACATCGATGAAGGAATCAAGAGTTCATTTCTGGATTCGGCCGGTAATTTCGATCGCAACCGACTTATTCAGTACCTGCAATCACTCGAAACGATGCCCGCCACGTCCGAGCCGCGCGTACGGTGGGATATTTTCAAACGCGATCTGGCCCCCGGCCGCGAGCGTTTGAAGTACGAAAACCTGCTGCTCAAGACCAACTACGTAACGAGCGCAGAAGCCGAGCGCGAGTACCATGTGCAGAACGATGTGGCTGAGATCAAATATTTGTTTGTTCCCTTTTTTGCGATCAAAGATTCACTGGCAATTAGCGATAGTGACTTAAAGTCGTATTATCAAAAGAACAAGGAGAAGTATAAAACCGAAGAAACACGGGGCATTTCCTATGTCACTTTTCCGGTAGTCGCCACCACTGAAGACTCAGCAGCGGTGAAATTGGAGTTCGAAAAGGTGGTCAATGATTTTAAGTTAACCACGGAGGACTCCACGTTCGCCAGCCTCAATACCGATGGCGAAAGTCCCTACACAAAATATACGCTCGCGAACCTTCCGACTTATCTGGAGAACGATGTGCAGATTTTGGCCCCCGGCTACCTGAAAGGCATTTTCATGGATGGCAATTCCTACAAAGCCGTGAAGGCCGTGAAAGTAGGCGTAGATACCATCTTCAACGCGCGTGCTAACCACATTCTGATCCGCTGGGATGACGCCAGCGATGCCGGCAAAAAAGCCGCCAAAGAAAAAGCCCGAAAGATTTTGAATGAGATAAAGGCAGGAGCCGACTTTGCAGCGAAAGCCCGCGAGTTTGGTACAGATGGTACGGCTTCCCGCGGCGGTGATTTAGGTTGGTTCCCTTCCGGCCAGATGGTAAAGCCGTTTGAGAAGGCGGTGTTTGACGCGAAAAAGCCGGGCTTACTGGCCGATGTGGTAGAAACCGAGTTTGGATACCACATCATTGAGGTTACCAATACGAAAGACAATCGCTATTTCATGGTAGCTACCGTAGAGCGTGAAATTGGCCCGAGCGATGAAACCCGTAACGAGGCCTATCGCAAGGCGGATGAGTTTGCCACGGATTTAAAAGGACTTGAAAACTTTACCAATCGTGCCAAAGAACAGAACCTGAAAGTAGAACTGGCTCAGAACGTGGGTACCAACGATCGGTCGATCAATAGCATCGGACAAGCACGGCAGGTGGTATCGTGGGCTTTCCGCGATTCCAAAGTGGGTAAAGTTTCAGAAGTGTTTGATATAGACGATCAATACATCGTGGCAGTGATCTCTTCCGAAAAGGAAAAAGGATTTAAGTCGCTGGATGATGTGAGAGCCGAAATCACCCCGCTGGTGCAGAACCAAAAGAAGGGCGAGAAGATTATCGAGCAGCTGAAAGGCAAAACCGAGTCGCTGGAAGACTTAGCTAAATTGTTTGGTTCCGATGCGGTGGTGAGCACGAGCAGCGATCTGAAGCTAAACAGCAGCAACCTTCCCTCGGTGGGTTTTGATCCGGTGGCGATTGGTAAATCGTTTGCCGTGGAGAAGGGCAAGCGCGGCGAGCCGTTTGCAGGCGAAAACGGAGTGGTGTTGGTGGAGAACATCAATAAAACGGAGGCTCCGGGCATCAATGATTTTTCCATCTTCGGCAACCAGTTGAAGCAAACGATGGATAACCGCGGCGGTTTCCAGATTACGGAAGCGCTAAAAGATGGCGCCAAGATTGAAGACAAGCGGTACCGCTTTTTCTAAATTCAAGAATCTCATTCAGGGCCGCTCGCACGAGCGGCCTTCTTTTTTATGTTAGATCCCCAACGAATAGCTGCCTTTCGCGAAAAGCTGGATCAACACCACGTCTGGCCCAGCTTGTACACCTTTAAGTTTATCGTTCCGGCTGCGCAAGCCGAAACAGTGAAGCAGATTTTCCCGAAACACGTGTCAACCACCAAAGAGTCGGAACAGGGAAAATACGTGAGCATCACCTTTCAAATGATGATGCCCGGCAGCGAGGCGGTGATTCAAGTGTATCAATCCGTAGCACACATTGAGGGATTGATTGCGTTGTGAAAGTGCTTTATCGCACCAATTGCAACCATCCTTTTTGATTGAGATCCATGCCGTCCGCACCTTCCCCGGTAATTTGCCAGAAATAGGTTCCTGTAGGATGATCTCCGCCATTCCAACCTTTGGTAGGGTGATTGGTTATGAAAATCAGTTGGCCCCACCGGTTGTATATTCTCATTTCTGCCATCTCAAGATGCTTAAAGACCAAAGGGACAAAGACGCTGTTTTTATCATCTTCGTTAGGCGTAAACACATTTGGCATAACCACCTCCGGTGCTGGCGGCTTGAGCCAACTCTGTACGAAGCCGGGGAGGCCGCCGAAAACTTCGTTCGGATTCACATCTACTGCGAGGGTGTCAAATTCTGAGGCCGCGCCGAGACGGTTTGGGTATCGGATACGGCCGAGAAATCTACGTTCAGAGATTGCTACATAAATAGCTCCGTCAATTGCCAATTGCAGTGCTGCTGTTTTATTCCGTGCGCTGGGGATTTCAAATCTTGTAGAAGCGATTGGCCGATTTTCTAATTGCCACTGATAAATTGAACCTCTTGGATTTGCGAGTGTCATAGCTTCCGAAACATATAACATCTTGCTATTAGGTGAAAACTCCACTCCGTAAGGACCATCCATGCCTTTATTTGGTAAGGCTATAGATTCGATCAACTCGACTGTACCGGTTTGGTTATCAAAACGGAAAACCTCAATGATATACTTCCCAAGAATCGCTAGTGCCAAATAGTTGCCATTTGGCGAAATCTTCATTTGGCCTGCAGAATTACAACACCTGTTTTCTGAATGAGCGATACCTGCTTTGG
>JBIIVI010000021.1:0-21116 GCA_044339555.1 Cyclobacteriaceae bacterium | reverse complement strand
CGCCAAAGTGGTTGAATTACTTAATCTTAATCTGGTTCAAGCGTCACGCTTGGACCCCTACCGGTTGAATTACTTAATCTGGTTCAATCGTCACGCTTGGACCCTTACCGCCAAATTTGCATTATTCTTATCGATTGACTTTCAGTAAAGTAGGAGGCACAAGCGGGACGCTTGCGCCAAAGGGGGTAAAGTAGGAGGCACAAGCGGACGCTTGCGCTAAAGGGGATGCCTGCAGGGTTTGAAAACGCCCTATATACCATCATCAAGCTAACGCCTAAGTTACTCATCTTCTTTTCGTTACCATTCAACGGGCTGCTAAAACAAAAAGTGTTCCCGCGTATTCCATTTTCAGAATTAAACTCTGAATTTTAGCAAGTTCCTCTAACCCCCTCCGAATGAAAACCTTGCCTTGGAAAACCATCGGTATTGTAGCGCTTGTACTTACCGCAATTGCCGTGTTCTATTTTGTAAAACCATTACGCGCCACCAGCGACACCTTGGGGCAACCGGTGAACCCCGCTTTTGGTGAGCACATTGCAGGTTACACCGCCAGCATGGTAAGTACTTCATCCTCTATCCGAATCGTGCTTGCTCAAAACGCAGTTGATTCGTTGAGCGTGGGCCAGGAGGCTGCCACCAAGTTGTTTGAGTTTTCGCCTTCGATTCCGGGCAAAGCGTACTGGACTGATTTACGCACGATCGAGTTCCGCCCGGACGAGCGGTTGGCCTCGGGGCAACTCTACCAGGTGGATTTTTTACTTTCGCGGTTGATTGATAATCTGCCGGGAGACCTTAAGTCCTTTCACTTCAGCTTCCAGGTGATTAAGCAGAACTACGAGGTAGAGATTCAGAACATCAAACCCGTTGTAAACACAGATTTAACCAAACAGCGCATCGAAGGTGTGTTAACGACCGCTGATTTTGCTGAGCCTGCTCAAGTAGAAGAAATGATTGCGGCCACTCAGCAAGGAAAAAAGCTGCCGGTAACGTGGGGCCACAGTGGCGAGGGTCGTGTCCATCAGTTTTCCGTAGCCGATGTCGTACGCGGTGAGCA
Source organism: Cyclobacteriaceae bacterium (assembly GCA_044339555.1). Lineage (GTDB taxonomy): Bacteria > Bacteroidota > Bacteroidia > Cytophagales > Cyclobacteriaceae > ELB16-189. The sequence continues at coordinate 20,062 of JBIIVI010000021.1, read as the reverse complement.
GGCATCTCAAGTAACGTTACAGCTGGATGGCAAACAGATTGGCACCGACCGTGTGGAAACCAAAGAAGTGGAGATTTCTGCCTTGGGAGACTTTAAGGTTACCAACATCCGCGTGGAGCAGGGCAGCAGTCAACACATCGTAGTTCAATTTTCCGATCCGTTAAACGAAGCACAAAATCTGGAGGGATTGATGGTGCTCGCCAATGCGGGTAGCCTTGATTTTGAAATCAAAGAAAATGAGGTGCGTGTCTATCCGGCTGTCCGACAGAAAGGCACGCTAAGCCTGACGGTAGAGCCGGGTATCCGAAATATCAACAACTATCGTATGGTGAACGGTGGTTCGTTTGAGGTGCAGTTTGAGCAACTCAATCCGGCCGTACGATTTGCTGGCAAAGGCAACATTGTGCCTTCCGGCAATGGGCTTGTGTTGCCGTTCGAGGCTGTAAATCTGAAACGCGTGGAGGTTCAGGTTATTCGCATCTATGAAAGCAACGTGCTGCAGTTCTTTCAAGTGAACGATTGGGATGGCAACTCTGAGCTGAGGCGCGTGGGGAAGCCGGTAGCGAAACAGATTCTTTCTTTGGAAAATGCGGGCGTAACCGATTTAGGAAAATGGAATCGTTTTACATTGGATTTGGCCGCGATCATGCAAACCGATCCGGGCGCCATTTATCAGGTGCGGCTCGGGTTTCGCAAAGAGTTCTCCGCTTTTGAATGTATAGGCGAAGAAGATGCTGGCTCCCTCAATCAGGTAGAAGGTGAAGAAGACTGGAGCACCGAAGGCGAGGAAAGCTATTGGGATTCTTACGAAGACTATTACTATGGTGATGACTATGATTGGGAGCAGCGCGACAACCCGTGTCATGCTTCCTACTATTCTTCCAGCAGTCGTAAGGTTCGCAGAAACATTATTGCTTCCGATCTGGGCATCATTGCCAAAACCGGTGAAGATGGTGTTACTACAGTGTTTGTTACCGACATCAAAACCGCCAAGCCGCTCTCGGGCGTGCAAGTCGACCTTTTTGATTATCAACTTCAGGAGCTTGGCACGGTTTCCACCGATGGAAATGGGCAAGCTCGCATTTCTTCCCGTCAAAAACCTTTTGCATTGGTGGCTCGGCAAGGCAGCCAGCGCGGTTATCTGAAATTGCAGGCAGGCGAAGCCCTTTCGCTCAGCAATTTTGATGTCGGTGGCGAATCCGTTGCGCGTGGTTTGAAAGGATTCATTTACGGGGAACGCGGCGTTTGGCGCCCGGGCGATTCGTTGTATCTCACGTTCATTCTCGAAGACAAGAGCAAAACACTGCCGACCACTCATCCGGTGGTGATGGAGCTCTACAATCCTCAAGGTCAGGTGGCCCAGCGCTTAGTGCGTTCTACGGGCGAAAATGGATTTTACTCATTCGCTACAGCCACAGCCTCCGATGCACCTACCGGCAACTGGAGCGCGAAGGTGAAAGTAGGCGGCGCGGAGTTCTCGCAAGTAGTCAAGATCGAAACAGTAAAGCCCAATCGACTGAAGATCAATTTGCAGTTGGCTGAAGACAAAATCACGGCAGCGAAAAACAACGTGCGTGCGGACTTACAGGTAAACTGGTTGCACGGAGCTCCGGGAAAAAATCTACAGGCTCAATTCGAAGTAACGCTCGCCAAGGGAAAAACTACTTTTCCGAAATATGCCGATTACGTGTTTGATGATGCAACGGCTGATTTTTACAGCGAAACGTTCCCGATTTTTGAAGGCAGCACGGATGAATCTGGCGCGGCCAGTTTTCAAGTTTCGATTCCGGCTACCGAAAGCGTGCCACCCGGAGTATTGAATGCGATTGTCCGTGGCAAGGTGTTTGAAGAAAGCGGCAACTTTAGTGTTGATCGCTTCACGGTACCGTACTACCCTTTTGAATCGTATACAGGCATTCGTCTTCCCAAAGGCGATGCGGCTCGCGGCATGTTGCTAACGGATACGACGCACCGGATTGACGTAGTAACCGTAGACCCAGACGGAGCACCCGTTTCGCGAAGTGGAGTGCGACTTACGCTTTATAAAATTCAATGGCGCTGGTGGTGGGATCAATCCGAAGAAGATCAAGTGAACTTTATGTCCGGCAGTTATTCCCAGCCCATCGCACAAGGCAACATCAATACCGTGAACGGCAAAGGTGCGTGGAACTTCAAGGTGAAGTACCCGGAGTGGGGCCGTTTTTTGGTGGTCGCTGAAGACCCCGTGTCCGGCCATCGGGCAACCCAGACTGTTTACATCGACTGGCCCGGGTGGGCAGGCCGTGCACGCAAAGAAGCAGAAGGTGCTACGATGCTTTCGTTTAACTCCGATAAGGCAAGCTATCAAATAAAGGAAAAGGCAACGGTGGTTATTCCTGGCAGCGAAAACGGTCGGGCCCTCATCAGCATCGAAAACGGCAGTCGTATCATTCAGGCTGATTGGCTCTCCACCACCAAGGGCGACAATACCTATTCGTTTACAGTCACCAGCGAAATGTCGCCCAATGTGTTTGTGCATGTTACGTTACTTCAACCGCACGGGCAGGTGGCCAACGATATGCCGGTGCGCATGTATGGCGTCATACCGATCCAAGTGGAAGATCCCACTACTCATCTTGAGCCGGTGCTCTCCATGCCGGATGTACTGGAGCCTGGTGAACCGGTGACCATTTCCATCTCCGAAAAATCACAACGGAAAATGACTTACACCGTGGCGATGGTGGACGAAGGCTTATTAGACTTAACCCGTTACAAAACACCAGAGCCGTGGAATCGTTTTTACGCACGCGAGGCGCTGGGTGTGCGCACGTGGGACGTGTACGATCAGGTAATGGGATCGTTCGGGGGCCAACTGGAACGCCTGCTTGCCGTAGGTGGCGATGCCGAATTGATGAGCAAGGAAGACGACTCGAAAGCCAACCGCTTCAAGCCGGTAGTAAAATTCTTTGGACCATTTACGCTGAATGGGGGGACCAAAAAGCACACGTTTGTGATGCCTGCGTACATCGGTTCTGTTAAAACGATGGTGGTGGCAGGCTACGAAGGTGCGTACGGCAATACGGAAAAAGCCACGCCCGTACGAAAGCCGCTGATGGTATTGGCTACACTGCCGCGCGTGCTCGGCCCGGGCGAGAACGTGCAATTGCCGGTGACACTGTTTACCATGGACAAAAGCATGAAGAACGCAAAGGTGGACGTGAAGCTCACGGGCCCCGTCACGATGGCCAACGCTTCACAGTCGGTAAGTCTGGCAAGCGATCAAGTCACCATCAATTTTCCGATGCAGGTGAAGGAGCAACTTGGTTGGGCCACGGTTGAAGTGATCGCCACATCAGGTAAATTCCGTGCTTCCGAGAAAATCAACATTGAGGTGCGGAACCCAAATCCCGCGATTACGCAAGTAACCAATACCATCGTTGAAGCGGGCAAGAGCTGGGCACAAATGGTGGACCCGATTGGGATGGCCGGAACAAATGCAGCCACGCTGGAAGTGTCAACACTACCGCCGATTAATCTGGGGCAACGCCTGCGCTACCTCTACCAGTATCCCTACGGGTGTGTGGAGCAAACCACGTCTGCGGTATTTCCCCAGCTGTTTGTCGATCGGGTCAAAGTACTTACCGCGGAAGAGCTGAGCACGGTGCAGCGAAATGTAAAGGCGGGTGTAGAGCGACTCAAGTCGTTCCAGAATCGTGAGGGCGGGTTTGGCTACTGGCCCGGCGATGAGTCATTTGACAGTTGGAGCACCTCGTATGTCGGACACTTCTTGCTGGAGGCAGAGGCAAAAGGATTTTTTGTGCCGGCCGACATGCTGAAACGGTGGAAGAAATTTCAACGAAGCCAGGCGCAAGCGTGGCGGAAGTCGAACGAGACCTACAGCAGCGAGTTGATCCAGGCATACCGCTTGTACACGCTGGCGCTGGCGAATGAAGCTGAACTGGGGGCCATGAACCGTTTGCGCGAGCAGGACAACCTGCCACCTGCGGCCGCCTGGATGCTCGCAACTGCTTATGCCAAAGCCGGTCAGACCGATGCGGCTCAGAGGCTGGTGGCGCGATTACCGGTACTGATCAAGCCATATCAGGAATTGGCCTATTCGTATGGGTCGGATGTGCGTGATCAGGCAATTATTTTGGAGGCGCTGGTGGCTTTACAGGATCGCGCCCGCGCGTTCCAAATCGTGGAGGTGCTTTCAGAAAAACTCAGTAATCCAAATGTATGGTTGAGTACCCAAGCCACGGCATGGGCTTTGAAGTCCATCGGATTGTTCGCGGGAACGAACGAGAAAGGAGATCTGCTGGTGAAATACACCTACAACGGAAAGGAAGCCACAGCCGCTACTCAATTGCCCATGGCACAGGTGCCCTTGTTAATCGATGGAGCGAAAACCCGGGAACTGAAGCTTACCAATGGCGGCAAGGGAACGCTGTTTGTTCGCGTGATTCGCGAAGGGATACCGGCCCGCGGCGATGAAACGGAAGCATCCAATAACCTCGACATTTTTGTTACTTACCAGGATGTGGATGGCAACGCGATTAATCCCAACGCTCTCGAACAAGGGCAAGAATTTGTAGCGGCTGTTCGGGTAAGTAATCCGGGTCTGCGAGGGGCATATCGAAATCTGGCGTTGCAACAAATTTTTCCGTCTGGTTGGGAGATCAATAACTTACGTTTAGACGAAGCAGCAAGTCGCCTTCAGGCAGATGCACCCACGTATCAGGATATTCGAGATGATCGGGTCTATACGTATTTCGATTTGAATCCCAACCAAACAAAAACCTTTAAGGTGCTGCTCACCGCCAGTTATGCCGGGCGTTATTATTTGCCGGCCGTTAGTTGTGAGGCCATGTACGATCGAACGATTTATGCCCGCGTGAAGGGCAATGAAGTAGAAGTAACGAAACCTGCAATCCAATGATGGAAATGAGAAACAAACTTCAATGGGCGCACGCAGAATTAGATGCAGGAGGGCCTAAGCTGCGAAGGTGGATTGCGTTCAGCATCTTCGTTTTTTGGGCCGGTGTCTCGATAGGTCAGCATACAACTGAGCAACAGATTCTAAAACTATCGTCCGACAAGTTTCGGTGGCTAACTAGCGCAAAAACAGATTCGCTGCAACTCGTGTTAGACGAACGTGTGCGTTACATCCATTCCAACGGATGGATACAAAACCGCGAAGAAGTGCTGGCCGATTTGAAATCCGGCAAACTTGTGTATGAGGCCATCGAAGTAAAAACAGCCGAAGCACGTATGTACCCAAACACCGCCATCGTAACCGGCACCGGCAAGTTTACTGTGTTGATGAGTGGCAACCCGTTGGTGATTGATTTAAGTTACACCGAGGTGTATGTGAAGAAAGGTAAAACGTGGTGGTTGGCATCCCGCCACGCAAATCGAATGATTCCATAAGCAGGTGCGCCAACGGTGGCGATATGGTGCGATTGTATTGCTTGTGATTGGAATGGTGGCGTTCTATTTTTCGCTGCCCTCTCCACTTTTTGATAGTCCCTATTCCACTGTGCTGGAAGACAAAGACCACCAACTATTAGGAGCTACAATCGCTGCGGATGGTCAATGGCGATTTCCCGCGGGGCGCGAGGTGCCGATCAAGTTTGAGAAAGCCATCATCCAATTTGAAGACCAGCGTTTTCATTTTCATCCTGGCGTTGATCCCATAGCCATCGGCCGCGCGGCCGTCACCAACCTCCGGGCGGGCCGAATTGTAAATGGCGGTTCCACGCTTACCATGCAGGTAATTCGGTTGGCCGGTCACCAACCCCCGCGTCACTGGTTGCAAAAAGCAAAGGAAGCGCTGCTAGCCGTTCGTTTGGAATTACGTTTTTCCAAGCAAGAAATTCTCGCCTTGTATGCCGCGCATGCTCCGTTTGGCGGGAACGTAGTTGGCCTGGAAGCAGCTTGTTGGCGTTACTTCCAACGTCCGGCGGATGAACTGAGTTGGGGGGAGGCTGCTTTGCTGGCCGTGCTGCCCAATCATCCCGCCTTGATTCACCCCGGTCGAAACAGAGCTGCCTTGGCCGCCAAGCGAAACCGGCTGCTGGCGCGATTGCATGAGTCGGGCGAAATAGATGAAACCGATTACCAGTTGGCTTTGGCCGAGCCGCTGCCTCATCAGCCAAACGCATTACCCCGGCTGGCGCCTCATCTGCTGCAGTGGGCGCGCCAACGTGGGTACGATCAACAACGCATTGTCAGCACCTTACAGGGTACGCTGCAAAAGCAAGTAACTGACGTGGTGAATAGTCACCATGAATCCTTGCGGCAGCGACACATTCAAAATGCGGCCGCCATTGTATTAGATGTAAACACCGGGCACGTACTTGCGTACGTAGGCAATGCAACGTCCGACAGCGGTTATCAGCAGCAGGTGGATATTGTGCAAGCACCCAGAAGCACGGGTAGTATTTTAAAGCCGTTTCTATATGGGGCGCTGCTCGATGAAGGTCGGCTGCTACCCACCACGCTGCAGCCCGACATCCCCACGATTATAAATGGTTTTTCGCCCAAAAACTTTTCGCGGCAATACGATGGTGCCGTGCCCGCGCACGAAGCCTTGACTCGCTCGTTAAATATCCCCGCCGTTCATCAGCTTAAAGAGTATCACTACGAGAAATTTTATCACCTGCTTCAAACTATTGGCATCACAACGCTGCACCAGCCTGCCGACCATTATGGGTTGTCGTTGATTTTGGGCGGGGCCGAGGGCACACTGTGGGACATTACCGGGGCATATGCTTCCCTCGCCCGCAGTTTGAATTTCTACTTTGAGGGAGTGGGCCAAAACCGTTATGCAGCCCTTGACTTTCACGCACCGCATTTCGTGGCCGCAGATTCTGTAGCTCGTGTGAGCCAGGCACATGGAGTTTTTTCTGCTGCAGCCATTTGGCAAACGTTAGAGGCTTTGCGAGAGGTGAATCGGCCTAGTGAGGAGGCCGGTTGGAAGAATTTCAGCAGCTCGCGGCCGATCGCTTGGAAAACGGGTACTAGCATTGGCTTTCGCGATGGCTGGGCAGTAGGCGTTACGCCCACCACTGCTGTGGGAGTTTGGGTAGGCAATGCCGATGGCGAGGGGCGCCCAGGACTAACCGGCACCGATGCCGCAGCCCCCTTGCTATTCTCGATTTTTTCTACGTTGCCTGCCGATCAGAGTTGGTTCGACCGGCCCAACACTGAGTTGCAAGAGGTAACTGTGTGTGCACAAAGCGGCCATCCGGCTACGGAGCTTTGTACAAACCGCATCACACAATGGGGCGTCAAGGGAAAGGTGCAACTACAGCCCTGCCCTTACCATCGGCTCGTGCACCTTTCGGAGGATCAGCAATATCGCCTTCACGCGGGTTGCGAATCGTTGGCAGCCATTAAGTCGCAGCCTTGGTTTGTGCTGCCGCCGGTGATGGAATACTACTATAAAGGCCATCACTGGAATTACCGTGCATTGCCACCTTACCGACCGGACTGTGCTAATCCGGCCACTATCGCAGCAATGGATTTGATCTACCCGAAGCCAAACTCGAAGGTGTTTATCCCCAAGGGCCTGGATGGTATGCTTGAACAGACAATTTTTCAGGCTGCCCACCGGCAACCCCACCGAACGCTGTTTTGGCACCTGGATGGTCAATACATCGGTTCTACCCGGAATCGGCACCAATTGCCGTTACAAGCAACTGAAGGCGAGCATGTTATTACATTGTCTGATCAGGAAGGCAACTTGCTGGAAACCCGCTTTACAGTGATTTCAAAATGATATTTAGTTGAAATTCAGTTAATTGTGGATATTTTTAGTTTTTTGAATTTAACTAAGTCTCTTGGATGTGTAAGTTTTCAATCCTTTTTGGGTGTTTCAATCGCTTAGTTGAGTTCACCTTTGTATCACACAAACAAAACAAGTCTATGAAGGCGCTTACACTTCTTATCGGTTTTTTGGCGGTTGGCCGGATGGCCGCCGCCAGCCCGGAACGAACGGATTCATCCATTGCCAACTATGTGGTTATTGGTGCGTTTGCGATTCCCGAGAACGCGCAAAAGCTGGTCAAGAAAGCAAATCCCCAGTTTCCTGCCGAGTATCAATTAAACGTAAACCGTAATCTGTATTACGTCTACGTACTCAAGACCCTCGACAAAGGGCAGGCGTTGGAACAGGCACGTGAGCTTCGCGAGAAATCACCGTTCCACGATACATGGGTATACAACGGTTCCCTCGATCTTCAAAGTCAGGTTGTCAAGGGTACGGATGTACATCCGATAACGGAAAAAACAATTCAGGTAACAGCACCAGATGTTGTACCTGTTCAAGCAGTGGCCGCACTCTCGGCAGTATTAGAACCCACTCAAGCCCAACCAGCAACCAGCGCTGATTCGGAAGTTTCCGTTTCCACGGAAGCCACCAATCCACTTGCTGCCACTTCCATTGATGAGGATGCCGAGGGTGCGAAGACCTTTATGTTCAAAATCTACCGCAAGAGCAATCAAAAGGTGGTGGAAGGTGAAGTAGATGTAATTGATGCCGAAGCGGACAAGCGCAAAGCGTCTTACAAAGGCAACCAATCGGTGAAGGTGCGCCCGGTAAACAAATCCGGCAAAATTTCCATGGTGTGCGAAGTCTTTGGTTACCGAAAGCTTGGCCATATCATAGACTTCAATCAACCTACCGCCACTGAAAGTGTTACTGAGCAAAATGGAACGGTAGAAGTGCCGTTTGAGCTTGTACGATTAAAGAAGGGCGATATTCAAGTGATGTATCAGGTATTCTTTTTTAAAGATGCCGCGATTATGCGGCCCGAGTCGCGTTACGAGGTAAATGCACTGAAAGAAATGCTCCAGGAAAATTCCAACATGAAAATCCGGATTCATGGCCACACGAATGGAAATGCCTCTGGCAAGATCATCCAAGCTGGCGGTAACAACTTTTTCTCGTTGAACGATTCGAAGGAAGGTTTTGGATCGGCCAAGAAACTGAGTGAGCAGCGAGCGGAGATCATCAAAGCGTACCTGGTAAGTGAAGGCGTAGCTAATAACCGACTGGAAGTAAAAGCCTGGGGCGGCAAGAAACCGATCTACGACAAGCTGCATAGCCAGGCGCAAACCAACGTACGCGTAGAGATTGAAGTATTGGCCGATTAGTTCGAGCCAGCTAACAAGTAAAGTACGGCCATGCGCACGGCCACGCCGTTTTCGACTTGATCAAGGATGATCGAGTGCCCCGAATCAGCTGCATCGCTGCTTAATTCAACTCCGCGATTGATTGGCCCCGGGTGCATCAACACAATCTCTTTCTTCAGGCTGTCGAGAATTTTTTTTGTGATCCCATAGTATAATGTGTACTCGCGGAGCGAGGGAAAATACTTGAGTTGCTGCCGTTCTAATTGAATGCGCAATACGTTGGCAACATCGCACCAGTTCAACGCTTTTTGTACGTCCAACTCTACTTCAACTCCGAGGGTTCGGATGTGTTTTGGTAACAGTGTAGGCGGCCCACACACCATTACTTGAGCGCCCAGTTTTTTTAATGCAAAGATGTTGGAGAGCGCCACGCGGGAATGAAGGATATCGCCTATCAACGCTACTTTTTTGCCGGCCACAGCGCCCAGCTTTTCTTGAACGGAAAAAGCATCCAACAACGCCTGGGTGGGATGTTCGTGTGTGCCATCGCCTGCATTTATAATGTTGGCTTGAATGTGTTTGGAAAGGAAATGTGGGGCGCCTGCACTGGCATGGCGCATCACAATCATATCCACCTTCATCGCCAGGATATTGTTGACGGTGTCGAGCAGTGTCTCGCCTTTTTTTACGGAACTGCCGGACGCGGCAAAATTGATGACATCGGCCGAGAGCCGTTTTTGCGCAAGTTCGAAGGAGAGCCGTGTGCGGGTAGAGTTTTCAAAAAAAACGTTCGCGATCGTCACATCCCGGAGGGACGGAACTTTTTTAATAGGGCGGTTAATGACTTCCTTAAAGTTCCGCGCGGTTTCCAGAATCAGCTCAATGTCCTGACGGGTGATGTTTTTGATTCCGAGCAGATGACGTTGGCTAAGTTTCGACATAGGTTACGCCTTGTTCACTAACCAGATTTTGTTTTGTTCGAAGCCCTGCGCTTCTAGTTCTACCAGTACTTTTTGGCTCTCGAGTGTATCCACATACTTGCCTACATAGTTGGCTTCGATGGGTACATCGCGAGTATGCTTGCGGTCTACCAATACGAGCAATTCCACTTTCTGAGGGCGCCCAAAGCTGAGCATCGCATCCATCGCAGCACGTACCGTGCGCCCCGTGTACAACACATCATCGATCAAAATCACTTCCTTTCCCTCAATCACAAAATCAATCCGGGTTTCACTGGCTTTAGCGGGTACTTCGCGCCTGCGGAAATCATCGCGATGGAAGGTGGTATCCAACAGGCCAAAGGGAATTTTTTTTCGCGTAAGCTGTTGCAACTTGCGCCAGATCATTTCCGCCAGAAACGTGCCGCGCGGTTGTAAGCCCAAAATGGCAGAGTGATCAAAGCCGTTGTGGTTTTCGATTAATTGCTGCGCAAGCCTGTTCAGCGTAATGTCGAGGTGGCGTGAGTCGAAAAGAAGCTTCTTACGCATGGCTTTGGCGCAAGATAGCTAAACGTCCCTATTTGTAAACTACCTTGTTGATAAAAAAGACCTTGCGCTCCGAAGGTACCCCCGCATCGGCCATATTTTTTATCCGCTGTACGCCGGCGGCATAGAACGTGTCGTTGTACCATCGTTGCAGGTTGGAGCGAAAGGTGCTCTTTTCAATCACTGCATCTGATTTCAGCAACGGCTGCAACGGCACTTTGGTCTTGCCCTCCAGCATTTGCGAACCGATGATCGACTTGGTGCGGATGTCGTTTCCGAACAAATAGAGTAGTGACATGTGGTCGGGCCGGGGTACCGCTTTTACAAGTTGTACTAAGCGAAAAGTCTTTACATCGTTTATTTCAAAACTATTGTCCCACTTAATTTTTCCTTCCGGCGTAAAGCCGATGGCTACAGCATGTGTGTAGTAATACCCATCGAAAATCAGGTTGCCGCCACCGAAGGTGCCAGCAATTGGCGCCATCGAAATTGATCTGTTTGGATACACGTAACGGGGGTAAAAAGCTTCGCCCAACATGACGATTTCGCCATTTACCAAAATCAGATCGTCTACCATGAGCCGGTAGTTGAAGCGATTCTTTTTGCCTTTGATTTTTCTGCGTTCAATTCTTTTCTTGACTCGCTCTTCGCGTTTGGCCTTCATGAATTTGAAGAAATGCTGTAGTTCGGCAAAGTTATAGTAGCGGATTGTGTACGAACCCATCGCGTCTACTTTCGCTACAAAAACACCTCGAGAATACTCAATATTTCGCCCATATACGCCACTTACCAGTTGCGAACCATCGGGCATGGTTACCGTTCGCCCAAACAACAAGTGCTTGTCCGGATCGGCCTGCAAAATGATGGTCTTGTTGAGATCACCTTCCAGGCTGTAGTTCCGAATCCATAGCGATTTCTTTTTGTCGAAAAACCGCGCGCTCACAATAATGTCAACCGATCCATTGCCCACATCTTTCATCTGGGTGATTTCGCCTTGCTCATAAAAAAATCCAGGCAACACCCGCGACTGATCGTTTTGCCAGCTGTAATGCAGCACCAACGGGCGGTAATTAAAGTAACCGCCAATGAAAACAGCCCCGTTCACAGCCAAAAACTCGGTAGGATTAAAGGGAATATTGTTGCGAATGGTACGAAGCACGTACACACTGCTATCCAGATCTACCGAGAGCAACTTAAAATTGGCAAATGGGTTGGATTCGTTGCGCAGCAGAAAGAAACAGCGGTTGTTCAGTACTTGGGAAGCAAACGGGGTAAAATCTTTTTCCACCGTAATGAAACCCTCCCACTTTTTTTTCAGGGCAGAGTCGAGCCGAATCAATTCAATCTGGTCGCGCGCCTCGCCGTAGTAGGTTTTATACAAAACCACCCCTGCCTCTTGGGCGCCCGCTACTTCATAGCCTACCCGATCTTCATCCAACAGCGGGATTTCGAAGCGACTCTCTTGTTGGAGTTGTGCAATACCGGTTACGGCAGAAAAGAGAACAAGAATCCATGCGTTAAGGAATTGCATTTATCCGGTTTATATAAAACACATAACGTGTGCGATCTTCGGTTTGTTTGTCGCGATCACGTACGGTCTGTAAGCCCCACAAGTAAAACGAGTTTTGAAACCACCACCGTACCCCACCATCAAATTCGGATTCGTTGCGAATTTCTTCGGTTTCTTTGGATAGTTCCACTTTCACCGTATCCAAAACAGAAGTTTCTTTCGCGGTGGCATGAAAATGACTGAAGAGTTCGCTTTCTTTTTTGTAAACCACTCCGGTGTGCTGATCGTTAAACAAAAAGTCGGACGCTTGCTCCAACACCGATTTCGCCTCGTTGTGAAGCTTCAGTTGCAGGTCGTCTACTATTTCACCTTTATCATTTAAAACCACGACTTCCGAAGCTTGCATTTTGTAATCCATGGCGTTGGGATATGGATCATTGAACGAGTAAGGCATGGAGTAATAGCGGCTGGCAAACGGAGTCCAGCCCGGTCCAAAGCTGGGCCCAAACGGACTTCCCCAGCCATAGGGATTGGAATAAGGGTTGTTGTTGATGGTGCTGGATGCGTTGTAGATTTCCAGAAGCATAGCAAAACCTTTTGTGCCCTCGGTGAGGCGAATAGGAATTACGTTCGCACGAAAAGAACTGCTTCGGCCCCGCAAACGGGCCTTCGTAGCCTGTTGCCTGATCTTGTTTGCTTTGCGCGGATTTTGATAATCCAGGAAATGAGGGATGCGATCAAATTCAATGAACTGTATGGATTGTTTCTGTTCGGGATCGGCCAGCGTAAAATAAATTCCAGACGACATGCGATTTTTTCCTTGGGCATAGGTGCCCACGATTGCCAGGTCTTGCCGCACGAGACTGCTGGTAACGCCCGACAGCGCCACAAATCCGGAGGGAAGTTCTATTTCATCCTCCAATAGCTGAATACCGTCTTCATCAAATGTGCGCAATACCAACTTCCGATTGTTGTTGCCCACACGTGAGGAGATCAATACATTGAAAGTAAAGTTCTCATTCACCCGCACATCCAGCAATTCCATCCCCGTAAGGAAAAAACCCGGTACCACTTTCATTTGGTTGTCGGCAGGTCGATAAATCAAAATGGAAGGCTCGCTGCTCAGGTAACCGCCCAAAATGATATTGTGAGGTGTAGCGCTAAAGTGCGTGAGCTTGAAGTTAAAGTCTTGTTTGATTTTGTAGCGCTGCGTGGTGTAGTCCGCCAGTTTCAACGTCATTAATTCAAAATCACTTTGCGTGGATTCACCTTCTCGAAACAGTAAAAAGATATGGTTGTCAACAAAGTCATATCCGACCAGCATCAATCTGTTGTTTACTTCTAGCTCTGTCTCCCAGGTTTTTGCCAGCGTAGTATCCAGCAGGATCAGTTCAAAAAGCTTCTGGCCGTTTCGGTAATCGTCTTTATCGCGAATGAGTGCCAACCCTTTTTGACCTAACGAAATGATGGAGAAGGCAGGCTTGCTTGGCTTCTGTTCCACCGCGAAACGATAGGGCTGCTGAAGTTGGGCGTGGGCAAGGAAAGCACCCAGAAGAGAGGCACCCAAAAGCGCTATTGATTTCATTTTTTGCTCATGCGCATGATCAGGTCAAACTCAACTGCTTTTACCGGCTGTACCGACAACCGGGAAGCGCGCACCAGCACCATTTCGGCTAGCTCTTTGTTGGCTTTAATCTCGGCAAGGGTAACCGGTTTTTTCAAGGCATCACCCACTTCCAGGTCTACCGCCACCCAGTCGGGGGCCTTGGGTTCCGGATAGGCTTCTTTGTTCAGCTGAGCCAGACCAATCACGGCCTTGTCGTCTCCGCTATGATACACCATCACCACATCGCCTTTCTTCATGGCTTTCAGATGATTGCGCGCCTGGAAGTTGCGAACCCCATCCCACACGGTTTTGCGTGCTTTTACCAAATCGCTCCATGAAAAAGTCCCGGGCTCTGTTTTCACTAACCAATAGTTCATAGCAAATCATTAACGGCTTCTAAAATAGTAATTTCAGTTGTGTATTTTGTGGCCTCATCCGTTACTGTGTTGTGAAGGTTCTCATTCTGCGTTTTTCTTCCATTGGCGATATCGTGCTTACCACACCTGTGATCCGCACCTTGAAAACACAGTTGGACGATGTGGAAGTGCATTATGCTACCAAACTACCCTTCCGGGGGATGTTGGAAAACAATCCATACGTAGATCGGGTGCATGTATTGAGCGGATCTCTGCGCGAGTTGATCCGCGATTTGAAAAAAGAAGCCTTTGATGTGGTGATTGACTTGCACCACAATTTACGCACGTGGCAAATTAAACGTTCGCTGGGCGTTACCGCCCACAGCTTTAATAAGTTGAATTTCGAGAAGTGGCTGTTTGTTAATCTCAAGATCAACCGGCTTCCCAACCTTCACATTGTTGACCGTTACATGAACACGGTAAAGCCATTGGGGGTGAAGATGGATGCACTTGGGCTTGATTATTTTATTCCAGAAAAAGACGAGGTACCGATGGAATGGTTGCCCCCCGAATTCCGCAACGGTTATGTGGCCTATGCCATCGGAGGTCAGCACGCCACTAAAAAACTGCCGGTGAAGCGCATGATCGAGTTGTGCGACAAAATCAACAAGCCGATTGTGTTGTTGGGCGGTAAAGAAGATCAGGCGGCTGGAACGGAAATCGCACGGTTTTTTCAGCCGAGCGGAGGGGCCGAGTGGGACCATGGACTGAACGAGTTGAACAAAAAAGCAGTGATTTACAACGCGTGCGGTTTGTACAACCTCAATCAATCTGCTAGTCTGGTGCGGCAGGCACGTTATGTGTTTACTCACGATACCGGCCTGATGCACATTGCCGCTGCGTTGAAGAAAGAGGTCTTCAGCATCTGGGGTAATACGGTTCCTTCGTTTGGCATGTATCCGTATCGCACCCGTTTTACTGTGCTGGAAAACAACCGACTTACTTGCAGGCCGTGCTCAAAAATCGGGCATTCGCAATGCCCGAAAGGACACTTCAAGTGTATGAACGAAATTGTTTTTGATTTTTATCTGCCCTGATTATTGTAACTGGATTTACTCAGGGGCGAGGCGTCAATACACCTCGGAGGTGTCAGGTGCCTTCAAAAATCAAGGCGCTGCGTAACATCAGTTATTGTAACTGGGCGTGAAAAAAAAGCTTGTGCTCCGGGAGCAGTTCCGGGTGCCCGATTTTGACAAGGTCTTTTAGAATCAGATCGGGCCGTAAATATCCCAACTCCAAAAATTCGCTGCCACCGGTAGCACCTTGGCGGGCATTGTAGGTAAACACGGTTTTGTTTTTTACAGGCGCAAATAACGCATAGCGAGATTCAGATTGGGTAAGCTCCTGCAACGTGGTAAATGCACCCACACCGATCCATAAATCGGCAGTAGCTGCCTTCGTGTAGACCGCCTCGAAACTCAGTTCCAGAAAATCCAGTGAAGGGTTGTCGCTCCAGAGATAGTGCAGTCCGGCATCTTCCATCAAGCGGGCCGCGTAGTTTTTGCCACCCGGCAAAAACCAGGCATCGCCATACACAATTCCGCTCACTACCGTGGGGCGTTTGGAAACTTGTAAGGCGGTGGTGCGTGTTTGCAGATAGGCTTGTTCAATACCGCGAAACACGGAGTCGGCCAGGGCTTCTTTTTCAAAAAACACGGCCATAAATTTTATCCATTCGGCCCGACCCAGCGGATGTGGTTCCAGATACTCGGCATTAATCACGACCGGAATCTTTAACTCCTGAATTTTTTTCAGTTGGCCCAGGTCGCGGGTCATGGTGTAACCCATCACCAACTCCGGTTGCAAGGAAAAGAGTAACTCCAGGTTCATCCCTTTATCGATGCCCAAGTCGGTTACGTTTCCCGACTCAATGCGTTTACGCATGGCTGGCGAACTGATGTAGTCGGTGGTAGGGAACCCGACCAATGCATCAGTTTCATCGAGGTAATCGAGTAGGGGTACATGCGTAGTAGATGTGCACACGACTTTGGTTACCGGAGTGCGAATAACTTGTACATGGGGTGGTACGTTTGGTAAAGCGCCATTACGTGGAACCAACCAATACTCATACCCTTCACTAGCGCCTGGAAAAGGATATTGCACCGTTACGCGGGTGTAGCCATCGCCCGGAGCGATGGTAAAACCCTTCGCGTAGCGAAGGGTGGTACTGGTTGCCGTATCCTTTTTGCTGGGTTGGCAGGCGAAAAAAATCACGGCTACGCAACACAAATTTGCCTTCAACAAAACGTTCATCACGCAATGGTAAGGACTTACTTTGTATTTGTGTTGCCGATCCGAAAGAAAAAAGAAGAGTTGCCCGCCACAGATTTATACTATTGGGAGAATGGCTTAATGGTGTTCACGGAGGCATATCACCTACAGCGTGGCTACTGTTGCCAGTCTGGCTGTCGCCACTGCCCGTGGAAATTCAAGAAAAGCATTAAGCGACTGCGTTAGTTAGTAACTGTCGTCTAGCGCGAACGTATTTTTTCGAAACATCCATTGCCCATTGGTGAAGTCGGGGAAGACCACCGACTCGCCCCCGAGTTCAATCGACTGCTCGCTAAGCGGCGTGATCGCGCTCCACGTCACGGCATCGTACACATCTTGAGGTGTGTTGGTTCTGCGTTTTACCGATTCTACAAACGCATTTGATACGAACCAATCCATGCCGCCATGGCCCGCACCGGCTGCGTCTTGGCCATATTTTTTCCAGAGCGGGTGATCGTATTTTTCCAGCCAGGTTTTTTCGGCATCCCATTGGTGCGGTTTTTCGCTTTTACCTTCGATGTACACCGAGTTGTTTACGTCCATCCAAATACCCTCGGTTCCCTGTACCCGAAAACCCAGCGAGTACGGACGGGGCAAATTTGTATCGTGCTGTAGCAAAATCGTTTCACCTCGGAAGGTTTCGATCATGGTGGTCACCACATCCCCCAACTTGAAATTGATTTTTGCATTGGGATGATTCGGCCCACCTACTTTCGTTACGTAGTTATGCAGGCCGCGCGCTTTGGACGCGTAGGCCACCAGTTTGGTAAACCGGTTGCCCCGGTTGATGTCCGCCATCATCGCTACGGGCCCGATGCCATGGGTGGGATACAGATCGCCATTGCGATAAACAGAATGTTGCGTACGCCATTGGGCTTCGCTAAAGCCCTTCTCGCCAAATTCGGCCCCTACTCCGGGCGAAGGTTTGCCATCGTTGAATTTTACTTCGCGTAGGTCGTGCTGGTAGCCGCCTTGCAAATGAATCAGTTCGCCAAAGATACCCTGCCGCACCATGTGCATGGCAGCCATCACATCTCTGCGATAGCACACGTTCTCCAACATCATCAGCGGCATACCGGTGCGCTCGCTGGTATTCACTAATTCCCAGCACTCCTCCAGCGTCATCCCGGTAATTACTTCGCAGCCCACATACTTCTTGGCATTCATGGCATCCAGACATTGGATGGTATGCCACTCCCAAGGGGTGGAAATAATTACAGCATCAATGTCTTTGTTCTCCAACATTCTTCGATAGCCGTACGGGCCATCGATGATGGTTTGCGGTTTGGGTCGGCCAGCATCAGCAACCAACTTTAAACTCATCTCCATCATTACCGGCTGGATGTCGCACAAGGCCACCACTTCTACATCACTGCGCCGGAGTGCCAGTTCCAAATGACTTTGGCCGCGAAAACCAACACCAATAAAGCCCAAGCGCACTTTAGCGTCTTTGGTGGCAGCTAAAACTGTCCGTGCGGGAAGGATGGAAACGGATGCGCCAGCGAGGGCGGCTGTTTTGATAAATTTTCTGCGAGATGATTTCATGATGGATGGGATCGATAAGATTGTTTGTCAGGCTAAAGCACTTTCATCAGATAGGTGTACAGTTCGATCATGGCCGCCACGTCTTTTTTGTGGACACGTTCGAGGGGTGTATGCGGGTTTTGCTGCGGCGCACCGATAAAACACCAATCAAACGGCAACGCACCGCGTTGCAGTTCGCCCCCATCGCTGCTGCCCATGCCTTCTACTTCCAGTTGGTGTTTTATTTTACTGCGAAGCGCCAGGTTTCGGATTTTATCGATGAACATCTGCCGTGGCAAATTTCGGTCACGCAAGGAGATCACAACTCCGTGCCCCAGGTCTACGCCATCCGAGGCCCAGGTGATATCCGAAATCAAGCCCTGTCGTACACCCCACTTTTTGTAGATGTACTCTGCCAGGTACGGTACGGAGCCCCCGCCGTGTTCCTCCCAACAACTAAACACCAGCACGCCATCTTTCAAACTTTCGGCAACCTTTAATGCGTTGTAGATGCCCAATCGATTGTCGAGGTAAGGCGACTGAATAAAATTTCGGTCGTGCCGGAAATCGACCTTATAAGTGAGCGTAGTGCCACGTTCGATGGCGCGCCCAAACGAGTAAAATGCGTGGTGGTCTTTGTCGTATTCCAGTTTGCACACGATCGGGCCCTGACTGTCTGCGCCTACCAACTCGGTGCCCATCTCGGCATCCGGACTGCCAATGCTCACGAGTTGGTTGAAGTACCGAACGGTAAAGCCCACGGTGTCCATGTGCGCAAAGATGGCCGTACGCGGTTTGCCAAACTTTACAATCAGGCAATCCTGAAACTCCTCGCCTTCGATTAGTACGGGTTTAGTCTTCCAATTTTTACCTGCTTTGCGGATATACTTGATCAAAAAATCGCGCACTGCCCGTTCCTGGCCGGAAGGGCCGTGGATTTTGCAGAGCTGGTGGAGGAGTTCCATTTAATTTTTCGCTTTTCGCGGATGCGAGGCTAACTTATTTTAAATTTTCTGCATAAAAAAATGAAGCATGGTACAATTAGTTGCGAGTCGCCCGTCCATCGCCAACCATTTTCTGAAGGAGTTGCGTGATGAAGTGATCCAGAAAGACCGCAGGCGTTTTCGTAGAAATCTCCAACGACTCGGTGAAATCATGGCCGTTGAGATTTCAAAGACGCTGCCCTACCGCGAAGAGCGGGTAACCACCCCGTTGGGGTTTACACATTTGCACACGCTGGAGCAAAACCCTGTGCTGATTACCATTTTGCGGGCGGGCTTGCCCTATTTCGAAGGCTTTCAGAATTATTTTGATGAAGCCGACTGCGGATTTATCGGAGCCTACCGCCAAGAGGGCGAAGCCGAACTCACCATTAAACTTGACTATCTGGCTACACCTCAGTTGCAAGACCGAATTGTAATTTTGATCGATCCCATGCTCGCCACCGGCAAATCGATAACCGATGCCCTACAGGTGTTATTGAGGAAAGGAATGCCTGCGCATGTACACATTGTGGCGCTGGTGGCTGCCCCGGAAGGTTTGAAACACGTAGACGAAACAATAACGGTTCCCCACACCGTATGGGCATTTGCGCAGGATGAAAAACTGGATGCGCACTTTTACATCGTGCCCGGTTTGGGCGATGCAGGCGATTTAAGTTTTGGTGAAAAAACCTGAAGCCTCCTGACTTGACGGAGGCAAATTTTGAAAAGTGATGTCACTGATTTCCTGATTTTTATAGTTCAACGACATTGGGTGTCCATTAGTAGATGTCGGCCAATTAACCACCGAAGGAGCAATTCTACTTTGTTACGTTAACCCACAAATTGAAATCGAGCATTCCCATTTCTTCTGGAGAGGGGTTAGGCCTGCCGAGTTATACAACAAACGTGACCTCACTTCAAAAACCTCACCTCCCGGCCTCCTCTCCAGAGGAGAGGAGCTGACTACTTTCAAAACTCATCTCCTGAGTCTCGCATCGTCTCCCGCTTCGGGGACGATGCATTTTTGAAACTCTGTCTTTGACAGTGATGCAGGCGATCTAAGTTTTGGTGAAAAAAACTGAAGCCCTATCGGCCTCCGTGCAGTTTGTGGTAAATCTCCCAACACACCCAGGCATCGGTGGCCGCGTAGG
>JBIIVI010000274.1:0-4478 GCA_044339555.1 Cyclobacteriaceae bacterium | reverse complement strand
TCCAACATGCAGCGCACAGCTACGGTTGAGATGGACGTGTTGTGTTGGCGAGCCACGGTGTGCAATACGTGTAGCAGCATTTGAAATTTCGCCCAGCCGCCCGCCACATCAATAAAGCGTTTGTATTTCATCTGGCTCCAGGAGAGCGAATCGTTTAAAACCGGCTCGGGCTTACCTAACCACTTGTCCGACAGAAATCCGCCCGCCAAAACACCAAAAGCCAGCAACTTCACACCAAAACGCGTGCAGAGCTCAGACATCGCACCTGCTGCGCGCGGATCGAGCAGTGAAAAGCAAACCTGGTTACTCACGATGGGGATGCCACTTGCCAGTGCAATGTGCAAATGAGCGGTATCAAAATTGGTAACACCGAGGTGCGCAATACGGCCGGCGTCTTTCTCTTCCGAGAGGAAATGCAGTGCATCTAACCAGGCCGGGTGTGCGTAACTCCACGCATGAAACTGCATCAGATCGATGCAGTTGGTTTGCAAACGTGCACATGCGCGGTCTACGGCTGCCTTTACATCAGCCCGGGAAACAGGGCCCGGTTGTGGCACCCATTTGGTAAACGCCTGTATTTTTTGGTTGGGGTAGGCTCGCTTGAATGCCCCCACGATTTCTTCGGCCGAGCCGTAGTGATCGGCCATGTCGAACGTTGTGAGTCCGGCAGCCACATAAGGCAACATCGCTTTTGAAGCTTCGCGCGGATCTACTTTTTGTCCGCTCCGCTCACGATCGGCAATCTGCCAAAGGCCATTGACCAATCGCGCGATGCGCAGGCCGGGGGCCAGTTCAAGGGTACTCATTCGTTTGGTAAGTTGGTGAAGATTTCGGAAGTCTGGCCATTTTGTTTGAGCTTTTGATACTTCACAAGGAAGATGACGGAGCCAATAAACATCACCAAGAGCCACATCCAGGTGGAATGAAAATACCAGGGCAGGTCGGAGGCCAGATCGCGCCTCACGTGGATAACGAAAAATAACCCAAGTGCAACGATCCCGGCTATCGCCACCACTTGCTGCACCCTTCGATTTCGAATAACTGTGATATTGCCTGCCAAGCCGGGGTTTACCCGGTGGATGGTGAGCACGGTAACACACATCAGCAAAAAGTTAAACAGCATTGCGATGACCAGCACATCAACACCAAGAAAAAAATCGCCCGCCAGATGGCAACCTACAATTCCCAGAGTAGCCATCAGGCCGCTGAGCACGATCGCGCGATAAGGCGTTTGGTGGCGGGTGTGAATACCGGCCACACCTTTGGGAAAAACCCCATCCGCAGCCCACGCAAATAACAACCGCGACACGGACAGCAACATGGCGGGTAAATCGTTGGTAAGTGCTACCGCCGCACCGCTGACGATCCAAACGGAAAGTCCGGCGGGCACCACGTACGCAAGTAAGCCGGGAGCGGTAACGTCCGTCTGCTGCGCTTCGGCCGCTACGAATTGCCACGGCACGGTGTGGTACACAGCCGCGGCAAATAAAAAGTAAAATGCACCTACAATCCCCACCGCGAGCGCGATCGCGCGTGGCAGCAGCTTACCCGGTTCGCGGGCTTCGCCACCGGCCTGCGCAATGGAATCGAACCCGATGAAACTGGAGAACAAAACAGCAGCAGCCGATAAAAGCACCGACCAGGAAAAAGGTGCGGAGGTTTCGGGTAACGAACGGCCGCTGCGTTGCAGCGCAGCAATAAATTCAGTGGAAGTAAAATAGAACCCGATAACGATCACGATGAAGCCGAGACCAAACATGAGCATCATCAATGGCAGCAGCGTTTTTTCATACGCCTGAATGCCGCGGATATTGACGGCCACGAACGTCCACAACAACGCCAGCGCCAGCAACAGGCGCACCGTGGGCATGCTGAGCTGAGCGGCAAGCGCTTGCCAGCCGGCGGCCACGGCAATATCGCGTAAGAAGGGAACAATTACATACGACACCACACCAATAGCGATACACAGGCCGAACCACTGCGAGAAGCTCGCCACAAAACCCCAGTAGGGGTGTAGCCCGCGGCTGGCAAAGATGTAGCTGCCGCCCGCACGCGGCATGGCCGAAGCCAATATGGCATAGGCAAACGCTGCGAGCACAGCCGGCACAGCCGCCAGCAAAAATGCTGCCCACACATAGGGCCCGATGCCGGGTACGTGGCGCTGCACCATAAACGGTACCACATAGATAGACGCCCCGATCATGGAGCAGATGCCCGTAGCGGTGAGCGATAGCAGGCCGAGTTGGCGGGGGAGGTGGTTAGTCATGAGTTAGAGTTTAGGCAGAATACGCTCCATGAAATCGTTGAGGCTGGTCACTTCGGCTTGGTGTACCGGATATGAGTCTGCTTTGGGTGTGACCACATACCCCTTTTTAAGTTTGAGATCTGCGAGCGTCTGGAAAAAACCTTTACTGATCGTGGGCGCGTTATTGAGTTTAATCTCAAGAGCTGCTACCGGCTTCAACCCTCTTACGAGAACTAAGTCGGCCTCTGCTCCGTGGTGGGTACGATAATAGAATGCACGCACAGACTCCGGCATGGAGGTTATTATTTGCTCAATAACAAAACCCTCCCACGAGCCACCGGCCACGGGATGGCCAAGTACATCTGAATAGGTTGTAAGACCCAGCATGGTGTGGAGCAAGCCGCTATCGCGAACATACACCTTTGGTGACTTCACGAGGCGCTTATTCGTATTCACAAACCACGGCTCAAGAACCCGTACAAGAAATGCTCCTTCTAAGAAGTTAAGATAGCGCTTGATTGTTGGCCCACTTGCTCCTAGCGAGTTGGCATACATTTGCCCGTTCCAGATACCGCCCTGGTTGTGGGAGATCATCTGCCAGAAATTCTGCATCGTAGATGTTGGCAAGTCTACGCCAAACAACAGGCTCAGGTCCCGGTCGATAAAACTCCGAATGAGTTGTTGCCGCCACTCAAAACTTGCCGAGTCGTTTCGTGCTGTCAGCGCCAATGGGAAGCCGCCACGCAGCCATAAAGTCTGAGCCTCAAAACGGCTTTGTAATGCTTCCTGCAAGCGAATGGGTGTGAGTTCCAGATATCGTACCCGCCCGGCCAACGACTCGCTTACTTGCTTCACCAGTTCGGGTGATGCTGAACCGAGCAACAGGAAACGTCCTGGCTGGCGATGTTCATCGATCGCGGGGCGAAGCGAGGAAAAAACATCGGGAATGGTTTGCGCTTCATCAATCACCACAAGCTGGTTTTGATGTGCGAAGAAAAATGCTTCCGGGTCGCTGAGTTTTGCGCGATCCGATCGCTTTTCCAAATCTAGCCAAATTGCTTTTGCTTTCAATCGATCGGCTAACTGCCGGGCGAGTGTGCTTTTTCCTACTTGTCGCGGGCCCAACAGTACCGTGGCCGGAAAGTCCTTGAGGCTTTGAAGGAGAGTATTGGTAAGGCCGCGGGAAACCATAAACAAAGGTAAGTACAACCGTGAAAAATGAAAATCAAACTTTCAATTTTCACGGTTGTTAAATTGATATAGTATTGTTAATCAATCTATTATGAAAATTTAAATTTTAACTTAATTGTTGCCTTCTGGTGCCCGCGTGAGGGATGAGCAGGGCTTGGTGGCCACGCGCCGCGCGTGGCCACGGGAGCGAAGCGAACCCCGGAGCAGCCCGACCACGCGCCTCGCGTGGGCACGCCCAAAAAATGGTGCATCGGGTAAAACTGCTTTTTGTTTAACCTGTGGATTGTGCGGAGGTGCGTCTTCGGAATTGCCAGCCCTTTATCTTTGGAAAAAACTCATGACGTTTCGTTTTGTTTCCACACCGAATCAACTGACGTTCGAGCGCATGGATTATAAGCGGACGTACGGTGTGGTGGTTTTTTTGGCGCTGGCTTTTATACTGGTGGGCATTTTCGTGTTTATGTCCGGAGCGACATTGGTTGGTGCGGCTTTTACGGTACTTGGTCTTTTCATTTTTCTGGTCGGGGTCTTTTCGCCCGATGAAAAAGCCCGCATCATTCCGCAGCGGTTTGTGTTTAACAACGCGGCCGGCCGATTGGATGTCGTGATGCGTGCCAGGGGCAGGCAGAGTTTTATTCCGTACTCGGAGGTTGAAGGTTTTTTTCAGCACACGCTGCGGTTTCTGAAAGGCGGTCGCCAGCGTGAAATTTACCTGATTTACGTGCGCAAGAAAGATGGTGGCGTTTGGTTTGTGTACGACCATGTGTTAAAGCGCAAGGCGGATGAAGTGTTTCAGCAATTGGTGGCAGGCGTGAATCTGCAAGCGCCTTTGATTATGCCCGCGCAAACCGCGGGGCTGGGTGGTTTAAAAAAAGTGCAAACCCCGCAAGGACCCGAGCTGGAGTGGGGGGGAGAGATTGGATGGCTGGGCTTGCTGATGGTTGGCCTCTTCATTGGGCTGTTTGGCCTGATACCCGCTTCCATTCTTCTGGACCCAACGTCTTCCCCGGCAAAACAGGCGGGCGGCTGGGTGTTGGCGGTG
>JBIIVI010000273.1:0-4479 GCA_044339555.1 Cyclobacteriaceae bacterium | reverse complement strand
CTTCATCCAACCAAGAAAAAGAAAGTTATGAACATCATTCTGGTCTCACTCCTGATCGTCATTCCAATCCTCTATTATTGCATTTTGAGTTTAGTTACCCCATCTCGTGTTGCGGTTGCCACAGCAACCATCAATATCGAAGCCTCGATAGATTGGTTGTTTCAAGTGATTGCAATAGATCGCAGACAAGCTTTTCGAAGTGATCTAAAGGACGTTATCGTAACATCAAATAAGCGGTGGCGTGAACTGGCATATGACTCCCCACCAGTCGACTATGAAGAGGTACGCTCGGTTGTTAACCATCTGTTCGAGGCTCATTTTAATGGATTTGGGTTTCGGGGTATTTGGCTGGTGCGTTTTGCCAAGGCCACAGACAAAACGACAACACTATATATCTATGAGGAAGTGCAGGTAAGACAGCCACTTCTTCGGCCAATTGTGAAGATCACCTATCCCCTCCAGGATGCCGTAAATCGATTCGTAGCCGACCTATTGGATGCCGTTGATAAATCTAATCGTAACACCGTATGAACAATGTAAAGCCAGTGGTTCTCATAACAGGAGTGTCCTCCGGCATCGGCAAGGCAACTGCAGGTTACCTGGCCTCGAAGGGGATGAAAGTTTTCGGCACAGTAATCGAGCATGTCGATGGCATTCAGCCGCATTCTGATGGTTATTCTACAATTTGGATGGACGTACGAGATACCGAATCTGTGAGGATTGCCGTTGACAGGGTGTTAAAGGTAGAGCAAGGCATCGATGTTCTGGTCAACAATGCTGGAGTCAGTTTTTCAAGGTCACTGGAAGAAACAGATATCAAAGATGCTCTGCAGGTACTTGAAGTAAACACGCTAGGGCCATTAAGAGTGATACAGTCAGTACTACCCTCGATGCGCAAGAATAAGCGTGGCCTCATTATCAACATAACTTCAATAGGCGGACAGATTGCCATTCCATTCGATGGGATGTATAGTGCCTCTAAGTTCGCACTTGAGGGAATGTCTGAAGCACTCAGCCTCGAATTAATTCCTTTTGGCATTAAAGTTGTCATACTTGAACCTGGGGACATCAATACGGGTATGTCTGCAAGAACGAAATCAAACCCGATGATTGATGAGAATTCACCCTATTTTAAATACCAGACGACAGCTCATAATGCAGCAATAGAGAATGAACGAACCGGCTCAAGTCCATTGATTATTGCCAAAAAGATTGAACATATCATCGCTGAGAGTCGCCCCTTACTTCGGTATGTTGGCGGTACTTTTTTGGAGCGGTTGATGATACCCCTGAAACACTTATTGCCGGCCCGTTTTTTTGAGTATCTGGTTACCAAGCAATATAAATTAAATCGGAAATGATCTGGGGTTTACGGTTATAAACAGCCACCAAGCGCGGTATTTTTTTTCGAAGTGGCAGCAGCTTTAGATACATGTATTGAGAAAATTCCAGCTTTCTGGCAGAAGTAACAATTTTGTGGCGCCATAAATCATGGCATCTTTTTTCCAAGGACTTTTCAGAGCCTTAGTGGAGGATAATTATGTACTGTGTGTAATGCTCCGCAGACAGTTTTGCGGTTTTTCGGATATAGAAAGTTCAGTTCTTCGAATGAAGTTACACCAATACGGTTTTCTACTGTACCCTTTTCTTGAGATGTAAATGGATGAGTGAAGAATGATCTGGTTTTGAGTTCTTCATATACTGTTGTATGCAAAGCGAAAGCCAAATCATTGTCATAGGTCATTGTTTTTATCCATTGTGTACACGGCTTCATTTTACGTGAAGCAGTTTCAACTTAATCTGACAGTTGGGTTAGCTTAGAGTAACAACAAACGAAGTTAAACCCATTAAACTGTCAGAAAATGAGAACTGAGACGAAGTTTATCAAAACCAAATTGGGGCTAATTAATTTGGCCGAGCAATTTGGCAACGTAAGCCAGGCATGTCGTGTGAGGGGCTATTCGCGCGACAGCTTTTACCAAATCAAAGACCTGTACGATACAGGAGGAGAATTGGCCCTTCAGGAAGTCAGCCGCAGGAAAGGAATCCCCAAAAACAGGGTTGAGCCACAGTTTAAATGGACCAAGCCTTCGGCTGTGCTGGTAGGCGAGAGCAACTACTCCGATGCGCACATGTTCCCGTTCGCCTACCACGCGAAAGACCTGGGCATAACAGTGGGTATGCCGATACCGGGCACGGGCACGGCAGTATGGTGGGAAACGCAGATCGATCCTACGTTGGTGTTTGGCATTCCGCAGGTGGGCATGGTTGGCGTGGATGGCAAGTATCTTGAAAACACACAGATGGAGCCCACGTACACGGTGAAGAACAAGTACGAAAACCTGGTGAAGGGCCGCGATGAGCAACTGGAGAAAGCGGTAGAGATCCTGATGAAGCAGATGACCGAGAAACCCGCACCCGATAAAGTGAAGTCGCTGGAGAACAAGAAGAACTAGCGGCTGCAGTGAAGCTCTCGGAATCAGCTTTAAGCACTCCGGCAAGCGATCATTTGGGCTATTTGTGATCAACCTGGTGACGGGCCAGGCTAACGGTTGCCGGTATTGCCAGGCGGCCCACACCGTGTTGGGCAAAATGAATGGATTCAGCTATTACATTCACCGCCTCACCCGCTTTGCCATTGACTTTCCGTTGGCCGTGGAGTTGGACACAGTACCGGCCTGAAATCGGCTATACTAAATCTTGCAGCGGATCGTTACAGGAATATGCAGGGCGATTTTGGTTAACCAGTCGCGCGGCACATCAAAGGGCACCACCCCAAAGGGAAGGGAAGGACATCAGATTTTCATTCTGGTAACAGGGGTTCGATTCCCCTACGGGCTACGAAACCAAGACACCTGCATGGCAGGTGTCTTTTTTTTGGCGGTTTTTACAGCACTCGGTTAAAATAAAATTCGGATTCCACCACGTTCATTTGTTTTTTGTCGCGCGAAAACGGACATTCGGGAAACTGCATTTTGGCGATCAACAATGCCTTTCGATTTTACGATACAGGTAAAGCGTCTGCACCATCGCGACACCGATAACCTGGCCCTGTTTTTCCCGATCGACAGCAGTCTGACGGCTTGTGCCCGCTCCATTAATGGCGTACGCTTCAGTGTAACCCACAAATGTTGGTATGTGCCCGAGCGCCCGCACCTGTTGGGCGAGATTTTTGCGGCCTTTAAGGGAATTGCGTGGGTTGACATTACGCTGATTAAAAATACCGCCAACGCGCCAGCCGAGCCTGAAGCCGCTCCTGTGGTAGCCGCCCCACCGAGGATACTGCCGGCCACAACTACCTCCGACTTGGCTCAGATTGTTGGCGGCCGCAAGCGTACCTCGCAACCGGGGAAACTTACTGACATCCAGGCTCAGGCTTTGCGCATGATGGAGCAGAAGTTAAATCTGCGCGCCTACTCGCCCAATACGGTACGCACCTATTTGCAGGCGTTTAAAGAGTTCATGTTGTTTTATGTGGATGAAGACCCACAAATCCTGACGGAGTTTGAAATTCGCAACTATGTGTTGTATTTAATTGAGCAGCGAAAACTAAGCCGCAGCACCCAGAACCAGGCCATTAATGCGATCAAGTTTTTCTATGAGAAGATGCTGCTGCAACCACGCAAAACGTACTATCTCGATCGCCCAATGAAGGAACATCGCTTACCGGAGGTGTTGAGTACCGAAGAAGTGATGCGGATTTTTGAAGCACTGGATAACCTGAAGCACCGGGTGATGCTCATGCTGCTATACTCGGCCGGACTCAGACGAAGCGAACTGATTAACTTGCGCATAGGCGATGTGGATTTACACAGGTACATGGTGTTGATTCGCGGGGGCAAAGGTCGCAAGGATCGGCAAACAGTAGTCGCTCAAAACCTGGTGCCGATTTTGGAGCAGTACATCCTGCAGTACAATCCTAAATTCTGGCTGTTTGAAGGGGTGCAGGGCGATCGCTACAGCGCCAGTAGTTTGCAACAAGTGTTGAAGCAGGCCGTGCAGCGCGCAGGTATAAAAAAGCGCGTGCGTTTACACATGTTGCGCCACTCGTTTGCAACGCACTTGTTGGAGAGCGGCACCTCTACGCGGTATATTCAAATACTGCTCGGTCACGAATCGCCTAAAACCACGGAAATCTACGCTCAAGTAACACGTTTCGCTTTGGAGAACATTGAAAGTCCGCTAGATAAGATTGTACAAAAGCGTCAGTTGCGGGATCCAGATGGCACTGGCACAAATGAAGCGAAGCCCCAATGATACCCCACCTGCACAAAAAATATATCAGCGTTTTTGAAGCGTTTAAGTCATTTTTGAAGATTTTATGCCCTATTTGGACATAAATAATATATCATCAATACACAAACACAAACGTTAGCGCCAAGCCGTGGACGACAGAACCGTCCACGAACAAGGCGAACGTTTGACTTCATAGCTCTCTCCTACTAAACCATTTCGGTGACTTTAATGCAGCCAACGCAC
>JBIIVI010000306.1:0-3979 GCA_044339555.1 Cyclobacteriaceae bacterium | reverse complement strand
TCCCTATCGTTTTTATTTTATTCGGTGATTAATGCGGATTCCTCTTTGAGGGGTTTGCCGCGCCACTGCGCAATACGCTCTTTCAACCTCCCCACCATCAGGTACATTACCGGCACGAGGAAAAGTGTAAGCAGCGTTCCGAACAACAATCCAAAGATCATGGTCCAGGACAGCGGCCCCCAGAAGGCCACGTTATCCCCTCCGAAAAAGATGTGCGGATTCAGCTCAGTGAACAGCGCCACGAAGTCGATGTTCAAGCCAACGGCCAGCGGAATCAAGCCAAGCGTAGCAGCAAGCGCGGTTAAGATTACGGGCGTCATCCGGGTTTTGGCAGCCTCAGCCACGGCTTCTTTTAACGGCATGCCTTGTGCCACAAGCAAATCGCTGAATTCCACCAAAAGAATCCCATTCCGCACCACAATCCCCGCGAGGGCCAACACCCCTACGCCGCTCATCACAATCGAAATCTCCATTTTGAAGAGTGAGAAACCAATCAACACACCAATGATGCTGAATAGAATTTCAGAAAGGATGATCAACGGTTTGCTGGATGAGTTGAACTGGGTAACCAGAATCATAAACATCAAACCGAAAGCGACAAGGAATGCAACACCAAGAAAGTCGGATGTTTCTTTCTGTTGCTCTTGCTCGCCCGTCATTTTGATCTCCACCTGATCGGGCTTACTGAAAGAATTCAACGCCGTTTGAATTTCCGCCACCACTTCGTTGGCGTTATAACCGCCCAACACGTTGGAGGCAAGTGTGATCACGCGCTTCTGGTCAATCCGGCGGATACCGGCATAGCTATTCGAGTAATCGATGGTGGCGATAGCCGAGAGTGGCACCTCGCGCACCATACCGCCCATGTTCATATCGCGGTAGATGATGGGAATGTTGAGTAACGCGTTTACATCGTTACGCTGATCTTCCTTCAAACGCAATTGGATGGGATAATCATCATTCGCATCGCGGAATTTGGAAACCTCCAAGCCATAGATTGCAGAGCGCAGATTATTGCCGATGGTTTGTGTAGAGATTCCTTCGCGGTTTGCCTTTTCGCGATCAATCGTTACCACGACTTCCGGCTTATCGCTTTGAAAGTCGGATTTCAATTCTTCCACACCCGGAATTTGCAGCGAATCCAAATAGCGCTTGGCGCGATTGGCCGTGGCCACAAGTACATCAAACTCATCCCCGGCAATTTCAATATTGATCGGTTTTCCCGTGGGCGGCCCGTTCTGCTCCTGATTAACGGAGATCTCCGCACCTTTAATGCCCTTGGTAGCTTCGCGCACTTTATCCAAATACACCGCGGTGCTCTGTCCGTCGCGCTCGGCAAAACCAACAAACGCAATCGTTACTTTGCCCAGATGCGGGCTCGCATTTGTGCCGCCCTCCAGTGGATTCTCGTTAGCACCTATTGATACGTTGGCAATTACCGACTTCACGATCGGATTCTTTTCGCCCACCACATCGCGCACGCGCTTTTCCACCACTTGCGTGATTGAGTCCGTTACGCGCTGATCCGTGCCAATGGGCATGCGGATATATGCGAAGATGAAATTCGGATCGCCTTGCGGGAAGAACACCACCGGTGGTTGCCGGATGGCCGTGAAGATGATGGAGAAGACAAACAACACGATCACCGCGCCCAACACCGCCAGCGGCCGGTAGCCCACCAGGAATTTAGACAGCAAATTTTTATAGGCTTGCTGCACACGCGGCCAGGTACTGGTTTGAAACTTGCTCACCACCCGGTTAAGTACAAAATGGTGGAGTGCGTACACACCAAACAACGTTACCGCAAAATTACCCAGCCCGAAAGCACCTACCAGGTACGAGATCAGGGCAAACGCGCCAAATACAATGGCGGTGATTTGGAACCCGCGCGTAAACTTCGATTGGCTGTCATGGTCGTGATCGTGCGGCTTCATAAAATCCACCGCAAACACCGGGTTGATGATGTAGGCCACCAGCAATGACGCTACAAGCGCAACAATTAGCGTAGCGGGCAGGAAGTACATAAAGTTACCAATTACACCCGGCCAGAATAGCAGCGGGAAAAAAGGCGCCAGTACCACCAGCGTGCCCGACAACACCGGCAGAAACACTTCACCGGCCGCTACTTTGGCTGCTTTTTTAATCGGCACCTTGCCGTTATCAAAAATGCGGTGGGTGTTCTCGATCACCACAATCGCGTCATCCACTACAATACCCAGGGCCAGCAAAAAGCTGAACAGCGTCATCAGGTTGAATGTGAAATCCAGCGACGGAAATACCAGAAACGCGATGAAACTTGAAATGGGCACAGAAAGGCCAACGAAAATCGCATTCGTTGCACCCATAAAAAACATCAGGATAAATGTTACCAACAAAAACCCGATGATGATGGTGTTGATCAAATCGTGCAGCGTGGTGCGCGTGTTCTCACTTTGGTCGGCTGTGATGGTTACCTTCATGCCCGGTGGTAACGTTTTGGCCTCAAACTCTTTTACGATCTCGACAATCTGATCGGAGGCGATAATCAGGTTTTCACCGGAGCGTTTAATCACGTTTAGCGTAATTACGTTTTTGGCATCCAGCCGGGCGAAACTCTCCTGCTCCTTGTGCGAATCTACCACTTCGGCAATATCCTTCAGGTACACTTTCGCGCCCTTGGTGGACGTAACTACCGTATTGCCCACTTCTTCGGCTGAGTTAAACTCGCCATTCACGCTTAGCGAGCGCTTCATGCCACCCACATTTAACTGACCACCGGAAATGATCTTGTTCTCCGAATTGATCGCGCTGTACACATCAAAAAATGCAATGCCTGCGGCGGACGCTTTGTACAGATCAAGGTTGATTTGAATTTCGCGATCCAGGGCACCCACCAGATCTACTCTGCGAATCTCGGGCAAGCTCTCAATGCGATCCTGAATCTGTTCACCATACTTTTTGATGGTTTGCAAATCGTAATCGCCCGAGATGTTCACATTCATGATTGGCACCTCTGAAATATCGATTTCAATCACCTGCGGCTCTTGTGGCAGATCGTTGGGCAAATCGCTCTTCGCTTTATCCACCGCATCTTTCACTTCTCGTTTGGCTTCGTCCACATCCACATCCGCATCAAATTCGATGATGATGTTGGAGATGTCCTGTACGGAGTTGCTGGTTACTTTCTTCACACCCGCAATCGACTTTACCTGCTTTTCGATTTGCTTGGTGACCAGCGTTTCAATGTCGGACGGAGACGAACCCGGATAAACCGTAAGCACGTAAATCTGCGGGAAGACCACCTCGGGGAAATTCTCTTTCGGAAGCCGCACGTAGGTAAAAATCCCGGCCAGGCAAATGATTACCGTGGCGATGTAGATACTTACCCGGTTATCGATCGCCCAACTGGTGGGCTTAAATTCTTTTTCTATGTCTTGCATATCCAGCGCGTTAAAAAAAGGAATTAGATCTTAATGGCTTCGCCATCGTTCAGGCCCTGATAACCAAACGTGATCACCCGGTCACCCTTGGCAAGTCCCTTCGATACCTGCGCCAGGTTATCAAATACACCATCTACCTGCACCACGCGTTTGCGGGCCACCGTAGTGGTGCCGTTGGTTTCCGCCACGTACACTACTTTTTCGCCATTGATATTTTGAATGACATTCACAGGCACCACCAGGGCCTGCGGCACGGACTCGTACACCACGCGCACCACGGCCGTCATGTTCGGGCGCACATCGCTGCCGCCGGGCAGTTTAATCTCCACCGAAAAGGTGCGCGAAAGCGCATCGATGCTGCGCCCCACAAACGTAACCGGAGCAGTAATGCTCCTTTCACCGCCGGGCAACGAAATAATGGCTTTGTTGCCGCGGGCAATCCGGGCAGCAAAAGATTCGGAAATGTCCAACTTCACTTTCAGATCAGCCGCATTCACTACCCGCACCGCAGGCATGCCCGGGGCTACGTTCTCGCCCAGCCGCACAAACACCTCATCTAC
>JBIIVI010000036.1:0-17923 GCA_044339555.1 Cyclobacteriaceae bacterium | reverse complement strand
ACCGTACCGCTAACCGGTGCCTTGATTTTCGACATTTCGTTCTGCTCGTTCAATGTGGCCAGGCGCTTCTCCAAACTCTCCATGTTGTTCTTTGCCTGTAGAAACTGAATCTCCGTACCGATCTTCTGATCCCACAGGTTTTTCTGACGCTCGTACACGGTATTCGCCAACTCCATTCCCGATTTCAACTCTTCGATGGAGCGAACGATCACTGAGTTATCAATCTGGGCAAGCGTTTGGCCTTTGGTTACCGGCTCACCGGCACGCGCGTAAACGTGGGTGATGATGCCCATCATCTTGGCACTCACCAAAATGTTTTCCATAGACTCTACCCTACCCTGGGTTTGTACATAGTGTTCAAAAGGGCGAAGAGCCAACTCCGAAACCGATACTTCCTTGGCCTTGACCGATCCGGTCTCTGTGCCTCCCGTTGTCAACTCTGACTCGAGTTGACTAATTTTTTTGTTAAGGGTTGCCTGTTCTTTCTTCAACGCCTCCAGCTGTTGGGCTTTGTCGCCATTGCCGCCACATGAGGCGAGCACGACAGCGCTGATGAGTACGAAAATGTGTGCAATTGATTTCATATTGGGAAGGGTCTTTTATTTTTCTGTATAAGGATTCAGTTTTCCGTAGGCTTTGTCAGTGTCTACTTTGGCTACCAACGCATCGTACAGCGAATTATAGTAGTTGATCTGGGCTTCGCGCAGGCTGGCTTCCGCGTTGATGACCTCCAGGCTGGAGCCCACGCCTTGTTCGTATTTGATTTTAGTTACTCGCGCTACGTTTGCCGCGAGGTCCATATTCTCCTTTTGCGACTTGAGCGTCTGCATCGCATTTTCGAACGTAATCTTCGACTGCTTTAATTCCAAGTCGATGGCCGATTCTAATTGCCGTGTTGAATTTTCGGCTTTTAGCAAATTCATTTTGGATTGCTGCACGCGATAGGTGCGCTGCAAGCCGCTGAAAATCGGCACATTCAAGGTAACCCCAATCAAAGAGTAACCGTACCAACTGTCGGGGCCAATCTGGCCATCGTCCACCACACCGCTCTCGGTGCGAAACAACTGGTTAACGCGGTTACCAGAAGTATTGTAGCCCACATTGGCAAATGCCACTAAACTGGGTACACCTGCTGCATATTTGTTTTTGAGATCGAGCTCTTGCAAACGCTTGTTGGCTTGCACAAGTTGATAATCCCATCGCTGGTTGTACGACCAGTTCGTTGCGTATTCATCAAAAGCCGGCACACTGAATTGATCGATGGATCCCAACACCTCAAAGTCTTCGGCCATCGGATAATTCATTTGGAACTTCAGAACCTCCTTGGTGATAACTTGGATGTTTTTGAATTTATCGCGCTCAGTCACCAAATTATTG
The DNA here is from genome assembly GCA_044339555.1 of Cyclobacteriaceae bacterium. Taxonomy (GTDB): domain Bacteria; phylum Bacteroidota; class Bacteroidia; order Cytophagales; family Cyclobacteriaceae; genus ELB16-189. Next base: position 16,546 of record JBIIVI010000036.1, on the reverse strand, counting down.
AACGTTACCCGTACGCGATCTACATCGATTTGTTCGGCAAACCCATTTTGAAAGAGCGCTTGGGTATTGCGCAGCAGCGTGTCCACCCGCGCGATGTTAACATCAAAAAGTTTGATGCGCTCCCGGTTGGTGACGACCAGATAATAAGCCTTCGACACATTCACGATCGTTTGCTCGCGGGTTTGGCCGGCCGCTTTTACCGAAAGCGCTTTATAGGCAGCAGATGCTTGCAAACCCACCAGGTAAGAACCGTTAAACAGAATTTGGCTGATGGTTAAGCCGGCATCTCCCGCACTTTTCAGCTGGAACGGGTTGGCCAACGCCACCACATCGCCTATAGCTATACCAGGTACTGAACTCAAATCAAAAAAACCACCGGGACCGGTGTACGGCACAAATAGTCTGCGCAGCTTTTCATTATACTGAATGCCCACGCTTCCATCAATCTGAGGCAAGCCAATGCCGATGGTTTCCTTTACACGGGCTTTCGCAATCTCCTCATCTAGGGTGGCGTTCTTCACGGCAATAGAGTTTTGCAAGGCATACTCAATGCATTGTTCCAGCGTAAACGATCGGCTGGCAGGTTGCTGAGCGGCCGCGGGGTACAACCAGCCAATCAGCATAAAAAGTGTAATTATTCGCTTCATAGTTTTTGTTTCAGGATGTTACTGGATGGGTATTGGGGTTTCATGGCGATGCTTATACTGTTCGTACAATTGGCGGCCCTTGTCGGTACAGAGGCCATACACAAACAGATCGAAGAGTTGGCTTTGAATATCCACCAGCTTGAATTTTTCGGGCGGAAAATGCCGGTGGTCAAACGCAGCCTCCAACAGCAATAAGCGGGAAATGGCAATCACCTCGGCGTTTACCTCGGGTCGGAAATAACCCTCGTGCTTGCCTTGCTCAATGTTTTGCACCACCGACTCGCGCACAAATTTCTCTTTGTAGTGCACCCAAATCCCAAATGCCTTTGGGTGATACTTTTGGATGTCGATCATGAGGGTGGGATTCATTTTCTCCAAATCTTCTTTGATCCAGACCGAAATCTTCGCCAACTCTTCAATGGCGTTGCGGGATTGTTTTTTCAGATCAGTAAACAAGGCCATGTCACGATCCAGATGACTGCTGGACACATGCGTTACCAGATCGTCTTTATCCGCAAAATGTTGGTAGAGCGTCTTTTTGGAAACCCCCAGGTGTCGCGCGATGTCGTCCATCGAAATGCTGCGCACCCCGTACTTCATAAAAAGCTCTTCGGTGCCGGATAGAATGCGATTTCGGACGTCTATTTCTTCCATAAAATTCTAAGAAAACGATGGAAACTTTTTATAACTCTAAAGTTTCCACAGTTTCCTACAACGGCTAAGTCCGAATTTGGTTTAGCTTTCCAGGAGAATTTTCTGAGAATTATTTAAGAAAAAGTGCCTCAAACGTTTGAATTTAGCCCATTCGGCTGCTTCTCTTCCCACGCGCACCATTTTTCTTTCATCCGGGCTTTGTACTGCTCGCGCTCTTCGGGGCTCATGCTTTGCCACTTTTGCTTCCACTGGTAGCCCCAGGGGCGATTTCGGGCGTAGCCACCTTTTCCAAACGACCAGAATAGAATTTTAGTAAGGGCCAGCAAGCCTAGCGCCTGCCAGAAGGTTAGCTCAGGCCCTTGAAAGAGATCGGGCACCAACCAATTCCATAACACCATGGTTACTCCGCCAATGGCGGCCAGGGCTACCAAACCCAGAAAAAAGAATTTTGCGATCCATGCGGCTTTCATCTGAAAATAATTTTAAGTTTTGAGACAGATGGAACCTCGCCATTTTCATTCCCCGGTGTGGGAAATCTCATCATGCTCGGTTTCATATGTTGATAATTGTTTTTTTAGTGGTCACATGGAATGCCCATGCAGATTTATCATTCCGTTTGGTCTGCTTTGCTGATGGGCATCTCATATCTCAATTTTTTTGCGTCTCTGTTATTTAAGGTCATCGTAGAATTTCTGAAGCCGTTTGCGGAGGCTTTGAATGGCATATCGCTTTCGCGATAGCAACGTGTTAATGGATACGCCCGTTTCTTCGGCAATTTCCCGGAAGCTGCGTTCTTCCAATTCGTTCCAAACAAAAATCTGGCGCTGCTCTTCCGGAAGTTCATCCAGTGCATCCATGATCTCTTCCCAAATCACATCGCGCAGGTACGCGGAATCGGGTGTGTTCCCTAAATCCGGCAAGATCTCCTGCAAGGTGAGCGGAGCTTCTTCCTCATGTTTCGTAATGCCCTCCAAATCGGCCTTTTGAGGGCGGGCGGCATCTCTTCGGTAGCGATCGATGATTTTGTTGCGTGCCACGCTGTAGAGCCAGGAAGTAACCCTGTCCACCGACTCGATGGACTCAAAACCGGCCACGAACTGCACAAACACATCTTGCAGAATATCCTCGGCCTCTTCAGCATTGGACACACGATGCCGGATGAACCCTAACAGCTTGTCTTTTTCGCTGAGGAAGGTTTTTCGCTTAATCGCTTCTTGCATCGGGAGTGTGAGGGTAATGGCTCGCGGCATAATGGGTTAGTCGCGGCCGGGGGTGCATTTATTGTAACAAAGGTGGGTAAATTTTTAGAGCGGGTTTCAACTGATGAATTCTATACGCGCTTGCTCCTGAGCCCGGCCGAACCTGTAACTTTGCCTGATGCTGATTCGCGACCATTATGTGCATTACCAAGGCAGCCGCCTGCATTATGCCAAAGGTGGTAGCGGGGCCCGGAAGCTGCTGATGTTTCATGGGTTCGGACAAGGCCTGCATGTTTTTCAGGATTGGTTGGCTGTGTTGGAGCATGACTTCACGCTTTACGCTTTCGATCTCTACTTTCACGGTCAAAGCGACTGGCCGTCGCGCGAACCGCTCGAAAAAACCGATTGGAGAAAAATCCTCGACCTTTTTTTTGCGCAAGAAAATATTCAGCGTTTTGAGTTAGTGGGCTTTAGCATGGGTGGGAAATTTGTGCTGGCTACGGTAGAGGCGTATCCCGACCGGGTTGATCGTGTTGTGCTGATCGCCCCCGATGGCATCAAGACCAACTTTTGGTACAGCCTGGCCACCTACCCCATTGCCACACGTGCGCTTTTTAGAAGTATGATTTTGAAGCCGGATCGGTTGTATCGCATCATCAAAACGCTGCGCGCGTTGCAGTTAGTGGACAAGGGTATCTTGCGCTTTGCCGAATCGCAAATGAATACGGAAGAAAAACGAAAGCGTGTTTACTTTACGTGGGTGTATTTCAGGCATCTGAAGTTCAACCTCACCCATATTCAAAACCTAGTTAACACGCGCCCCACCCCGGTGCTTATGATCACCGGCCGGTACGACAAAATCATCACCACCCGAAACATGCAGCAGTTTGTAGGCCGCCTAACGCACGCGCAATTCGTGGAACTGGAAGCCGGCCACAATGATTTAATTGAAAAAGCCGCGGGTATAGAAGCATTACGCTCATTTCGACAGCAGGAAACCGTTTTTTACCCGCCATTCCGACCCATCAAAAAGCCACATTCACGCAGCGAATAGAGTCCAAAATGATTGTATTTTTGGCGCCTTAAATCGCGCCGCATTCCATGGTAGTATTCTTTAAAACCCCGGCCCACCACATCTATGCCGTGGGGCACCAACAGCCGTTCTCCGTTGCCGACATTGAAAAACTGATCTGGCTTTTTGGGGGTGCGCAACCGCTGGCGGAAAAACAACTGCCGGGTTCGTTTCTTGGCCCGCGTAAAGAGATGGTTACACCCTGGAGTACCAATGCCGTAGAAATCACCCAAAACATGGGCTTGACCGGAATTGCGCGCATAGAAGAGTTTGTGGCCACCACCGGAAACAGCTTTGCCTTCGACCGGATGTTACAACAAATCTACACTTCGTTAGATCAACAGGTATTTACCATCCACCACGCACCCGAGCCCATTGTTGAAATTGAAGACATCGCGGCCTACAACGAAAAAGAAGGTCTCGCGCTGAGCGCGGAAGAAATCCAATACCTGCAAGACGTATCCTGGAAGCTTGGCCGCAAACTTACCGATAGTGAAGTGTTTGGGTTCTCGCAAGTGAACTCCGAGCACTGCCGCCACAAAATTTTCAACGGCACGTTTGTGATTGACGGTCAAACGAAAGACCTCACGCTTTTTCAGCTCATCAAAAAAACTTCGCAGCAAAATCCCAATCGGCTGGTGTCGGCCTACAAAGACAACGTGGCTTTTATTCAGGGGCCGCGTATCGAGCAGTTTGCACCGGTACGAGCAGATGCCCCGGCTTATTTTCAACTAACGGATATCGACTCAGTGATTTCGCTCAAAGCTGAGACGCACAATTTCCCTACCACCGTGGAGCCCTTCAATGGCGCGGCCACCGGATCGGGCGGTGAGATTCGCGATCGCCTCGCAGGAGGCAAGGGTTCTTTGCCCTTGGCGGGGACAGCGGTTTATATGACTTCGTATCCGCGGTTGGAACCGAATCGGCCCTGGGAGCAGGCTTTTGCTGAACGCCCCTGGTTGTACCAAACACCGGCCGAGATTTTGATCAAAGCCTCCGATGGCGCGAGCGACTTCGGAAACAAATTCGGACAGCCGCTGATTTGCGGCAGCGTTCTCACCTTCGAGCATTTTGAAAACCAACATGCCTTTGGTTTTGACAAGGTAATCATGTTGGCTGGCGGTGTGGGATTTGCCAACGCCCAACACAGCAAGAAAGAACACCTGCAAGCAGGCGACCAGATCGTGTTGCTGGGTGGCGACAATTACCGCATTGGTATGGGTGGTGGCGCGGTGTCGTCTGTGGCCACCGGCGAGTTTGCCAACGCCATTGAATTAAATGCCGTGCAGCGCTCGAACCCGGAAATGCAAAAGCGCGTCATGAATGCCGTGCGTGGTTTGGTGGAATCTGCTGAAAACCCGATTGTGTCGATTCACGATCATGGTGCAGGTGGGCACCTGAATTGCTTTAGCGAACTGCTGGAAGAAACAGGCGGCACACTGTACGTAGATCAATTGCCGGTGGGCGACCCCACCCTTTCAGAAAAAGAAATCATCAGCAACGAGTCGCAGGAACGTATGGGTTTGGCCCTTCATGCGAACGACATTGCTACGTTGCAAAAAATTGCCGCTCGTGAACGCGCCCCCATGTATGTGGTGGGCGAAGCCACAGGTGATCAGAAATTTTCGTTTCGCAATAAGGCGAAGCATACCGAACCGGTCGCGCTGGAGTTGGCGCACCTGTTTGGCTCTTCACCCAAAACTGTTCTACACGACCAGACACAAACGGCCGCCTTCGCGAACCCAACCTATTCTCCCGACAACTTGTTACGTTATGTGGGACAGGTCTTGCAACTCGAGGCTGTTGCCTGCAAAGACTGGCTCACGAACAAAGTCGATCGCTCCGTAACTGGAAAAGTGGCCACTCAGCAAGCGTGTGGGGAGTTGCAGTTACCGCTGAACAACGTGAGCGTGATGGCACTGGACTTTACGAGCCACCGCGGTGTTGCCACTGCTTTGGGTCATGCACCCGGCGCTGCACTGGTAAACCCAGCGCATGGCAGCGAACTGGCAATTGCGGAAGCATTGCTCAATTTGGTGTGGGCCCCGCTCACACATGGGCTAGCGGGAGTTTCGCTGAGTGCCAATTGGATGTGGCCCGCCAAACAGTCGGGTGAAAATGCAAGGCTGTATGCAGCCGTAGAAGCCGTAAGCGATTTTGCCTGTGCGTTGGGAATCAACATCCCCACCGGCAAAGACTCCTTGTCGATGGCGCAAAAGTATCCGGATGGAAAAGTGGTGTTATCGCCCGGAACGGTTATTATTTCGGCTGTAGCCGAAGTGAGCGACATCCGCAAAACCATTTCGCCGGCATTGAAGCCGACTTCTTCTACCCTATTCTACATCGACTTTTCGCAGCAGCCACTCGTGCTGGGCGGTAGTTCGTTTGCACAGGTCGTTCATTCATTGGGCACGACCACTCCACGCATTGCCAGTGCTGAGTATTTTAAGAAAGCTTTTGCTATCCTACAGGAATTGATTACGAATGGCCATGTGTGGGCCGGGCATGACATCTCTGCGGGCGGCCTGGTTACCACGCTGCTCGAGATGTGTTTCCCCACGCCGAGAGTTGGTTTAGAGATTCGGTTGAGCGAGTTGAACGCGGATGTGATTTGCGCATTGTTTAGCGAAAACCCGGGCGTGGTTATCCAAGTGAAGGATGCAGACGCGACAGCGGCTTCGCTGAAGAACGCGGGCGTCCGACACCTCGTGCTTGGAACCGTGACTGAACAGCGTACGCTGGTGATCGATCATCGGCAAACCGGCCAGCAAACCTGGTCGATTGATCAGCTACGCGCCACTTGGTTTCATACCTCTTATCTTTTTGATCGCCTCCAGCGGCCACACGGCCATGCCGAGCAAAGACGCGAGCAAATTTTCCGGCAGCCGCTTCAGTACACGTTCCCCAAACGCTTCGATGGCCAATTCAGCACATTTGGAATTGATGCTACCCGCAGAACCATGACCGGCCAGCGCGCAGCCATCATCCGCGAGAAGGGCGTAAATGGCGACCGCGAAATGGCGTACGCGCTGTACCTGGCGGGCTTTGATGTGAAAGACGTGCACATGACGGATCTGGTAAGCGGGCGCGAAGACCTGCACGATGTGCAAATGATTGTGTTTGTAGGTGGCTTCTCCAATTCGGATGTGCTCGGTTCTGCCAAGGGTTGGGCAGGTGCTTTTCTGTACAACGAAAAAGCGCGCGCCGCGTTGGAACGGTTTTACCAACGGCCCGACACCCTGAGTCTGGGCGTTTGCAACGGCTGCCAATTGATGATGGAGTTGGGACTTGTGAACCGAACCCTGCCGATGAATGAACACGCCCGCATGCACCACAACGGTTCGGGTAAGTTTGAATCCACGTTTGCGTTGCTCACCGTTCCGAAAAACAAGTCCTTGATGTTGCAGTCGCTCGAAGGCACTACGCTGGGCGCGTGGGTGGCGCATGGCGAAGGGAGGTTTGTGTTGGCGAACCCTGCGGATTATCCGGTGGCCGCTCGTTACACGTACCAGGCGTATCCCGGCAACCCGAACGATTCGCAGGATGCCATCGCGGCTGTCCATTCGCCGGACGGACGCCACCTGGCCATTATGCCGCACATTGAGCGTTCGATCTTTCCCTGGAATTGGCCGCACTATACCCGATCCAAAGAACACGATGAAGTGGGCCCGTGGATCGAGGCATTTGTAAATGCGCGGGAGTGGATCAAACAACATGCCGCGCGGTAGCTAACCCCGCAAAACGATTTGGACTCGAACGAATCCCTGGTTGTAGGTCGGCCAGGTGAAACTTGATTAGAGTTGTCCGATGATTTCGGATAACTAAATTGTGACACTTATTTTAGCTTTTTCCGCTTCGGTTTTCCTCCTTCAATCTGCTTTGCATTCAACTTACTCACAATTTTCTTTCCTATCTTGGTTTCAATTTGCTTTCGTGCATTTCCGGCAATGATTGGGCAAATCTTTGATAGATAGATCCAGATTCTTACCCAGTTTCAAATCTTTTGCTACCAGATTCTTGTAATCGGGTCGAAGAGAAAATTCTCTTTCGAAAAATTCTCCATCATTCGTTTTACGGTCTGTTCTATTTCGTGACAGTTCATTGCTAGAATTTCAATTTTTTAAAGTGTCGTTGCACTTCTCGTTCCACTTGGTCAAAGTCGGGCAGGTCCTTTACTTGTTCACTCATGGAGCTTTTCCAGCGGCCTTTGTATTGTGGTAATCTTTCATTCAATTTTTTCGGAAAATCTGTGTGCTGTAAACCCTTGATTTTGCATTTGGCTTCAAATTCACTTACATAAAAATCAGCATCCATTTCATGTTCTTCCAGCAAATACCAGATGTCATAAAAATCTCTAGCTTGCATACGTTGCATCACCGAACGCATTTTTTCAACTAAAACTTCTTCTAACGGATAACACAACAATTGGTGTTCCTCCAAATCAGAATAGCCAATAAAGACGTCATTCATTACTGGTTCAAAAACCAGTTGTTCACTACGTGAAATATCAACTTTTACTCGTTTGTTGTTCCCTTGTCCGCCAAGCGGACCAATGTAGCTGATGTAAAAGTTGATGCCTCCGTCTTCGTGTTCACTATTGTCAATGATGTCAAGCGGAATATTGGCTTCATCTTTTATGAATTCAAAAACCTCGTTGAACCATGCGAAAATTTGCTCATTCGATATTTCGGCATTCAGCAATGTAAAATCCAAGTCCTCCGAAAATCGGTAATCTTCAAAATAGACTTTCTTTAGAACCGTTCCACCTTTAAAAACGATTGTCTTTGAAAATTCCTCATGTTTAGAAATGCCAAATAGAATCCATGAAAGGATGTAATCCTTTTCAATCTGCTGGTCACGAACACGTACTGCATTAGCTTTTTGCTGTATTTCTACCGGTTTAATCATGTGTAGATAGCAGATTTGATAGTTCCGGTTTCCAAATTTTGCTGAATACTCCAACGACTAATTCGTTTTCCAGTTTTAGGCAATTCTGTATCAAGCACTACATAAGAGTCGGTTTTAATCAATTGTAATTCCTGAACAATATGGGTGTTGATGTCCATTGTTTCTAAAATAAAACCCAATCGTTTTATTACCGCTTGCGAATCGAACTTTTTAGCGTATTCAAGAAGTATATCATATTTTATTTTGTCTTTAGAACTGTAGATTGCTCTTGCTACTTCAACAATGCCACCAGCGTAATCAGGCTTAAACAAACAGTCAATAAAGGTTTTTTCTAAGTCGGAACACAACACTTTATTGAAGCTGTCAATCCACATTTTCTTTGAACCGAAAAAATGTTTCTCGTTGTGATAGATGAATTGAAAAGGAACTTCTTTGATTTTTATTTCCGATGGTCGTATTTGTTTTGATACAACGATTTGTTCTTTCAAAGATGGTTGTGTAATGAGGTTATGTATCTGCAAAGCGGAATAATAGCCGATATAATGTTTGGCATCATTTACCAAATGTTCTGCTATCAAGTGCCAGTTGGGCATAAAATTCTCTGCATTTTGCTCATACGGAATAATGTAATAAACACCTTCTTTCAAACGCATCAGCAAACCCCTCTTTGTCATGTCGCTCAGTAGTTCTCTTACTGCACTTGCTTTGGAGTTTGGCAGGGCTTTGTAAGCCAAAGAATAGTCAAAGCAATTCCTGTTCTGTCCGTTGAAATAGTACAGAAGCTCGTTTGATTGCGTTGAAATGTATTTATTCTTCATAGTAACAATGTCAGGATAAACCTGACAGTAATGATACGAAAGATAATTGAGTTTGTGATCTTGATTTTTCAATAAATTATTGTTTATAGTGAAATAGTCAGGATAAACCTGACAATATAGATATGAAAAGTCATTTTTAAACAGTGCGTTGGCAGAAACGGCTCTTGGATTCTGCCTGAAGGGATGGCTTGTGGGGTAGCGGCAAAAGCCAATGTGCCGTTTGCGGGTCGGCATAAAATTGAGTTAAAAAAATGTGCAGTGGGGAAATGCCAAAGCATTCCTAGCCAGGGATGGCAGTGAAATCCTACCCGCCACGCATCGTCTCCCACTAAGCTGGCGCGCGGGCGGCCGGGGACGATGCCTGAACTACTCTCCGCATCGTGCTCGCACGAGGCCGGGCAAAGATGCCGCTAAGACCAAAAGGTTAGCAACGCGGAGTCTCGGGGCGAAGACCCCGCTGAGACCAAAATCAGCTAGGGAATTATCCTTTAACCATTTTGTTGCCGACCGTAGGGTCTTCGCCTCATTTTATTCGTAGCCTGTATTCCTGGCAGCCATTAATCTACAACAATCTTTATTTAGTAGTGGTGCGGTGGGGCATTTTTCGAAACTCAATCTTTCCAATTACAATACTTTAAGCACACTCGTTGGCTTGCTTTGGCTGTGGGTTGGCGGTGCGCTTTGTTGTCCTGTCATTACGCTGCTTTCTGTTTGTAAAGATGTTCCTGAAACTCTATAAACAGTCTGCTAATGTTTGCAACGTCACCCAAAATCTCTTTGGCATCTTCCAATGATTGATACTTGTTTGTCAGCAAGATTGGTAGTTTGTCTTGGTCGAGTTCGTCCACTCCTGTTTCAATGTACTTGCTCAATACGAAAGTGATAAACTCTTTCTGTTGGTCGTTGAGTAAAGCGAAAATTGTCGCTTCTGCTGCTTTGGCTCTGGCTTCGCGGGTCATGGCCACGTAATCGCCATTGAAAACGTATTCCAACACATCGTACAGATCACTTTTTTCCATGTCCACCAGCGCTTGCAGCGTTAGTAGATCGGATTTTGGAAACCCGGCCACCTCGAGATTTTCGAGCAATGTTCTGCGCGTAAGGGGGTTACCCCAAATCACGCGCAATTCGTTTTCATTTTTAAACAGCTTGGGCAACTCACCGAATAGATTCTGTAAAAATTCCTCGGCCGAAATCGGCCTTCCATCTGCACTCCAGAAGGAAGTCTGCGAAGTATGCTGGATGAGGCGTTCCTTTCCGCGCGCCAGTTTTATTTTCACCCGCGATCTCTTTTGGCCTGGCTCGCGCGGATCAGTTACCACCGGAGGTGTTGCCGGATCGGGTTCGTTCTCCGGGTACGGCTTCGGGGTGGCACCCACTGGCTCGATTGGCTCCCCATCCCACTCCGGATCGCTGAAGAGTTTGTAAGCATCTACAAAGTCATAAATGGTAAAGAACTCCTTGCCATCAAATAAACGTGTGCCGCGCCCCACGATTTGCTTAAACTCAATCATCGAGTTTACCGGACGTAGTAATACAATGCTGCGGATGTTTCGTGCATCTACACCCGTGGAGAGTTTTTGCGAAGTGGTCAAAATGGTTGGTAATGTTTTTTCATTGTCCTGAAATTCTCTCAGAAGTCTTTCGCCTTCTTCACCGTCATTAGCCGTTACACGAACGCAATAAAAAGGGTCTTTGCTCTTAGCATGTTGGTTTACCAAATCCCGTATCAATGCTGCGTGTGCCTGATTGGCACAAAAGATTATTGCCTTTTCGTTTTGATTGGCTTCACTTAAAAAGATGTTTACCCGCGCTGCTTCACGCTCTACAATTTCAATCATGCGGTTAAAGTCTTTTTCTTCATAGAGTTTACCTTCCTCAATTTCTCCTTCTACAATCGTATCATCCGAGGTATAGCGATAATCATCTAGGGTGGTTTTGATGCGTTTTACTTTAAAAGGCGTTAGGAAACCATCATTGATTCCTTCTTTTAACGAATAGATGTAAACAGGTTCGCCAAAATATTTGTAGGTGTCCACATTGTCTTTTCGCTTTGGCGTTGCGGTTAAACCCAATTGAACGGCCGGACTGAAATATTCCAGAATGCCCCGCCAATTGCTTTCGTCATTGGCTCCGCCACGGTGGCACTCGTCTATGATGATAAAATCAAAGTAGTCGGGTGGGTATTCGCCAAAGTAGGGTGTGCCTTCGACAGGCTCAGGCACCGTGCTTTCGACAGGCCCAGGCACCGAAATTCCCGATTCAGGCACCGATTTGCTTTTTGAAAGTTTTTTTAGTTTTTCAAGATCGCCTTTTATGAGAGCGATTTTCTTTGCCCTGCCCCAACCTTGAATTTGCTTTTCTCTTTTGAAAGCTTCATCTATTCTGTCAAATGTTTCATAGTAAACTAACTTAACAGGTAAATTCTTTGATGTGAAATTTGCGCCTTCTCCGTTTTTATGTTGTTCTATTCTCAGTGCTAATTCTTTAGTGCTTCCAGTATAAAAGCTTCGATCGACACATTGAAGAATATACATATATCCGTATGCGTCCACTTCGGCAAGCTCAGTGTCCGGGACTTCTGGAAAATCTATTTCTTCGCCAGCCGTAGGTGAGCTTGTCGGATGAGCGGAGCCTGAGCTTGTCGAAGGCCCGCTCATAAACGTTTGGAAAATGGTAAAGAAAATGCTGCCGTTGGTGGGCACTTTTCCGCTTTTCTTGATCTCATTGGGTTTTATCCGCACCAAAGCATCTTCGGGAAATGCCGAAAACGAATTGTAGGCTTGGTCTGCTAAAATATTGCGGTCTGCGAGAAATAAAATTCTTGGCCTGCGGGCCGGCTCGTCAGGGCGGTGAGCTTGTCGAACCGTCCAACGGGTTTGAAAGAGTTTCCAGGCTATCTGAAAAGCAATTGCCGTTTTTCCTGTGCCTGTGGCAAGGGTGAGCAAAATCCGGTCTTTGTTTTGCGCAATAGCTTCAACGGTTCGTTGAACGGCTATTTCCTGATAGTATCGTAACTGCCAACTTCCGCTTTTGTCTTCAAACGGAACACTGGCAAATTTTTCTCTCCACACGTTGACTTCGACAGGCTCAGCCACCGTGTTGAACGATTTATTCCAAAGTTCATCAGGGCTTAGAAAGTCGGTTACCAAACCTTCTTCGCCCGTTTTCATACAGATTTGATAGATAGCTTTTCCGTTGGTGCTGTACGTGGTTTCTACTTTTAACTTCTCGGCATATTGTTTGGCTTGCATCACGCCTTCGCCCACTTCTTGTTCATCGCTTTTAGCTTCTACCACGGCCAACTTGATGCCTTTGTAAGCGAGGATATAGTCGGCTTTGAGCAATCTTCCCCGGCTGCCCCCGGTTTGAATCTTACCGGCCGTTATCTGGGCCCTTTCTTCGCGAAGAATTTGCGAACCCGCCACTACACCCCAACCTGCAGCCTTTAGCTTGGGGTCTATGAGTTCTGCCCGGGTTTGTGCTTCATTCATAGGGTACTATTTGAGGTGTTATCACATAACCGCCACATAAAAACACACTGTTTACCAATGAGTTACAGAAGACGTAAGGGCGCTTGATCACATGACCATCACATGAGATTTTATGGCCAAATAGGTATGTAACTGGCATATTTGCCCCATTTCTATAAAGCAGTTTATAGAGCATTTATCGATTTTCTTACATGTTTTGCTTTATAAAATATTTAGTCCATTTCCGTTCGCCTAGCGAATCGATGATACCTCTGTCTACCATTGATCTAAGCACTCTTTTTACTTTGAACTGATTAATTTCGGTACCAATTCTTTGATGAATCTCGCCAAAGCCGCTATTCGGATAAGCTGTTAAATCTTTAAAAATCAACTCTTCTAAGCGGTAATCTTCTATATTCTTAAGATTAGTTTTTCCCTTGAAGTTGATCTTTCTAATGAATTCAGGGTTTACCGCATATTGAGTTCCTTTCCCTTTACCCATTTTAACTACCAGTTCCAGGTCTATTAATCTACCCAACCAACTTCTTAAACCAACTTCTTCGTTTTGATTAAGGATGCTTGAAAGTTCTGTTGCCGTGTAGGATTGCTGTTGTGCCAATAAGCCCAATGAAATAAGTTCCTTTTGTTTTAAAGAAAATTCATTGCTTGATTTATCCATTAAACGGACAACTTCCTTGCTCACAAATTGTTTTTTCACAATAACGGTGACACGTTCATCAGTTTCTTTCACGATGGGCAAAGGCTTTCCTGAACCTAGTAATTTTGCATATACCAAATCATAACCGCTACCTTCTTTTTCCATTAAGCCTAAGTCGTAAAACACCTTTGAAAGATGTTCATTGCGTCTTATCGATTGACTCAAGATATTTTTGGGAGTTACCCCAAAGGGCAATCTGCCCGGGCTATGAATCTCCATTCTATCGGGGTAAATATTGATAAAAATATCACCCCTTGTTGTGTACACTCTATGAACTAATGCATTTACCACTAACTCCCTTACTACTTCAATAGGAAAAAAAGGAATGTTTTTCCGAAACATTCCTTCCGATACCTCTACGCTTTCTTGCCAATCGGGAACATCATTCAACACTCGTTCCAATAATTCTTTTGGGTTTGAGAAGTAATCATCCAACAGCAATTTCCAAACTTTTTCATCTTTATCATCGAAACGAATTACCTGTATGGCAGGAGGATACAAAAGCGAAGCCCTGTCATTTCTTTTGCCAATCCAGAGAATTCCCAAGTTGGTTAAAAAGCCATTTTTCTGAATAAAATAAAAATCCAAGATTTCTTCATCACTCATTTCTTTAATAAAATGACTTATTCTCCCCGAATTTCTAATATCACTCAGAAAGTTTAGTCGCTTTTGTTGATCGTACTGAGTGTATGGCACTCGTTTAGTCGTTTGCTCTTCCCAGACGAAAGCACTTTTATCCGAAGCCAAACGGGCCATTTCATCGGGCGGAACAGGCTTGCATTCATCGTGAACTCTTATGTAGTATTTTCCATCAGTAGTTGAGGCAATGGTTTGAGCGTTTCTGAAAATCTGCAATTGGATGTACTCTGCATTGTTTTCAGCAATTTCAATTGTCGCGGCCACACCTACATTGACTGTTCGATGTGCAATGTTTTTCTGAATGATATCAGGGAGGCTTCTGTCAGAAATTTTTTGTTTTTCGGGTGGAAGCGTTGATTTGTCTTCTATCCCAATATAAATAAAACCACCCTGTGCATTGGCAAAGCAAACACAGTCTTTTGCTAACTCATTCCAATCTGTGTTTTTACCGCTAAGGAATTTGAGTGACTTTTTATCTGTGTTTTTGTGTTCTTCCATTACAGTACTCGTAAACTTTCGACTTTTGGTTCGACATTTCGGCTATGAACAATGTCTCCACCACCACGCAACTCCCCGGCTGGTTCATTCAATATGTTCTTTTCGTTCCAACTCATACCTCAACCGCTTTTGCAGTCCTCAACTCACCCGCAAATGCTTTTTGCAACATAGATTTTTTCAGTTCTTCCAAATCCGCCAGTTTTTTTTGGTAGACCGCTTCCAGCTTTTGTGTTTCGGCTCGCAGGGCATCTAATTGGCGGACGATGGTTTGTTGGTCTTCTTTTGATTTGGGAAATGGAATTCTCACTTCATCAAAACTATAATTGTTGATTTGTGGAATTGAAGTTCCATTGCTTATGGTCTTCAAATCAATAAGCTGAAACCAATGGAAAAAGTAATCCGCGTCAATTTTACTATTTGGAATGATTGCCATCGTATTCAAATCAACAATAGTCGGTTTTACAATCTTTCTTTTTTTGTTCGTTGCAATTGCACCGCCCCGCTTTGGAAAAATTATTGCTCCATTTGGAATGATTTGATTTGCCTTAACTTCACTACTATTCACGAAACGGCTTGAAGTGTTTATCTCAATTTCATTTTCTGGCAAAGTCATATCACCAACTTTCACATAAAGCACATCACCTTCTGTTCTTTCAAGATTAGTTGAAATAGTCGTTCCACTCTTTAATTCACAAACTTCTTTTATAGTTTTCTCATCCCAACCATCACCCTTTTTTCCCTGCCCTGAGCGTGTCGAAGGGTCAAACACCCCCTGCAAATAGCTTTCAAAAAGTGCCTTCGACAGGCTCAGGCACCGTTCGGCATTGGCTTTTGCCTTGTCTATGGCGGCAAAGCACTCGTCTAAAATGGAAACAATGCGTTGTTGTTCGGGAAGGGATTTTGGATAAGATATTTCAATCGGGTTTAATGATTGTCTTGTAATTTGTGGCTGTGCTGCACCTGTTATTGTTTTTGATAAATCAATTCCACCACGAAATAAATACTCTAAAAATTTCAAATCGATTGAATGGTCTTTTGGTCTTACAACCATTGCGTTCCCATTTATCCAAGATTTAGGTTCACTAATATTAACCGAGCCACAAGTTGCACCCCTGCAAGTAATTAGTAATTGAGGTTCTTCGTGATTGTATTTGTCATATTTACCAATAATTCCATTTGCTCCAAATACAGGGTATTCACCATCTTCAACCATTTCTTTAGTAGAAATGGTTTTGGGTTGATACATTTCACAAACTTCCCCCAACTTCTTTATTTCCCAACCCTTCGGCAGGCTCAGGGCATCGCCTTTCTTGTAGCTGAGTTTATCGAAGCTCATATCAATTCCAAAATTGAGTTTAAGATTTCCGCACTTTTTGTCTGAACCTTGATTATACTTGATTTTCTTGATTGCTTGATTTCTTTCATGCTTTTCTTTTGTTGTTGTGAACTCGCTTAAATTGCAGACTCTTAGCTCCAAAGTTTATTAAAAGTCCTATTTCAAGATTATATGCTTCTACATAGTTCATCGCCTGTGCCAAATGCACATCTTCCAAATTGATGATTGCTTTTATCTCTACCATTATTTTGTCTTCAATAAAAAAATCAACTCGTCTTGTGCCTACATCATAACCTTTATAGTGCAGCGGCATTTCTTGCTCTCTGATGAAATTGATATTTTGTAATTGCAACTCGATAGCCAATGCACGTTGATAGATCACCTCCTGAAAACCATTGCCTAAATGCTTATGCACTTCCATAGCCGCCCCAATTATTTTATGGGTGAGTTCCTGCTCTTTCATTATTTAATCAAGTAATCTAATAATCCTAAAAATCAAGGTTCAGACAATAAGGTTTGCAATACTTCCCAACACTTCATCGGCTTCTCTATCTAATTCTCGCATTTCTTCCAATATTTCGTGT
>JBIIVI010000020.1:0-21932 GCA_044339555.1 Cyclobacteriaceae bacterium | reverse complement strand
CGCTCACGTTGAATACGTCTACGCCTGCGGGTGGACCTTACCAATATTTTCTCAGTGGTGCCGGAGGTTTTAGTCAGCAAGGTATTGATCAAGTGGCTCCGTCTGTGGTGGGGCCAATCGGAGGCCGAATTGCGGGTACCTACTCGGTGGTGGTGTCCGACCAGGTATCAGGTTGCTCGTTGTCTTCTTCCATCGGTTTAACCGATGCGACTTTCACCATTACCGCCACACCCGTGCCACCGAACTGCGATCCGGTGGTGTACAACGTGGTTACCACGGCCGGTGCGCCATTACAAAATGTTACAATCACGAACAGCGGCACAGGTGTAGCGACTACACTTACCAACCAGCCGGCTACGTTTGCAACACCCGGACTGACGGCCGGCACTTATGTGTTGCAGGTGCGCGACAATGCGGGCTGTACCAACTCCACGAACGTAACGGTAACTCCCAATGCGCCCGTTCCCGTGACGCTTACTCCCAACTTGTGTACATTGACGCTCACTGCTTCCGGCGCAACTTCTTACACCTGGAGCAGTGTACCGCCCACGGCCATCGTGGGGGCGACTAATCTGGCAGCGATTAACCTGGCGCCCAATATCGGTGCAGCCACGTTTACGGTTACCGCCACCGCCGCAGGCCAGTGTCCGACAACGCAATCCACCACCCTAAATGTGGGTCCGGCTCTTGGCACACCTTTGCTCTCACAAACTACCGAGTGTGCAACGGCTGTAGTGGTAAACGTGACTCCGGCGGGCAACTTTACCTATCGGTGGTACCGAAATGGCACCTTGGATACGAGCCTCGGTGGCAGCAATCAGACGTTTTCGGCCACACAGAACGGCACCGCTTTCGCGGTAGAGATTTTTGATCCGGTTTCGGGGTGTACTACACCGCGCAGTAACCCACTTACCTTACGGGTAGTGGGCGTGCTCACGGTCGGACTAACGTCTACACCGCCTTGTCAGGATGGACAACCCTTCACGTTGACCGCCAATCCCACACTCGCTAATCCGGTATTCGCATGGCAGCGGGCTGGTACTACGCTGGCGGGAGTAACCACTGCCACCACGCAACAAACCCAGGAGGGGTTGTACCGCGTTACCACAACGTTGGGAAGCTGTTCAGCATCCGCTACCATAAATATTGTGCGGGCACCTTTGCCTGCAGGCGAACTCCCCAACCGGGTAGTGATTTGTAACGACCCGGAAAATCAAGACGCGGCCACGCGCCAGGTGGCGCTAGACCCGGGCTCGTTCCAGAGTTATGCATGGTTCAAAAATCAACTAACGCTCAACTTCACCAACCAAGTTTACACGGCCGACAGCGAAGGGCGCTATGAGGTGTTGCTGACCAATTCCTTCAGTTGCCAGGCGCGGGACGTAACCGAAGTACTCAATGATTGCGTGCCTACGGTGGAAGCGCCCAATGCGTTCCGTCCAGGTAGCGCCATTTCAGAGAACCGTGAGTTTCGGGTCTTTACTTTCTTCGTGCAAGACGATCGCTTTGAGGTGTATATCTACAACCGTTGGGGCGAACTGGTGTATTCATCGAATGATCGGAACTTCCGATGGAACGGCACTTACAACAATGCGGGTGGGCCGTTACCGCCCGGCACGTATGCGTACATTGTTAAGTACGTGAGCTCCTTCCGCCCGCAGGACGGGGTGCGCGAGAAGCGGGGCGGAGTTGCGTTGTTGAAGTAGACTGATATAATATCCACATCACCCGCGGCCACCGGTTCACGGTTAGCGCTTGATCACTTTAAAGGCGAGGTTGCGCCCATGGCCTTGCATGATAGCGAGGTTGATCCAACTCAACGCAAACTTTTCCAGCAACTCTACTTTGTCATCACCTCCAAAATCCCAACATGCACCAAAGCCGATATCGATGGCCAATTGCTGTACGACTTTTTTAGCGCTTGCATCATTGCCCGCGCAAAACATGTCGATGCCATCAAAACCGGGATAATTCGGGTTGCCCATGTTTTCAAAACCCGTGGTGTTAAAACATTTAACCACGCGGTTAGAACCCGTGAGCGCTTTAATCGCATGAAAGGCGGTAGCATAGGGTTCGGGCCGCGTGCGAATCGAGTTGGTCGCGTCAATGATCACTTTGTCACTGACGGCTCCGAATTCAGCAATCAATGACTCAACCACTTCCGGGGGAGTGGTTACGATAATCACTTCGGCTGATAGGCAAGCTTCTTTAACGGAGTGGAACTTCACTCCCGAAACCAAGCCGGCGGCTCTTTCGGATTTAGCTGAAAGCGGATTACGGACACCGAAACGTACAACATGTCCGGCTCGAATTAATCCAGCGGCTAATGCTGAGCCTACGTTGCCGGCTCCGATGATGGCGATTTGCATGGTTGAATATTTTGTGAAAGTTAGTTATTCGATTTAACACGAATGTCTGGCGTGTAGTTCGCGCGGCCGGATTTGATGGTCGCCACATTTTGTACCTTCGGCTTTCATGAACACCACGGCCTCCGTTCCTCTGTTCCGCGAAATCAACGACTTTCTGGAAGGCATTCACTCCATCCATCGCACCCGTAATGCTCAGTTCTTTTGCCTGCGAATGGAAGACACGTATCCGCACACCCGCAATGTGATGCCGCCCTTTAAGATAGATTTCTACTTCATCTCACTCATCACCAATGCTGGCTCCACCGCCATTCAGTACGACCATAACAACGATTCGTAGCTTGACTCGTTTCTCGTGTTTCAATCTCCCGGCCACCTATACAGTTGGCATCGCGATAAGCAAGTGCAAGGCTATCTGATCTACTGTAAAAAAGAGTTGTTCAGTTTTTTTTGGCCGGAGTTCGAGCGGGAGTTTACTTTTTTTGATGTGTTGCACACCAACTTCTTTCGGATCAACCGAAGCACCTTTCGAAAATACGAGCCTGGTTTTAAGCGGTTTTTTGAGGCCAACTGTATGCGTTAGGCTGATGGTTTTTAAACGACTTCATAAACTTTAGCCTGAAGTATTTGATCCACACTCCACGCAAATTTCCAGTTCGCTTTGCGCGGAGATTGCTCAAACTGCTTTTCAAAAACCTCCGTCAAGTCGCCTTCAATCTCTTCGAGATAATCTTCGCGGCAGAACCAACGAAGAAATAGAAGGGAGCGTTTGGGAGGCGTGGGCTTCATTATTCGGACTTCAAACTGTCCACCGGATTCATTAATGCAGCCTTTACAGCCTGGAAACTTACCGTTAGTAGCGTAATGATAAGGACCCCGATACTTGTGGCCAGAAATATCCACCATCGAATTTCAGTTCTGTACTCATAGAACTGCAACCACTCATTCATAAAATAATAACCAATGGGCATAGCGATGAAACAAGAAAAAATGACCAACACAACAAAGTCCTTCGACAACATTTGCCAGAGACGAGCGACTGATGCGCCCATCACTTTTCGGATGCCGATTTCTTTGGTGCGTTGCTCCGCAACGAAAGAAGCGAGGCCAAAAAGACCCAGACAACTGATAAAAACTGCTAGCACAGCAAAGATGGTTACCAGCTTACCAAAACGGGCTTCAAAAGAAAATTTCTCTGCAAACTCATCGTCAGCAAATTTGTATTCAAAGGGTGTGTTTGGATTATGTTTTACAAAGATTCGGTTCAGTTCGGCTACCGCTTCGCTCGCGCTTGACTGTGGGTTGACCTTGACATTAATGAAACTGGCACGATTAAATTGATCCAGAAAGAAAACAGTTTGCTTATTCGGTTCGTAGAGCGATTGAGTCACCATATCTTTCACCACTCCGATCACGGTATAACTTCTTCCGAAGGAACGAATAATTTCTCCAATGGGGTTTTTAAAACCCATATACTTTACCGCGGCTTCGTTCAGTATGATGGCCGAGGAATCTGAAGGAAAGTCCCTGGAGAAATCACGTCCTTCCTTTATTTTCCATCCTACGGTTTTACCAAATTCATAATCGATGGCGCCTCTGTAAATATGATCTTGAAAATGGGGGTCTTTACCTGTCCATTCGTATCCCCAGTCCGATGGCCAAAGATTGGTAATCGTTGTTTCGGAGGTTGATACTTCGGACACCACACCACCGGCCAACAGCTCATTTCGCATGGCACTGTAATTCTTTTTTACTTCTGGTGTTTTGATGGGCACGGTGATCAACCCGTTCAGATCATATCCAATAGGTCGGTCTTTGGCAAATTGAATTTGTTGATAAACTACTATAGTACCAATGATGAGTACAACGGAAACAGTGAATTGAACAACGACCAGCATTTTGCGCGGCAGGGCTGCATATTTGCCTATCTTGGAAGTACCCTTTAGTATTTTAGTGGGATTGAATGAGGACAAATAAAAGGATGGGTAACTTCCTGAAACAAGTGCAATCAGTAAGACAAAGGAAATCAATACCAACCACCACCAGGGGTTTAGCCAATCGATGCGGATGTTCTTGCCAGCAATTTCATTGAACCAGGGGAGAAAGAGTTGAGCTATTAGAATGGCGAAGACAAATGCCAACGTGACTACGAGCAACGATTCAGCAAGGAACTGGCGAACGAGCTGCGCACGACCCGATCCAATTACTTTTCGGACGCCTATTTCTTTGCTGCGCTTCTGCGAACGGGCCGTACTCAGATTCATAAAGTTGATGCAGGCGAGCAACAACACAAATCCACCAATAGCAACAAACAACCAGACAAACTCAATGCGACCGCCAGTATTTACCCCATCCTTAAATCCGGAGTACAAATACCACTTGGGCATTGGGTGTAGAAAAAGTTCTGGCTTGAAGCGTTTATCGTCCTCATCAACGTTTTTTATTTTGGCGTCTTTGATGGCGATGGAAGCTTGCTGCATGTCCACATTTTCGGCCACTTGCACAAACACTTGCAACCAGTTGTTGCCCCAACCAAAATTTCGCCCGCCTCTATTTACGATTATTTCAATTGGGGCAATAAAACCAAACTCGCCTTTAAAGTTAGAATTGTCGGGAATGTCCTCATACACACCAGTTATTTTGAGATCAACATCATTGTCGAGTTTTAACACGTTACCGATCGGATCAACGGCACCAAAAAACGCATTCGATACCGAAGCGGAAAGCAAAATAGAACGTGGGTCCTTCAAGCCTGTGCGCGTTCCATACAACATTTGGAGGGAGAGCAAGTCTGGGCCATCTGCCTCGGTAAAAGTACCTACCGCGCTGAACATCTTTTCCTGATGGGCAAGAATGTAACTCTCCGGGAAAGTTGACATCACTACATACTTGAAAAGATTTCCGTAGTTGTTGCGAAGTTCGGGGCCTAACTGATACGACTGGCTTGAATAGGTATCGATGACTCCGTCCACAACATTGTTTTGAAGCACGGCTGCCACGCTTTTATAATTTTCCTGGTGCTTGTTAAAAGACAACTCATCGCGTACCCACAAGCCAATTAATATGGTTACAGCCATGCCCAAAGCAAGGCCACCTATATTTATAAAGGAGTATCCTTTGTTCCTTAAAAGATTTCGCCACCCGATTTTAAAATAACTTCTATACATACCGTATGTGTTAGGCTGATAATTGTTAAACGACTTCAAAAACTCCGGCCTGAAATATTTGACCACACTCCAGGCAAACTTCCATTTCGCTTTGCGCGGAGATGTTTCCGCTTGCTTGATGAAAACCTCCGTCAGGTCGCCCTCAATCTCTTCGAGATAATCTTCGCGGCAGAACCAGCGGAGGAAGTGGAGAGGGCGCTTCGGAGGAGTGGGTTTCATTATTCGGATTTCAAACTGTCTACCGGATTCAATGATGCGGCTTTAATTGCCTGAAAAATGATTGTAATCAATGCGATCAATACAGCCGAGATGCCCGCCACCGCAAATACCAACCAACTGATGTTTACATGATAGGCAAAGCCTTGAAGCCACTCCTTCATTGCATAATATCCGATGGGAGAGGCAATGATGAAAGAGAGGATCACCAATTTTAAAAAATCTTCGGATAGTAATATAACTATCTGTGATATGTTTGAGCCTAGCACTTTGCGAATGCCTATTTCTTTCACCCGTTGCTCGGCTGTAAAGCTGGCTAATCCAAAAAGGCCCAGGCAGGCAATAACAATCACAATCAGGGTGAAAAATTGAATGAGCATTAACGTAAGCTCTTCCTTTTCATAGCTCTTCTGAAAGTCTTTATCCAAGAAAGAGTATGCAAACGGAGAATCGCTGTTTATCTTCTTCCATGTTCCCGCCAGCAGCGCAATCAGGTCAGCATAATCGGAAGTATTAGTATCCAGAATAAGGTAACTCATGGGTGAACCAAAGAAGGGAGATATTGACAACGCCATCGGTTTTATTTCCTGATGCAGGCTTTGAAAGTGGTAATCCTTCACCACGCCAATGATATTCATGGTAAATTTATTACCCTGCCATTCAAAATAGATGTTCTTATCTACCGCGTTGTCAATTGCATACCCTAACTGTTTAACGGCTGCTTCATTTAATACAACCGCAGCCGAGTCGCCCGTAAACTCTTTTGAGAACCCACGTCCGTGTAAGAGTTCAATACCCAAGGTTTCAAGGTAGTCGTTACCTGCATTGCAGATGATTATATCAACCGTTTCATTAATTGATTTTCCTTCCGCATAGAAAAGCATGTCATTTATGTTTTCGATGCCCGGATAACTTGAAGCGTGTGTGGCTGCTACTATTTTTGAATTGTCTAATAGTGTGGCTTTAAGTGCTTCCGCATTTTTATTGGCTTCACTTGTTTGAATGGGGAGTACGATCTTTTGGTTCTTGTTAAAACCTAAATTTGTATTCGACAAAAAGCTCATTTGATCTCCAATCAATATTGCGCTGAGAATGAGTACGATTGAAATGGTAAATTGAAAGACCACCAAGCCCTTTCTAATCAGCACACCGGAAAACGTATTCACAAATTTTCCCTTCAGTACGGTAACTGGTTGGAAAGAAGAAAGATAGAAGGCCGGATATAAACCAGCCAACAAGCCGGTTGAAATAGTTAAACCGATCAACCAGAAATAAACATTGGGCAATTGTATTAACGACAATTGTTTGTTAATAAGCTGATTGAAAACAGGGATAGTAAGTTGAATGAGCAAAACTGCCAGCAGCAAGGCCAGAACGCTTGTAAGTATTGATTCAGTCAAGAACTGGCCCATCAACGAGTATTTCTCAGCGCCTATTACCTTTCGCAAACCAACTTCTTTTGCTCTGCGCTCGCTTCGCGCCGTGCTCAAATTCATAAAGTTGATGCAAGCAACGAGTAGTAAAAAAGCAGCAATGGAGGTGAAAATGTAGAGGTATCTGATGCGGCCATTTGGGCCTACTTCAAATCCGTAATCTGAATGTAGATATATATCAGGAAGAGGCTGAATGAATAGCGATTTACTGAACCCTGCCGCCTTCAAATCTTCTTCTCCGTTACGCTCTAGAAATTTGGTGAGCTTGCTTTCAAAATATTTTGAATCGGTTCCAGCTTTCAGTTTTACATACGTATGAAAAATATTGTTGGTAGCCCAGTTATGCTGATTCTTCACCCAGTTCCCCACATCACTATTGTCCATAGAGAGCAACATGTTGGCTGGGATGTGAGACTTATTGGTTTTTCTAAATACACCTTTTATGGTGTAGTTAAAATCCCCGAAAGGAAGAGTGATTTTTAACACTTGATCCAAGGGGTTTTCACTTCCGAAGAATTTCGTTGCAATTTCTTCTGATAGAACTATTGTGTTGGGCTCATTCAGCGCGTTCACATCACCAGATGCGAGATCGTAAGTAAAGACTCTTAAGAACGTAGAATCAACATAAAAACCGTTGATTTCAAAATACTGTTTTTGGCTTTTCTCGGCCTTGAGCAACATTTTGTCAGATCCCGGGAATCTCAATAACCGAGTTGATTGCTCTACTTCCGGGAAATCCTTTTTCAAACCCTCTGCAATTGGGGCAGAGGCTGCAACATACTTTTCCCCCTTTACTTCAGAGGCAATCCGGTAAATACGATTGCCATCTTTGTGGTGCTTATCATAACTCATTTCATCCACTACATAGAGCATAATCAACACACACGCTGTCATGCCGACCGCCAAACCAAAAATGTTGATAAATGAGTATACTTTGTTCCTTAAAAGATTTCGCCAACCGACTTTAAAATAGCTTCTATACATACCGTATGCATTAGGTTGATAATTCTTAAATGACTTCATAAACTCCGGCCTGAAATATTTGATCACACTCCAGGTAAACTTCCATTTCGCTTTGCGCGGAGATGTTTCAGCTTGCTTTACAAAGACCTCCGTTAAGTCGCCCTCGATCTCTTCGAGATAGTCTTCGCGGCAGAACCAGCGGAGAAACTGGAGGGGGCGCTTGGGAGGATATGTTCTTTCTTTTTTCAAGTCTTCCTTTGTTAAGTTGGCAGTAGGCAGTATCCAGTAGGCAAGTACTGCCAACTGCTAATTGCCTACTGATTTAATCTATCCAAAAGAAATTTTCGGAATCTGCTCATAAATACTTGTCCTCAAGGCGTACTGATTGTCAAGCATTTTTTTGCCGGCCGCGGTAATCGAATAGTACTTTTTGCGCCTGCCACCGCGTTCTTCGGTAATGCCGCCAAACTTGGACTTGACAAAACCTTTTTCTTCCATTCGCTTGAGCGCTACGTGAACAGCACTGATGTTGACTTTCTTCTTGAGTTTTTCTTCCAGGCCTTCGAGTATAGCTACGCCGTAGGCTTCATTGTGCAGCGCAGCTACCATCAGCAGCACCAGTTCTTCAAATTCTCCGAGGGATTGTTGTGTCATAAAAAATAGTCAATTAGTTTCAAGGCGTCAGGACACCTCTTAGGTGTCGGAAGCCTAAATTATATACTTAACAAACGTGAAAGTAATATATTAGTTTCACGTTTGCTAAGTAAATAAGGATAACAATTTCTGTTTCTCGAACTCACCAACAAAAGTCTCCGCGATCGGAAGCAAATTCCGTGGTGATCAGAAAAAAGAAACTGTCTTCGGTGACTGTCAGTGCCTAGAGCCCGGGAAGTTTTATTGCGCCAAAGGCAAGTCGTGGATCAGTATCACGTGCAGCCTGATCGCCACAGCAATGACTTGCGGAGGGAATGACGGCCAGCGAATTGAAGTGAGTGGTGGGATTAACCTTTAGGGAGATCAGTCATGAATCTCGCATCTAGTTGGCGGTGCCCTTATTGTGCGCCCAGGTTTTCATGGCATCGGGGAAATTCTCCGCATCAAGACGCTTTAGCAACTTGCTGTAGTATTCGGCCAGTTTAATGTTACCGGCCAGAAAGTAGGTCTCGCCCAGTGTGTCAATGTAATCGGGATCGCCCGGCATGTAAAGGTTAAGCACCTGCGCCCAGGCCACGGCCTTTTGCCAGTCCTTTTCTTTAAGGCACTCGTACACGGCTGCGTTGATCAGGCCCGGTGACACCTGTTGTTCGAACAACTCGATCAACACGCTATCGCGATGATGCTCCAGTCGACTGAGTGGCACCGCGGTGTACTTTTTCACGGCCACGTGCATGGGGGTGCCGCGTTTTATAAACTCAGAAAAATAGGTGCGTGACAGAACCGGCTCGCGATATGCGCGACTATCGGCATTGAATTCCGCGGTGAGTTTAATGAAGTTATCCACCGGCGCCTGCCGCACTCGAATCGCGCTGTCGAGGTCGCTTACGCGATCGCTGTAAACAAACTTCGGGCGTTGCGCAAAGTCGACATGATTCATCGCACACATGCAGGAAGCGTACAACGACTTGCTTTTCGGGAAGTAGAAAAACAGGTAGTCTTTTGTGGGCTTGAACGTATACTGTTCATTCAGCCACCACACTTGAATGGGGTTGGCGGAGCGAGCCAGCAGCAGCGTATCGCGGCTAATATTGATTACCTGTGAGCGATACTTCGAAGCCTGCTCCGCGTTCAGCAAGCCGTGTTGCAAGCTGTACTCCCAATTGGACTGCGCCACGACCAATTGTGCGCCATGTTCAAAAAACGGAGTGATGCCGGATAGGCTGTGCAGATGCCAGTGTGTGCTCAGCACATACTTCACCGGCTTTTTGTATTCGGCCTGGAGGTAGCGCAGGTATTCCTGGGCTTTGGGGATATCTTCTGTGAGATGATCAGCCTTGTTAGCACCTGCATCAATCAGGGGCAGTTCAATCACCACCAGATATTTCGGATACTCTACCACGGTGGAGCGTAATCCTTTGGCGGAGTCCAACTGCACGAACGAAATCTCGGCCGAGTGCGAAGTGCGTTGAAATGAAAATCGCTGTTGGGCGAGGCTGCACAACGGTAACAGTAGCAGTAAGGTGAATGATTTCATAGGCGTGATGACAACACAAAAGTGCGTCTTCCGTCATCACGGGTTTGTTAACCGATTTGTAAAAAGTGTTAAAGGCAAGTTAACTCAAGCGCTGGATCAATCAGGTTGCTGGTGACTGCCAAGGACGCGAGCTAGTTGCCAAACACGGCTGCGATGGCTTCACGCGCCAGTCGTTCATCCTCGTCTTGCGACAGGCCACTCACGCCAATGCCACCAATCACCCGATTGTTTTCCACGATCGGCACACCGCCTCCAAAGCCAGTAATGCGGAGGTCACCCCAGAATGCGGGTGGGGTGTTTTTCTCGCGCATGTATTGGCCCATTTCGCGCGTTACTTTACCATCGCGGCCAGATGTATAGGCTTTATTCTGCGCAATTTTTCCGGATGCCGCATTCGCACCATCCATGCGCAAGAATGCAATGAGTTCGCCTTCCGGGCCGGCCACCGCTACCGCCACGGGCTTACCGAGTAACTTGGCCAGGTCTACGATTTTTACTATCAGTTGCGTGGCCTCGGCCGAACTTACTTTGCCCGTGGTGTACATGGTTAAAAATTGTATCCGAAAGTTAACGAAAAAAAAAAGGGATTGCCGCAATGCACGCGCATGGAGATGTTATGCCACCGAACGCGCAGCGGGATCTTGCCGCAGGGTGTACTGAAGCACCTCATAGATGCTTGGCAAAGCGGCCCGTAACTGCACCGGCCTTTCGAAAAAATTTTCCACTGCTACCGCAAAAAACTCTTCCATATTCGAGAAAGCGTACCGCCTGAAAAAGTGCGTCTCGTTACCGTTTAGTTGTTGCATTTCCGCAAAAGCCAGTCGTTCAAATTCAGCCACGCCAAATGGATTGAGTACGGTATAGTGTTCTCCAGCCAGCTTGTGTTCCAGCCAAAGCGCATGAGCAAATTCGTGTAGCAACAGGTTTATTCCATCATCCGTTCGGTGTAACCCTTTCATCACACCTTTCCAGCCTAGTACAATTGTTCGCAATCGCGGGTTCACCTCGCCCTGGTGCCACCGGCCCGTAATTTTTGATTCATAGTCAGCTGGGTAGATGATGATGCGCCTCCAAAATGTAAGGCTTTCGGGGGGTAGCCGCAGCACAAGTTGTGCAGCAGCACTGTAGATGATGGCTTTCATGGCCCGGCTGAGCTTGATTTTTCGAGGCACAAACTCGAAAAACTCGTAGTGGTCGCGGACTAACCGCAAGAAGGGCATTTTGTCTTTGGGGGACAGTTGTCGATAATAAGGATAGGTATGGTGAAGAAACCTGTGAAAAACCGGACCATAATAAGCGCGAAAACGCACTTCGGCTAGCGCCTCACGAAGCTGGTTATACAACCATTCCAACAACTTAAATAGGAGTGATTCCAACTTGCGCGATCTTCCTGATTGGCAAAATGCGAAACCGGAATCAAATCAGCAACGGCTCGCTTTAACACATTTGTGACTGTTCAAAAAAAAGAGCCAGCCTGCGCCAGCTCTTTTCTTTAGGTGATAATCCAAATCAAAAATCCCTAATCGTAAATCAATGTCGTTTCCTAAAGCTCTTTTTTGGTGACCTCACCTCGTTCCTCTCCAAAAGAGAGGATGTCAGAGGAGCTTAAGGCAACGACATTGAATCCTAAATCATCAACCGCAAATCACCCATCGCAAATCTACCTGTCCACCCTTCGCACTTTACCGCTACCGGATGAGTTGCTGTTAACTTTATCGGGGTTACCCCGGTAGCTCACGGTGCCGCTGCCGGAGATGTTGGCATCCAGTTCGTTCTTCACCGAAATTTCCACATCGCCCGACCCGGAGATTTTTACATCGCACTTGTTGGTTTCCAGATTCAGGGCCATCACTTGGCCGGAGCCACTGATGTTGGCTTGCACAAGGCCAGCTGAGCCCGCGCCCTCAATTTTGCCAGAGCCGGAAATGCCCAGGTCGGCACGCTCGTACACATTCATGTCCATCACCACGCGGCCGGAGCCGCTCACATCGCTGGTAAATGTTTTGCAGTTGCCGGATACCTCCAGGCGCCCGGAGCCGCTCACGTCTGCTTCCACTTCACCTTCAGCAGTAGCTGCGATCTTCAGGGATCCGGAGCCGCTCACATTCAGTTTCAGATTTTCGACTTTAAATTTTCCTTCACCCGAAAGATTACCAGAGCCGCTTACGCTCAAGCCTTCTAGTGTAGGTAAAGTAATCCACACGGTGATGCGGTCGGTATCTTTCCAGTTCCAGTTGCGCCAGCCGTCTTCGCGGCCAATCGCGAGGCGCCCGTCTTTTACTTCGGTTTCCACCTCGGCCAGAAAGCCGGCATCACCCTCCAGTTCCACGCGTTGGGGCGACCCTTGCCGCACGAAGGCCTGGCCTGGTACGCGGAATGACACGCGGGTAAATGCAGGCACAGAACGGGTTTCTTTTTTAACCTGGGCCCAGGTAGTGGTGGCCAGCAGCGCCAGCACAAGCAGCAAATAATTTTTCATTTTTGAAGATGGTTTTTGTGGGATAAGCAATACATGCCCAGGCACGGATAGCGGCTTGCTAGGTGGGGGCATGGCGTTTTCATAATCGGTGCAAAGACCGGCAGTATATCTAAAGGTTGCACGGGCTTGCGGCTAAGACGAAGAAAAAGCGGGTTGCGTTGCACGCGTCTTCGAATTAACCACAACTTTATGCGGCCGGTTTGGTTTTACGCGTTTGTTCCGGCAGTTTTGGCGTGATGGCTAGCAGAAATCCCGCACTCGGTTTCATCTTCGTTACCTTATTATTAGATGTAACGGGCCTGGGTATCATCATTCCTGTGATGCCGCGCCTGATTCTGGAACTAACCGGTGGTACCATGAGCGATGCCAGCATGTACGGAGGCTGGCTGCTAACGGCTTATGCGCTTATGCAGTTTGTTTGCGCTCCGGTGTTGGGTGGACTAAGCGATCGCTACGGCAGGCGCCCGGTGTTATTAGCCTCGCTGTTTGGGTTTGGCGTTGATTATCTTTTTCTCGCCTACGCACCTACACTGGCCTGGGTATTTGTGGGACGCCTTTTTGCGGGCATCATGGGGGCCAGTTTTACTACGGCCTCGGCCTACATTGCCGACATCAGCACGCCTGAAAAACGGGCTCAAAACTTTGGCATTATTGGCGCAGCCTTTGGGTTGGGATTCATTCTCGGCCCTTTGCTGGGTGGATTTTTGGGCTCGCTCGGCACCCGCGCGCCTTTTATTGTATCGGCCGGACTTACGTTTTTGAACTGGCTGTATGGCTACTTTATTTTGCCCGAATCGCTGAAAGCAGAAAATCGCCGGGCCTTTGATTGGAAACGGGCTAACCCGATAAACAGCCTACTAAACCTGAAGCGCTACCCCGTGATTCTGGGGCTCGTGGCGGCTCTCGTGCTGGTGTACATTTCCGCACATGCGGTGCAGAGCAACTGGACATATTATACAATTGAGAAATTTCAGTGGAATGAGAAAATGATCGGCATCAGCCTAACGGTAGTGGGCGTGGCCTTTGCGCTGGTGCAAGGGGTGCTGATTCGAATGATCTTGCCACGGCTTGGCCAGCAACGCAGTGTGTATGTGGGCCTCGCACTGTATGCAGTCGGCTTTTTGTGTTATGCGTTTGCCAGCCAAAGTTGGATGATGTTTGCCTTTACCGTGGTGTATTGTCTGGGCGGCATTGCGGGCCCGGCCATTCAGGGTATCATTTCTTCGGCAGTACCCGCTAACGAACAAGGCGAACTGCAAGGCGCCTTAACTAGTTTGATGAGTGTTACCTCCATTATCGGGCCGCTGCTCATGGCCAATACGTTCGCTTTTTTTACTGCACCCGATACGCCTTTTTATTTTCCCGGCGCAGCCATGATTTTGGGTGCCGTACTCACCTTAGCCGGAGCTTTTCTGGCGCGCGCTTCGCTCCGGAAGAATCTGAAAGTGGCGGCCTGAAGGCACTACTCTAATTCGTAGAAGCCGTCTCAACAGTACTCCGTTATTGTGAGCGACAGCGAAGCAATCCCCAATTCGGAGCTCAAACATGGGATTACCGCAGTCGTTCCTCCTTCGCAAGGACGATAAAATTATTTTTGAGCTGGCTTCTACTTATTTTTCTTCCATATTCTTTCGGTGTCACTTTATCAGCGTTTTTTTTTCTTATAAGTGGGTTTGTTCAACCGTTTTTCGGTGAACTTTAACAAGCGTTGGGTTTACATTTAAACCCTGACAAAAATCATGTTTTGGCCTAATTCACATCATCTTGGGCCTTGTGGGGCGGCTCTATTTTTATCCCGTTAAAAAATATAACCTAAGCCACCCATGGAACTCGAACGCATTAAGTACGACAACAGCATTGTCAGGGCATTTATGATTGCCTCTGTCATCTTTGGAATTGTGGGCATGACCGTAGGCTTGCTCGCGGCCATTCAGCTTTTCTACCCACTCTTTAATTTTGATCTGCAGTACACCACCTTCGGTCGCATCCGGCCCCTTCACACCAACGCAGTAATTTTTGCGTTTGTGGGCAACGCGATGTTTGCAGGTGTGTACTATAGCTTGCAGCGCTTGCTGAAAGCACGTATGTTCAGTGACGCGCTGAGCTGGACGCACTTTTGGGGTTGGCAGCTCATCATCCTGGCAGCTGCGGTATCGTTGCCCTTGGGCATTACTTCAGGGAAAGAGTACTCCGAATTAGAATGGCCCATTGACGTGGCCATTACGTTGATCTGGGTGGTATTCGGGATCAACATGATTGGTACCATGATTCTCCGCAGGGAGAAACATTTGTATGTAGCCGTTTGGTTTTACATCGCCACGTTTGTAACCGTAGCGGTATTGCACATTGTCAACTCGCTGGAAATGCCGGTATCGTTCTTTAAGAGCTACTCCTGGTATGCAGGTGTGCAGGATGCGCTGGTACAGTGGTGGTATGGTCATAACGCAGTAGCGTTCTTTTTAACAACCCCCTTCCTGGGCATCATGTACTACTTCCTGCCCAAAGCTGCAAATCGGCCGGTGTATTCGTATCGTCTTTCGATCATTCACTTCTGGTCGCTCATCTTTATTTATATCTGGGCCGGCCCGCACCACCTATTATATAGTGCTATGCCCGACTGGGCGCAGTCGCTCGGCACCGTATTTTCCATCATGCTGATCGCACCGAGCTGGGGTGGGATGCTGAACGGATTGTTCACGCTGCGTGGGGCGTGGGATCGGGTGCGCGAGGATCCGGTTTTAAAATTCATGGTGGTAGCCGTTACCGCGTATGGAATGGCCACGTTAGAAGGCCCGCTGCTCTCGCTGAAGAACGTGAATGCCATCGCTCACTTTACGGATTGGGTAATTGCCCACGTACACGTTGGCGGTCTCGGTTGGAATGGCTTCCTGATTTTTGGGATGGCGTACTGGTTGTTCCCACGCATGTGGAATACAAAACTGTACTCCGTTCCCATGGCCAACCTGCACTTCTGGTTAGGAACACTTGGGATTATTTTCTATGCGCTGCCGATGTATATCAGTGGTGTGGTACAAAGCCTGATGTGGAAAGAATTCAACCCGGAGGGTTTCCTGGTGTACCAGAACTTTTTGGAAACCACCACCCAGATTTTGCCGATGTACATGTTGCGTGCCGTAGGTGGCTTGCTCTACCTGGTGGGCGTGTTCATCATGTCATACAATCTTTACAAAACGGCTAAGTCGGGTAGCTTTATTGCGAATGAAGAAGTAGAAGTGGCCCCGATGACCAAGGCCGCCTCGTCGGGTGGCTGGCACCACGTGCTCGAAGGCAAGCCGATTTTGTTCACCGTGTTGTCGCTGATCGCCATCTTGATTGGTGGTGTCATTGAAATGGTGCCTACGTTCCTGGTGAAAAGTAATATTCCCACGATTGCCAGTGTAAAGCCGTACACGCCGCTGGAGGTACAAGGCCGCGACATTTACATGCGTGAAGGTTGTGTCAACTGCCACTCGCAAATGATTCGCCCGTTCCGCTCCGAGGTACAGCGTTACGACCCTACAGATGGCGAGTATTCGAAGCCGGGCGAGTATGTATACGATCATCCGTTCCTCTGGGGTTCGAAGCGTACGGGTCCGGATTTGCACCGCATCGGTGGCAAGTATGCAGACAGCTGGCACTTCCGCCACTTCCTGGCACCGGGCGAAGTATCGGTAGGTACTATTATGCCAGCGTACCCGTGGTTGTATGAACAAACCGTAGACGTGGCCAGCACTGCGGCCAAGATCAACGCACTCCGCACCGTTGGGGTTCCTTACGAGCCGGGTTATGAAGAAAAGGCCAATGCAGATTTGGAGGTGCAAGCCAAACGCATTCAGCAGAACCTGAAGGCAGAGGGCTACGAAATCAACCACGATGCCGAAATCGTAGCGTTGATTGCGTACATCCAGCGCCTCGGCCGCGACATTAAAGTGAAAGATGCCACGGCGGCTAACCAATAATCTGCACAGCCATGTATAAAGAAGTTTTACGCAGCATCGATCAGGTAGCTATCTGGCCGATCATTTCGCTGGTCATCTTTTTCGCCTTCTTCGTGTTGATGGTGTGGCGTGTGTACACCACCGACAAAAAGCTGGTGAACGAAATCAGCGAGTTGCCGCTGCACGATGATGATACCCCTTCTAACCAAACGAATAAATCCTAATCCCATGAAATGGCAATTAAGACACCCTACACCCAATCCCGTATTGGCGGAAATAATCTCGGCCATTCCATGTGACCATAAACAAAAAAATTATCAACACATGAAACGAATCGTATTACTCTTTTCACTCTTGCTGGGAGGGGCCGGTATGGCGGTGGCACAACCCGCGGCGCCAGCCGCCAGTCCCGACAATTCCCTGCTGCTGTTTTATGTGGTCGTGGGATTTGTGTTCATTACCGCGTTGCTGGTTTTGGCGGTGGCCACCTACATGTTGCAGGTGTTGAATGTGCTGGCCAAGCGCGAGGAAGTAGCCCGGGCCGAAGCCCAGGGAAAAGTGTACCAGCCCGAGCCCAGTTGGTGGGCCAAGTTCTGGCAGTACATAAACGACTTTACGCCTGTTGAAAAGGAAGCGGCCGTGGTGCTGGATCACAATTACGATGGCATCCGCGAGCTCGACAACCATTTACCACCTTGGTGGAAATGGTTGCTCTACGGCACAATTATTTGGAGTGTATTCTATCTGGTGGCCTACCACGTTACCGGCACCTTACCGCTCTCCGATGCCGAGTACAATAACGAAGTAGCTTACGCGAACGATCAGATCAAAAAACTGAGAGCGGCCAGCCCCGTGGCGGAGATTGATGAGAACAATGTGCCCCTCACCACTGATGCCGCGCTGTTGGCCGATGGAAAGAAAACTTTTTTGGGCACGTGTGCCTCCTGCCACCGGCCTGATGGCGGCGGAGATATTGGCCCGAACCTTACGGACGAGTATTGGAAGCATGGCGGTTCGATTAATGAGGTGTATAAGGTGGTGAAGAACGGAGTTACCGGTACGAACATGATTGCCTGGGGAACTACCATGAGCCCGCAGGCAATGGCCAATGTATCGGCCTATCTGCTCACGCTCCAAGGCACGAATCCACCAAATCCGAAAAAACCGGAAGGCGACTTAGTGAAACCGGTAGCTCCCGCAGCAGCCGATTCCACACAAACGCAGGCATTGCTACGATAAACAAAACGATCAATAAAAGGGGACGAGGGGTATGGCAGTTGATAGTTCATCCGTTTATCAATACGAAGAGGAATACCGAAACACGTTGTCCACGGTGGATGCCGAGGGCAAGCGTGTCTGGATCTACCCAAAGAAACCAGCCGGGCCGTACCATACGGCCCGCTTGGTTGTTACCGTTTTTTTGCTGGCTTTGTTTTTTGGCGGACCATTTCTTCAAATCAGTGGACGTCCGTTTCTGTTATTAAATGTATTCGAACGTAAGTTCATCATCTTCGGCCAGGCGTTTTGGCCGCAGGACTTTGTGCTGCTGGCGCTTACGTTGATTACGTTGTTTGTGTTCATCATTCTCTTCACGGTGGCCTTTGGGCGTTTGTGGTGCGGATGGGCCTGCCCACAGACAATTTTTATGGAAAATGTGTTCCGTAAGATTGAGTATTGGATTGAAGGCGATGCCAACCAACAACGCAAACTGGATCAGGCACCTTGGGATCAATCCAAAATTTTGAAAAAGGGGTTCAAACACTTCTTGTTCATCACCATTTCGGTGCTGATTGCCCACGTATCCATGGCTTACCTCATCGGTATCGACCAAGTCAAACAAATCGTGATAGAGTCTCCGGCCGACCATATGGCAGGTTTTTTGGGCTTGCTTTTTTTTACCGGAATCTTTTATGGCGTGTTTGCCCGCTTTCGTGAACAGGCTTGCATTGCTGTTTGTCCCTACGGCCGTTTGCAAAGTGTGCTGTTGGTAAAGAACTCCATTGTGGTGATTTACGATTGGCTGCGGGGCGAACCGCGCGGTAAGCTCAAGAAAAACCAACCCGCCACCGAACCGCGGGGTCATTGTGTGGATTGCAAATTGTGCGTGCATGTGTGCCCCACCGGCATCGACATCCGCAACGGCACGCAGCTGGAATGTGTAAACTGTACCGCTTGCATAGATGCCTGCGATGATGTGATGGAAAAAGTTGGCTATCCGAAAGGCCTGATCCGCTATTCCAGCTACACCGCCATCGAACAAGGCAAACAAAAAATCTTTACCCCGCGTATTGCCGGTTACGCAGCCGTGCTAACGGCCGTGGTGTCGCTGTTGGGGTACTTAATTTTTACCCGGGCCGATGTGGAGATGACGGTGTTGAAAGCACCAGGAACGCTTTACACCAAAACCGAGGATGGAAACATCACCAACGTGTACAACATCGAGTTTATCAACAAAACATTTGAAGATATACCGATTGAAGTTCGTGTAGAGTCCCCCGCATCGGCTACCTTATCGAAAATAGGTAGCGAGCCGTTGGTCATTCCCCGTGAAGGGTTAGCGAAAAACTTATACATCGTCAAGATTCCCGAAAGCGACATGACGGGCGCCAAAACTGCCATCGTATTGTCGGCTTATCGGGATGGTAAAAAAATAGAGTCGGCTACGGCTCGCTTTGTGGGTCCGATCAAAATCAAAAAAGCTTCATTATGAATTTTGGAAAATGGATTGTAGTGGCCTTCGTGTCGTTTGCCGCCTTTATCGGCACATTGGTAACGGTTTGTGTGCGTCAGGATATTTCACTGGTTACGCGCAACTACTACGAGGAGGAAATCAATCACCAGCAAAAAATCAACCGCCTGCAGAATACCCAGTTATTGGTGGTGAAGCCGGAGATTCGCCTTATGGCCGACCGCATCACGGTATCATTCTCGGATTTTGAGAAGGTATCCAACGGTGAGCTCAAGTTGCTGCGGCCGTCAAACGCGAGGCTGGATCACACCTTCCAGATTTCTGCCTCACAAGTGGATGAACAGCAGTTTGCTTTGCCGGCCACTGATCGCGGGTTGTATCGCGCCTCGCTGAAATGGACCATGGATGGCCAGGAGTACTACATCGAGAAAGTGATTGTTCTCTAAAGCATGTGGCTTACTGCGCTTATCATGGGGATTGCCGGCAGCCTGCATTGCGCGGGCATGTGCAGTCCGTTGGTGGCCGCAGCTACGCTCAACAAACCTTTTCTGCCGGCCAAGCTAATCTATAACGGAGGTCGCGTGATTACCTATGGCATCCTGGGAGCCTTGGCTGCGGCCATCGGCACCTTGCTTGATCTGAAACCCTTTCAAAACTATCTGTCCCTGGGGCTCGGCATGCTGCTGATCGTCATTGGAGTCGCGGGCATAACTCACCTGCGGATTCCCGGGGTACACTTGGTAGTAGGTTACCTGGTAAATTTTCTGAAGCGGTGGCTGGGCGCAACACTGAAAAAGAAAGGCCATGGTGTTCTTTTTGTTACCGGCATGCTTAACGGGCTTTTACCCTGTGGGTTAACCTACCTGGCACTTGTTTTTTGTTTCACACTGCCCCATTGGACAGGCGGTTTTGCCTACATGGTTGTATTCGGTGTGGGCACGCTACCGGTGATGATGGGCGTAAGTTGGTTGTGGGGCTGGCTCATTCAACGTTTTTCGCTGCGCCTGCAAACGCTCACCATGCTGTCGCTGTTGTTGTTGGGGGCGTTGCTGATTACCCGCGTGTGGGCTTCGATTTATGTTTTGCCCGCCCTGCTGGGTTCGGCCAATCCGGAAGTGATTTGCCCTTAATGGGCGTTTTTAAATTAACTCGAAATGGTTACTTTTACCTGTAGCGTAAACGCTGTCTTTTAAACCTTTATCACCATGAAAAAAATTCTTGTTCCTACCGATTTTTCGAAGCCGGCTCAGATTGCTACTGAGGTTGCTGCCGATATTGCCCGCAAGTCGGGTGCCAGTTTAATTCTTTTGCACGTGGTGGAAGAAGCCACGGGCGGATCATTTAATGTGGAAGGACAAGTGGCTGATGATGCCGATTTTGAAGATCGCCTTTTTACCTTGCGCCTGATTGAGAAATCACGTAAGCAACTGGAGCGAGCCGTGCTCGATCCCAAGATGGCGGATGTAAAGGTGGATGGTGAACTGCGGGTGGGAAACCCGTTTCACGGCATGAACACCATTATTGCGGAGCACAAAGTTGATCTGGTGGTGATGGGCACTGCGGGCCACTCCCAACTGGAGCAAATGATCATCGGCTCCAACACCGAAAAAGTGGTGCGCCAATCCAAATGCCCTGTTCTTACCGTGCACAAAAAGCCAGGATCATCCAACTTTAAGAACATTGTGTATGCCACTGCCATGGCGAAAGATGAGGAAGTGTTTTCGCGCATTGTGAAGCGCACGCAGCAAGTGTACGACTCCACCGTACACTTGGTGCGCATCAATACGCCGGGCGATTTCCAACGCGACCACATCGTAAAAGACTATATGGCGAAGTTTGCCAAGAAACTTGGCTTGAAAAACTACACCATCAATGTATACAACGACATCGATACCGAAGAGGGAATTATTCGTTTTGCCGAAAGCATTGATGCAGACCTAATCGCTATGGCCACTCACGGGCGAACCGGCTTTGCTCACGTAATGGCCGGCAGCGTGGCGGAAGATGTGGTACGACATGCCAAACGTCCCGTGTTGACGTTTGTAGTGAAGCACTGATTCGACAACTTATCTTGAGGCGATTACCCACTCCTGTGGAGAGGGGGGGTGGGGTGAGGTCAACAGACTTCAATTTTCAACCACCAACAATAAACCATGCCAGGCCCTTAAGGGTCTGGCTTTTTTGTGATCACGTTGGCTGTAAACACCAATTGACGCGCATCGTGATTGATGGCGTTGCTAACCAGGGTAAGCACTTTGTTTTGTTTGCCGTACTTGGAGGCACTGTTGAAAGCTACAAGAATTTCGCCCCGATCGCCAGGCTTAATGGGGTCGCGAGGCCAGCCTTTTGGGGTGGTGCACCCACAACTTACTTCTACGTTGGTGATAATCAGCGCGGCTGTGCCACTGTTCATGAACTTAAAGGTGTACTCCACTTTGGTACCCTGAACCACATCGCCAAAGTCGTGCTTGTTTTTTTCCCACTCAATCA
>JBIIVI010000272.1:0-4660 GCA_044339555.1 Cyclobacteriaceae bacterium | reverse complement strand
CAGTCAGCACAGTAGAAATGGTCTGTCGTCTATCTGTATAAAGTATCGCAGCAACCGTTAGACCGATGAGTAGCACTAACAGCGTATGCTGAACAGGCAGTAACAACTGCAGTCCCGCAATGGCACCTAAAATATTTCCGGCCTGGTACGCGGCACATCCCGCTACCACCGATCCACCTACAAGGTTGTTTAGGAAACGACCGCGCACCACCCCGAACTTTTTAAGGATGGCTTCGCCTAGGGTGAGTTGCGTACCAATGGTGAGACGAGCAGCTATCTCCTGAAGTGCCAAACAGGCCAAGGTGGCAAAAACTAGAGCCCAAATAAGCTGAAGTTGGAATTGCGAACCGGCCGACACCGCGGTAGTAACAGTACCAGGGCCGATGAAGGCGGCCGAGATGACTGACCAGATTACAACGCTGGAAAACGTAGAAGGTATTCGTGCTTTCAAATTCCGGGTTCACTACGAAAGTACACATTTACTGCGGAGTGCTCGGCGGGCTAGATGGATTTGATCATCCGGAAAGGCAGCATGAACAAGGCCCCGATCAGCCGTACCACCGCGTCTAGTGTAAAGCCGATGATGCGAAAAGGCAACAACAAAAGCCATAGCACCGGGAACAAAAAAAGAAAAATAAGGGCCAGCGGCCAGCAGATGGCAAAAAGTAAAAACCAAAGTAAAATCGCGATCAATGTTCTCATCAAACAAATGGGAGCAAAAATGTTGCCACTTGAAAATCTGCACTTGGCGGTAAAAAAAGGTCATTACCTGTACGCGTGTGTGCAACTGCCTGTTCGAAGCCGAACAATTCCTTTCCGAGTATTGGTTAACACGGAATTAATTGCTAATCTTCCTTTCCTTTTATCTGGATGGTATGGCCGTAATTATTCAAAGCTTCGCAGAGTTTGAACAATGGGTAGGTAAAGAGATTGGCGTTTCCGATTTCCATCGGATTACCCAACCGCAAATCAATCAGTTTGCAGAAGCCACACTTGATCACCAATGGATCCATACCAATCCGGAGCGTGCCGCAGCCGAAAGCCCGTTTAAGTCCACCATCGCACACGGTTACCTCACCCTTTCCTTGGTCCCTTACTTGTGGAACCAGATTGCCGAAGTGCGCAATATCCGGATGCTGGTGAACTATGGCATCGAAGAGATGAAATTTAATCAGCCAGTTTTGGTGGAAAACGAAGTACGGCTTCGCGTGAAACTCGAGTCGCTGGTGAATCTTCGCGGCATCGCGAAAGCCACGATGCAGGTTACGATGGAGATCAAAGACAACAAAAAGCCGGCCTTCACCGCCAACATTCTATTTCTTTATCACTTTATATAGCGGGAGCTGTTATTGAATTTCTTCACCAGGGCGGGTCTTCCAACGCTCGTGCATCCACACCCATTGCTCCGGATGCTGCCGAACAATTTTCTCGGTTACATCCGTGTATAGTTGCGTATTTGCGATCATGTCCGCCTCCTCATAACCGGTGAGCACCAAAGGCAACTCAGGCAGGATGTGCATGTGCTGTTTCCAATCGCTGTCAAGAAAAACATAAGTAGGCACTACGCTGGCGCCGGTTTTCATCGCCAGAATGGCGGCTCCCACCGGAGTAGCTGCGGGCATTCCAAAAAAGTTCACAAAACGACTTTTCACCTTGGTGTCTTGATCGATCAGAATGGCAACTGAGCCACCTGTCTTTAAGGCCTTCAGCAATCGCAAGGTTTCGCGGCCGCGCTCAACGGCCACCGCTCCATACGCGTTGCGGTAATCAAACAACAAATCATTCAAGCGCGGGTCTTTCAATGCAGTACCTATAATGTTGGGTTTTAATCCCCGTAAGGCCATGTTCGTTACTTGCAAGTCGAAAGCCCCCACGTGGCAGGTAAGAAAAATCACGCCTTTGCCTTTGCGGTGGGCTTCC
Source organism: Cyclobacteriaceae bacterium (assembly GCA_044339555.1). Taxonomy (GTDB): domain Bacteria; phylum Bacteroidota; class Bacteroidia; order Cytophagales; family Cyclobacteriaceae; genus ELB16-189. The sequence goes on along the minus strand of JBIIVI010000272.1, from coordinate 2,740 downwards.
TCAAAATGCTCGTAGCCATGCGTGACGAGAAACCGGTTTAGATCATCCAGGGTTTGTACGCGAATCGCGCGGAGCATCTCCCCGGCATTCATGCCGAGGTAGCGAAACATCTTTTTATTTAACGCGATGATTTCGCGCACCGAAAGCTGCCCTGCAAACGCAAAGCCCAGATGGGTTTGCGCTTTCTCCCGCGTGTCGGTTGCGAAATGATAGGCCAGTCCACCCAACGCCCCACACAAGCGCAACCACCAAACGCGCGGCATGAGGTTGGCCACGGCAATAAACGATCGCACCAACCCATACACCAAATTATATTTGATGCGCTTCGGCAGTGGGCGTAGGTCACTCATGCCACAAAGATATTTGGAAGTGCGGGCTTGCAAAACAACAACTGCTACGGAAGTGCTACCTTTCCAAAATGAAGCATCTCTTCCTTGTACGACATGCCAAATCCAGTTGGGACGATCCGGCCCTGGCGGATTTTGATCGGCCGCTCAACACCCGTGGCGAACGGGCTGCGCCCATCATGGGTAAGCGTTTGCGCGAGCGGGGCATTCATCCCGATTGGATGATCAGCAGCCCTGCCGTACGAGCCTTATCCACCTGCCGGTCGTTCGCTGAAAAATTGGGTTTTACTGAAAACAAAATAAAAACCGATCGAACTTTGTACCACGCCAGCGAAGACCAACTGCTACACGTGGTGAAAAATATTCCTGACCTGCCCGATACCGAAGAGGTTGCGTTTCTGTTTGGCCATAATCCCGGACTCACTGAATTTGCCAATCGACTACTGGGCGAACAGATCGAAAACATTCCCACCTGTGGAGTGGTGGAAGCACAACTCAAGATTGCACGCTGGCAAGATGCCTATTGGGGTTGCGGCCGGTTGGTTGACTTCGACTTCCCCAAAAAACGGAAGCACTAGTGCTTTCGCAATGCTTTGGGTAGGGGCAAAAAATCCCAGGCGCGTTTCTTAAAGATGCCCCTTGCGGGGATGCGATATCCGATCAGCAACTTAAAACTAGTGGCACTGGTGGCTACCTGAAACTCACTGAATTTTACCTGACGTACCAGATTCACAAACGAAATTCCACCAAACCAACGGTCGCTGTTGTAGCCCAGCGCAATCCGGTTATCGATAAACGAATTGATAATGATGTCGTACCGGTCGCGACCGGTTTCGTCTACATAAAAAATCCAATGATGAGCGGGACCGATTGCCAGCGAAAAATTCAAAAACCAGTTGTGGTAGATCAGGTTATACGTATAACCGGGCGCCACGCTAAAGGTGGTGAACTGCAGATCGCCATAAGTTTTTTGGAGGCCAACCTGGCTTCGCAAGCGGGAAGTAAGCACCACCGTATCCGACTCGAAACTGGAGGAATTCAACGTACCAGCTAACGCCCATGAACCGCCACTTTTATACTGCCGCTCCGCGAAATTGTAGGCCGACCGCAGCGAAAACGACCGCTTATTAAAAACATAGAATCCATTTACCCCCGTACTGCGAAGCGCGATGTCCGACCGCACGGCTACTCCATTATCATTGCCCGATACGGGTGTAAGGCCGGCTACATAAAACCCCTGGTAGCGCTGCGTAAAAAAATCCAGACCCCAGTTGTTGCCCACAATCAATCCCGACAAGTCGCGAACATTAGAGGTACCAAATTGACTGGTACTGCCCTCGTCCAACGGCACATCTAAGGCAAGTTCCACCCCTACATCAAAAACGTAAAGGCCAATGCCCATGCTTACCGAGTGGTTAGGTCGAAATGTAAGCGATTGTTGATCGATGTTCCTGCGTTGGACCGTAAAGCTGGACGACCGCTGCTTGATGAGCGGGTAAATGAACATGTGGTCGGGATACCGTTTTACAAACCTCGCACGTAGTGTATCGCGATCATCGCCATGGGCGTTCAGGCTCTGTAGCCCAAGCACAAACAGCAGAAGAATCGGACGAAAAACCAGACCTCGCGCTTTGCTACAGTATATACTCACTCAGATTCTTGTTCTTGATTAACCCGCTAAGCTTCTCATTCACCAGAGCGGCATCAATGTGAACGGTTGAGCCCGGGAGAATCTTATCCGGTACATCAAAAAGAATCTCGTTTAGTAACCGGCTCATCACTGTTTGCAATCTGCGAGCTCCGATATTTTCCATTTCCGCATTGGCTTGGAATGCCAAATCTGCGAGCAGATCGATGGAAGCCGCCTCGAATGTGAGTTCCACACCTTCGGCTTCCAACAACGCAAAATACTGTTTGGTGAGCGCATTTTTAGGTTCCTTCAAGATGCGAATGAAGTCATCTTTGGTAAGTGCATTGAGCTCTACCCGAATGGGGAATCGCCCTTGTAATTCAGGAATCAAATCGGACGGTTTGGAGATATGAAATGCACCGGCAGCGATAAACAGTACATGATCGGTCTTAATCACGCCGTATTTGGTATTCACTGTTGAGCCCTCTACAATGGGGAGCAAGTCGCGCTGCACCCCTTCGCGGCTTACATCCGGGCCACCGCCTTTTGAATGTCCCGAAGCAATTTTATCAATCTCATCAATAAAAATGATGCCTGCATTTTCGGCGCGTGTTATGGCCTCTTCTTTTACCTCATCCATATCGATGAGCTTGGTCATTTCTTCTTCCAGCAGCAACTTACGCGCCTCGGCTACACTAACTTTTCGTTTGCGCGCTTTTTTAGGCATCATGCCGCTGATCATATCTTGCAGATTCATCATCGA
>JBIIVI010000271.1:0-4662 GCA_044339555.1 Cyclobacteriaceae bacterium | reverse complement strand
AGAAGAGTATTACAACTCGGAGAAATACGAAATCAAACATTACAACTGGCGCAAGACCAATCGAATGACGGATATCATTTCAATCATGAACCGGATTCGGCACCAACACCCGGCTTTTCAATCGACCTGGAATCTTACGTTCTGTCCGATCGAAAACAACAACATCATTGCGTTTTTAAAAGCAACCGATGACCTGAGCGATTTGGTTTTGGTAGTGGTGAACTTAGATCCGCAAAACGTACAAACCGGATACGTACAACTGCCACATTGGAAACTTCCGATCCGCCCCGATAAGGCGAATGTGAAGCTGCACGACTTGTTTACCGATGAACACTTCACGTGGGCGCAGGAGTGGAACTACATCGAATTGAATCCGCATAAACTTCCGTTCCACGTTTTTCATCTCACGATTCACGAATCGAACATGTAGCCTATGGCAGCGCCCGGGAAACAACAGACAGCATTGTGGTTTAAAGATGCCATCATCTACGAAGTCAGCGTACGCGCCTTCTACGATAGTAATGGCGATGGAATAGGCGACTTTCAAGGCTTGATTCAGCGGCTTGATTATCTTGAGGATTTGGGTGTCAATACCCTTTGGTTGCTACCGTTTTTTCCATCGCCCTTGCGCGATGATGGATTCGATGTGACGGACCACCTGGATGTACATCCCGACTACGGCAATCTGGCCGACTTTAAACTTTTTTTGAAAGAGGCCCACCGAAGAAACATTCGCGTGATCATGGAGCTGATCCTCAATCACACGTCCGATCAACACCCGTGGTTTCAAAAATCGCGCAAAGCCCGTGCGGGGTCGCGCTACGAGAATTACTACGTTTGGAATAAGACGCCCGATCGGTACAAAGAAGCGCGCGTGATGTTTCCCGACTCGGAGACCTCCAATTGGACGTGGGATCAAGAGGCAAAGTCGTACTACTGGCACCGGTTCTATCGCCACCAGCCCGAGTTGAATTTTGACAACCCCGAAGTACACCTGGAAATGATTAAAGTGGTAGACTTCTGGATGAAAATGGGCGTTGACGGCTTCCGCCTGCCCTCGGTGCCGTTTCTATATGAAGAGGAGGGAACCAATTGCGAAAACCTGCCGCAGACTCACGCGTTTTTAAAGAAGTTGCGCGGTCACATCGACAAGAATTATAAAGACCGGGTGTTGATTGCCGAGGCTAATCTGTGGCCCGAAGATGCTGCATCTTATTTTGGCGATGGCCAGGAGTGTCATATGAATTTCCACTATCCGCTCATGCCGCGCCTGTTTCTTGGCTTGCGAACCGAGGATAGTTACCCGATCATCGACATCATCGAACAAACTCCGCCAACGCCTCCAAATAGTCAGTGGGCGCTGTTCCTGCGCAACCACGATGAAATTGCGCTGGAGATGGTAACGGAGGAAGAGAAGGACTATCTCTTTAAGGCTTATGCGAATGACCCCAACATGAAGCATAACCTGGGCATTCGCAGACGCCTGGCACCGTTACTAAATAACGACCGCCGAAAAATTGAGCTGCTGCACATGCTGTTGTTTTCATTGCCCGGCACGCCTGTGATGTACTATGGCGATGAGATTGGCATGGGCGATAACATCTATCTGGGTGATCGGCACGGAGTGCGTACACCCATGCAGTGGAACATGAATCTGAATGCCGGATTTTCCACCGCTAACCCGCAGCGTTTGTACTTGCCCATCATTACCGATCCCGTTTACCGTTATGAATCAGTAAATGTTGAATCACACGAAGAAAATCCTTCATCGCTCTTGTGGTGGATAAAAAATACACTCTCCATGCGCAAGCGTTTAGGCGTGTTTGGTCGGGGTGATCTCAAGTTTATTGAGAGCAGTAACAGCAAAGTGCTCTCGTTTGCGCGCACGTACGACCAGCAACAGGTAATAGTGGTTGCCAATTTGTCGCAGTTCTCCCAATCCACTACACTTAATCTAAGCGAGTTCAAAGAGTCGGACATTACCGAGGTCTTTAGCCAGAATCGATTCCGTTCTGTGGAGTCGAGCGATTACTACATCACCATCGGCCCGTATGGTTACTACTGGTTTCAGGTAGACGCCACTGAAAAGAAAGATGCTGCCGGGGGTGAACTTCAGCTCTTTAAAACGGAGATCTCCTGGGAAAAGCTCGATAAGAATTACAACGAGTTGCGCATTCTCGAGCGCAAGGTGTTGCAGCCCTTCATGAAGAAATGCCGCTGGTTTGGCGGTAAGGCCAAGATCGTCAACAAGGTTGGGTTTCACAAAATCATCCCGATCAAGGTAGAAGGTGTTACGCATTATCTCACCATCATCGAAGTGTCGTATGTGCAGCGGTTGCCGGAGTTGTATTTCCTGCCGCTCACCTACGTATCGTCTGATTCAATTTTTGATCGCGTGGAGTACACACCACAAAGTGTGGTATGTCGGGCGGAAATTCAGGACAAGGTGGGTTTCATCATCGACAGTTGCTATGATCGCGCGTTCCGTGACTTTGTATTCAGTAGCATCGCTCGTGAACAAAAGGTGAAGGAGGAAGACGGTACGCTTGAGTTTAACGCCAGCGTGTACGTGAAACTCAATGCCGAGAAAGTGGAGTCGAAGATTCTGAAAGCTGATTCCAGCAATACAGCCATCCTCTACAACGATCAGTATTTTTTCAAGTTCTACCGCAAACTGGAGAACGAGATCAATCCGGATTTGGAAATTGTGCGCTTCCTTTCGGAGGCCACCAGCTTCCGCAATGCACCCAAGTATGCGGGCAGTGTCGAGTTCCGGGATGACCAAGGCGGCACTTTTGTGTTGGGACTACTGCAGGAGAAAGTGGAGAATCAGGGCGACTCCTGGACAATGACCATCGATTCTGTGGGTCGGTTTTACGAACGCGTGCTCACCAAAGTAAAAGGCGAGAAGTTACCCAAGCTGGTGAACAAGCCCGGGCAGGTTTTTGAAGACGCTCCGGAGATTATTCAAGAATTAATTGGCCGCGGGTTTTATGAGCGCGTGGTTCGCTTGGGCCAACGAACCGCTGAAATGCACCTGGCACTTGCTTCCGAGTCCAACAACGCTGCATTTGCACCGGAATACTTTACGGCCAACTATCAACGCTCGCTGTATTCCTCGTTGCGGAAACTGGTGCGCGACCGGTTCAAACTGCTGGAGCAATCGCTCGACAAATTAAATCCCGGCACTCGTGAGTTAGCGGAAAAACTCCTCAGCATGGAGGAGCAGATTCTGGAGTGTTTTAGTGAAATCTACCAGGTGCGGATCGAGGCCATCAAAACCCGCATACATGGCGACTACCACCTGGGGCAGGTGCTGTTTACCGGTAAAGACTTTATCATTATCGACTTTGAAGGCGAGCCTGGATTCAGTTTCAGCGAGCGCAGGCTGAAGAAAAATCCTTTCAAAGACGTTGCCGGCATGATGCGTTCTTTTCACTATGCTGCGTTTGGAAAAATGCTGCTAAACGAAAACTATCGGGAACGCGACCTGGAGGTGCTCGAGCAATGGGCCGAGCAGTGGCAGCATTATGTCGGGCGATTTTACCTGGGCGCCTATATGGACCGCATGGGCATGGGAACACGATTGTCGTACGAGAACGATGTCTTGATCCGTACCTACTTGTTGGAGAAGGCTGTTTACGAGTTGGGCTATGAGCTCAATGGGCGCCCCGACTGGGTAATTATTCCCTTGCGGGGAATTGATTACCTTATGGAGCGATATTTCCGCGAAAAGGAAGAACGCAAGAAGGAGAAGACCAAGTAATTCAAAAGCCCATGGCAACCACGTCCCCGAAGTCCGAAGAACGCGAGTTCGAAAGTTTTTCGCTGTTTACTGATTTTGATATTCACCTGTTTCGCAGTGGCAAACACTTCAAGTTGTACGAGAAACTGGGCGCCCACCCTGCCACCTTCCGCGGTGAAGCAGGTACCTACTTTGCCGTTTGGGCCCCAAATGCAGCGGCTGTTTCAGTAATCGGCAACTTCAACCATTGGCAGGCCGGCCAGCATCCGCTCAACCCCCGCTGGGATGAGTCTGGGATTTGGGAAGGATTTTTTTCTGGCGTGGTAACAGGCGAAGCTTACAAGTACGCCATTCATGCCAGTTCGGGCGAGTATCTGGAGAAGTCCGACCCGTTTGCCTTTTTTGCGGAGATTCCGCCCAAGACAGCATCCATTATCTGGAAGTCCGACTACACCTGGAAAGACGGTGCGTGGATGGAGCAGCGCAAGGAACAAGCCTCAACTGCTAAACCCTATTCAGTTTACGAAGTGCACCTAGGCAGCTGGCGCAGGCAGTGGGACGAAGGGAGTCGATCGTTGAGTTACCCGGAGTTGGCCGATCAGTTGGTCACGTACGTGTCAGAAGCCGGGTTTACGCACGTGGAGTTTTTGCCCGTAATGGAGCACCCGTTTTTTGGTTCCTGGGGTTACCAGATTACCGGCTACTTTGCGCCCAGCAGCCGTTACGGCACGCCTCAGGAGTTCAAGTACCTGATTGATGCTCTTCATCAGGCTGGAATTGGTGTGATTCTGGATTGGGTGCCCTCGCATTTCCCGGGCGATGCGCACGGCTTGTTCCGTTTTGATGGCACTCATTTATACGAGCATGCCGATCCCCGCAAAGGGTATCACCCGGATTGGAGCAGTTATATTTTCAAT
>JBIIVI010000270.1:0-4664 GCA_044339555.1 Cyclobacteriaceae bacterium | reverse complement strand
ATGCAGCCCGCACATTCAATACAGCCCTTGCGCGGCGGTCCTAAGCCGTTGAAGTAAGGGTCAACAGCTTTCGCGGGATCGCCCAGGTACACGCCCACATAATCCACACGCCCGTAGGTGTGCCCCTGCCCCATCTCATTTGCCACTTCTTGCAGTATTCGATCTTCGGGTCCCTCCTTCATGTACTTTGCACTGCCCAACATGGCTTTGGCCGTTTCGAAATACGGTGCCAGTACCGCCTTCCAATCCTGAAGGTGCGCCCAGATCGGGTGCGAGTAGAATTTATCTTTCGGCATCATGTGGGTATTGGCATACACAAGCGAACCGCCGCCCACGCCCACACCCGACAAGATGAAAACCTCGCGGAAGAAACTGAGTTTTTGAAAACCGAAGCAGCGCAACAGCGGTATCCATAAATACTTCTGGATGTTCCAATTGCTTTTCGGAAAATCAGAGGCCCGCCAGCGTTTGCCTTTTTCAATCACCAGCACCCTATAGCCTTTCTCGCTCAGGCGCAGTGCCGAAACGCTCCCACCGAAGCCGGAGCCAATCACGATATAGTCGTAAGAATTATTCACCATCTTTCACACATCGAAATCCAACCGTAGCGTTTTATTCGAACCCGGGTGAGACACGCAATAGCATTTGCCGGTAGCTAAGCTCGCGTGGTCCACCTTGCACGTACCACCAACTGGAACTCAGGGTAAAGTAACTCCCTACTTTCTGGATTACAAACCGATAGCTGCCCGATTTGCAAAATCGTTTGTAAGTTGGGAATTACACAATTGCCGATGTTAGCAGCCGTTGTTACCTTGTACCGATGATCCGCGCGATTGCTTTCGTTTTTTTGGTTGTACTGGTGGCGAGTTGCTCACCCAGTTCCAGCCAGCGTGTAGTGAAACCGCGCTATCACCATAGTTGGTATCGTAAACATGTGCACAACAAGAAGTACGCCATTGGCCGCTTTCGCGTACGGTTTTTTGAAAAACAAGGCGTGAAAAAGGTAAAGATGAAAGGCTAGTTCATGAGGCCGCGCAAGGTCATGTCCAGGCTTTTTCGGAAAAAGATCTTGAGCGGACTTAGCTGTTGCAGGTGGGCGGTTAAAATAGATCCAAACAGCAGGGAGTTCATCACCTGCGTGATTTCGCGTGTAGCCGATGCTTTGGTGATTTCCTTACGAAAAATGGCTTCCAATACAAATTTTTCCAACATCTGCTCCATGGGTGCAATGTCCAGCGTACTGATGTCAGGCACATTCGGATACAGAATCTTTTTTTCTTCGGGCTTGACGGGGAACGGCTTCGGCACACGCTTGAAGTCTGCCAGATAGGCCACCAGACTCATCCAAATGCCGGGGTACTGCTCGATATCCTCGCTTACTTTATCAAACAGATAGTAGATTCCAGGAAGGCCCTCCCTGGGTTTTTGCTTAAGTTCCACTGCGCGATGCAAACACCAGATACGGAAGTAGTACAAAAGGATATCTTCCTTCTGGGGAAAGTACTTGAACAACGTAACTTTCGAGATCTTTACCTTCTCGCAAATCTCATCTACAAACAAGTCTTCGAACGGCCGCTTACCAATCAGTTTGATCGTTGCATCCAGGATAACAAGCTTCAGGCGTGCGGCCTTTTCTTTTCGTAAGCTCATGTGCAGGTTTAACGTGTAAATAATACATTTACCCGGGAATACTCAACGATTGTTCTATGAACCGACTGTTAATTCTTTTAAGTGCTCTTGCCTTTCTGGCTTGCCAAACAGAAAAAGAACGCGTTACTGGTTTGGTGGTTGATTCCGCTGCGGTCGTGTGCGCACATCCAATTGCGGCAGAAGTTGGCAGTGCGATTTTAAAACGTGGCGGAAACGCGGTGGATGCGGCCGTTGCCACACACTTTGCTTTAGCAGTGGTTTTTCCGGGTGCCGGCAACATCGGTGGCGGGGGCTTTCTGGTGCTGCGGTTAGCCGATGGAACGACCGATGCATTGGATTTTCGGGAAGTAGCGCCTGCGCGTGCTTTTCGCGATATGTATCTTGACTCGGCCGGCAATCCGGTAGCCGAGCGGAGTTTGGCAGGCCATCTGGCCTCGGGCGTACCGGGCTCGGTGGATGGCATGGTGCAAGCACATGCCAAATACGGCTCATTGCCATGGAGCGAACTGATTCAGCCGGCCATCGATCTGGCGCGCAACGGATTCCCCCTCACAAAGCGCGAAGCCAAGAACCTAACGGACGAGCAAGAGTCGCTTAAAAAATATAACACCGTACCACCTGCTTTTCTCCAACGGGAAATGTGGTCAGAAGGCGACACGATTCGCTGGGAAGAACTAGCCCGCACACTGGAGCACATCCGCGATCAGGGTCGTGCCGGATTCTATGAAGGCCAAACCGCACAGGATATTGCCGCAGAAATGACCCGTGGAAAAGGATTGATTACAACGGAGGATCTCAAGAATTACCGGGCCGTGTGGCGCACGCCGGTAGTTGGCAACTACAAAAACTATCGCGTCATCACTATGCCGCCCTCTTCCAGTGGTGGGATCTGTTTGTTGCAGTTGATGGAATCGGTAGAACAACAACCGTTGGCGCGTTGGGGTCATAATACAGCCAAGTCTGTGCACTTGATGGTGGAAGCCGAGCGTTGGGTGTTTGCCGATCGATCGAAGTATTTGGGCGATCCGGAATTTTTCCGGGTGCCGCAAACAGAACTGATCGACCCTGCATACGTGAAAAGCCGGATGAGTTATTATCAGGAGGAGCGCGCCACGCCCAGTACAGCGGTGCAACCCGGTTCCATTCCGGGCTACGAGTCGGAAGAAACCACGCATTACTCGATTGTTGATGGCCGCGGAAATGGCGTGGCAGTTACCACCACGCTTAACGGCTGGTACGGATCGCACGTGGTGGTTGGCGGTTCCGGCTTTTTCCTGAATAACGAAATGGACGACTTCAGCGCTAAGCCAGGTGCACCTAATATGTTTGGCTTGATCGGTGGCAAAGCAAATCAGATTGAGCCAGGCAAACGCATGCTGAGTGCAATGACACCCACCATTGTAGAAAAAGACGGAAAGCTACTGATGGTGCTAGGTTCACCGGGCGGGTCCACCATTATCACGACTGTGTTTCAGGTGATTTTAAATGTGATTGAATTTGAAATGACGATGCAGGAAGCGGTAGATGCCAAGCGCGTGCATAGCCAGTGGCTACCTGATAAAGTAGTTCCCGAGTACAAAGCGATTGCCGAAAAAGACAGCCTCAAACTCGTGTCAATGGGGCATTCTTTTGCCTCGCGCAGAAGCCTTGGCCGCGTAGACGCCATCTTGGTGCGCTCTGATGGCAAGCTGGAGGCCGCGCCTGATCGGAATCGCGGGGATAATTCGGCTGCTGGTTACTGAGAGCTTCCGATTCAGCGCCAGAATACATATACCGGATAGCTGGCCAAGCTGCTAACGCCTGCAATTACGTCTTTTCGGAATAACTGCTCCATAAACGTGTGTCGATGAAAACTCATGGCCAGCAAACTTCCCGGTTGCTCCATCATGAATTGATGCAAGGTATCGCTGATATCGTTTCCGAACCGGTGGGCGAAGTGAAAAACCAGGCTACTCGGCTGGCGTGCCTGAATCGCAAGGCGTAGCAATTCCACTTGGTGTTCAGTTTCCGGGGCGGGCTTGTGGGGAGATACATGGAGAACGGTTACCTCTAGATGCAATTCGGCCGCTAGCCGTTTCAGCTGATCGATTAGAAAGATGGGGTTGGTTTCCGGATCGTAAGCGTAAACGATACGGCTGATCGGCTGGTAGGAAACACCTTCTGGGATGACTAACACCGGGCAACGGGTGCGGGCTATCACACCAAATGTACGGCTGCCCATCACGTGTTTGTAATAGTTCGCCAATCCGTTCGTACCCATCACCACTAATTGATATTGGCCGGCCAAGTCTGCAATAACTTGTTCCACAGCATCAAGCGAAACCAGATACCGATAATCGACCGGGATACCGAATTCATCTTGAAGGTGCACAGCTAGTTGCCGCAGGCGATCATTCAAGGCTTCACGACTCTCGGCAGTTTCAGCCGCTAATTGCGTGGCTTCGGGCCAGATGGAAAGCTGAATAAAACATAGAGTTATCCGGGTATGCAGCTCTTTTGCCAGATTACCCGCATAGTTTGCGCCTAGCAAAGCGGCCTTAGAAAAATCACATGGAACCAGTATTTTGTTCATATCCGGTTGTTTTCCCGAATTAGTCAAACAATTCAGACATCGCGGCTGATGTAGTCAAGCCGGTTAGGTGATTTTTGTCATTGCGTCTGTTGAAGGGTTAAACTACCTTTTCATCCGGGTACAAAAATCCAGTTGGCTGTGTTTAAGATACTTTCGAATTTTTTCGTCACCACCGGGCAAGTTACGCGGTTTGCCGTCCGGTATTGGCGGGAGGTGTGGTTCCCCCCCTACGAGTTTCAGGAACTTCTGAAACAATGCTACTTTATTGGAAACAAGTCGCTGGCGTTGGTCGCTACTACCGGCTTCATTATGGGCGTTGTGCTTACGTTACAAACCCGGCCCACCCTGATTGAGTTTGGAGCGCAGTCCTGGATGCCGGCGATGGTGGGCATTGCTATTGTGCGCGAGATTGGACCGGTAATAACCGCTTTAATTTGTGCGG
>JBIIVI010000269.1:0-4683 GCA_044339555.1 Cyclobacteriaceae bacterium | reverse complement strand
ATGAAGTGGCGCTAGAGGCTCCATTCTTCGGCAAGAACGTGCAATCCATGTTGAAGCTTGGCCGAGCCCAGGGTGTAGCCATGTCGGCAGCGCTGTACCGCGAAGTGCCGATTACCGAGTATGCACCTAAAAAAGTGAAACAATCCGTTACCGGAAACGGCAATGCATCGAAAGAACAAGTCGCAAAAATGCTAATGATGATTTTTAACATCAAAGAGCAGCCCAAGCTTTTAGATTCAACGGACGCCCTTGCGGTGGCCGTCTGTCATCACTATACCAAAGGCGTAAGTAAACCGAAATCAAAAAACTGGGCTTCGTTTTTGAAGGAAAACCCAACCCGATTAAAGCCCGTGAGCCGCATCGTAAAATGAGCCATCAACGCAGATACGACAAAACACTCGCATTCATGCGGGCCTCCTTAAGGCCACCGGCAAGGTTACTCGATATAGGAACTCCGAATGCGTTTTCCGAACAACTTGCTCGTGCGGGCTATTCGGTTGTAAATACCCAGGGCGAGGATTTGGACGAACAGCCCGAAGTGGTAAGCGGATATAAAACTGAAGCGGCAACTGCTTTCGAGATTTTTGAACACTTGCTAAACCCGCTTGGTGTACTGCGGAACATCCAGGCGCCGGTGTTATTTGCCAGTGTTCCGTTGCGACTTTGGTTTGTGCCGGCCTATCGCCATCCCACCAACCGATGGGATCAGCACTTTCATGAGTTCGAAGATTGGCAATTTGATTGGCTGCTGGAAAAAGCGGGCTGGAAAATTGTCCGAAGCGCGAAGTGGACGAGCCCCGTTTACAAGCCCGGGATCCGACCACTGCTTCGTCTCTTTACGCCCCGATACTATATTGTTGAAGCGCACAAAGTGAAATGAAGCAAGCGCTGATCATTTCGTTTAGTAACCTCACCCACGATGCACGCGTGCAGCGCCAAGTGCGTTGGCTGCACAAGCATTTTCGAGTAACGGCAATTGCCTATGACGGACACGTTGCCGATGATGTGGAGTTGATACCTGTGCCGCGACCGAAGTTGAAACACCTTACCCGAAGCTGGTTGTCGGTACTCCTGGTACTTCGCTTATTTCACCGCGCTTATTGGACGCTATATCGATATCAGCATCTAATACCCGAACTACGCGTCCGTGATTTTGATTTGATTGTTGCCAACGATGTTGAAAGTCTGCCGCTCGCGTTTTCGGTAAAGAAGCGGGCCCGGGTTTGGATTGATGCACATGAATTCGCTCCCCGGCATTTTGAAGAGAAGCTATACTGGCGAATTTTCTTTCAGCGCTTTAATCGATTTCTCTGCCGCACCTATTTGCCGCAGGGTGATTGGATGACCACAGTATCGGAGGGGCTGCGAGCCGCCTACGAGCAAGAGTTTTCGGTAAAGCCCGTAGTGCTAACAAATGCCACACGCTACCACGAACTCACACCGCGCCCGGTGGATGCACAGCGGATTCGCATCATTCATCATGGTGGCGCCAATCCGTCTCGCCACCTGGAGCTACTCATTGAGATGATGGCCCATCTTGACGCGCGGTTTACGTTGGACTTCATGCTGATTACGCCCGCGCTCGCCAACACCAAGACGAGCAGTTACATCAACAAACTGAAATCGCTGGCGCAAGATCCGCGGATCACTTTTCAGCCACCCGTGCCCAGCGATCAGATTGTCGAATTCATCCATCAATACGATCTCGGCATCTTTGTACTGCCGCCCGTAAACTTCAACTACGCCAATACGCTGCCCAATAAACTTTTCGATTTTATTCAGGCACGCCTGGGCATCGCGATTGGCCCAACTCCTGAGATGGTTCGTGTCGTAAAACAATTTAACATGGGAGTGGTGGCCGATACCTTCGATCCCGCCGACATGGCCGCCCGTTTGAACGCACTTACCGATCACGACATCAATCATTTTAAGCTCCAGGCGCATCAAGCTGCCCGACTGCTTTCGGCCGAACAAAATGAACTGCTCGTAAAAAAGGCCCTCCACCGCCTGGGCCTGATTGATTGAGATGAATAACCAGCATCCATGGGCATCGTTGTACGACAAAGCGTGATTTCCTCCATCATCTCCTACCTCGGGGTGGTGATTGGGTATGTGAATCTGTTGTATCTGTACCCGCGGTTTCTGGAATTGGAACAGGTAGGATTGCTGCGTACCATTCAAGATGCGGCCATTCTCTTTGCACCCTTTGCTCAAATGGGAGTTGCCCAAAGCCTGATTCGCTTTTATCCCCAATTTGATGATGGCGGCCGCGCTTCGCGCAGTTTCTTATCGCTCATGCTGCTTTTGGCCGGGGTTGGGTTCATATTGTTTGTCGCGATTTTCTGGCTCTTCCAAGCTGCCTTTCTGGACTACTTTCAGGAAAACGCGAGCGCCATCGGTAATTATGCCGTGCTCATCATGTGGCTTACACTCATCCTGCTCCTGCAAAGTGTGTTTGAGGCGTACTCACGCTCCCTGCTAAAAACCATCCTGCCCAACCTGTTGCGCGACATCGTGGTCCGTCTGTTGTTTGGTTTATTGGTGCTCTGCTATTTCTGGGGTTGGCTCAGCTTTCCGCAATTCATCATCAGTACGGTGGTGGCCAACGCACTCGCCGTAGGTGTTTTAATGGTGGCGTTGGTGCGCACCAAAAAGTTATTTCTTCAATTTGATTTTGGTGCCATCGGTCGGCCGCAGGTACGCACGATAGTTCGATACAGTATCTTGACATTTGCCGGCACAGCCGGAGCTATTATTGTAGGGAAAATCGATAGCATGATGGTAGCCGGTTTATTGGGATTGGCAGCCAATGGGATTTACACCACCGCGTTTTACATGGCCACGGTAATCGAAATCCCCAAGCGGGCGTTGTCGCAAATCGCCATGCCCCTGATTTCGCGTGCATTCGAGAAGAAAGATCTGCCAGACGTGCTTACCATCTACCAAAAAACCGCCCTCAACCAATTGATTGTTGGTTCGCTCTTGCTGATTGGCGTGTGGGCAAATCTGGACACGCTTTTCGCGTTGATGCCCAAGGGCAGCGAATATGCGGTGGGCAAGTACGTGGTGCTGCTGGTAGGCGCGGGTAAATTGGTGGATATGTTTTTCGGGCCTAGCAGTGAGATCATTGTGCTTTCGCGATACTATGCCTTTAACATTCTGCTCATTTTGTTGTTGGCCGGGCTGGTGATCGTGCTCAACAACGTGTTCATACCGTTATACGGAATTGAAGGCGCAGCGCTTTCAACTGCCATCACATTGGCGGCATTCAATCTCGTAAAGTATGTTTTCATCTGGTGGCGACTCGGCCTGCAACCTTTCGCGCCCGCCACCGCCAAGGTGCTGTTGATAGCCGCGTTCACGGTGGGTTTGAATCTGTTACTCCCAACACTGCCGTGGAAATTGCTTGATATCGTTTATCGATCCGGAGTTATTTCACTTTTCTTTAGCTCGCTGATCTTGATGTCGCGCGTATCGCCCGAGGCAAACGATCTGTTTAAGAAGGGCCTACGCCTCATTCCGTTTTTACAGAAGTGATTGCAACAGCCCGTCCAATTGCCGAGCCAGCTCAGGGCGTGCATAACGATGAGCCGCAGGTGCCGGTTTGGGCGCACCCAATTTCCATTGTTGATAGTAAGCGGCCAACGCAGACTTTATCCCAGCCACATCCGTTCGCTCAAAAATCTGCCCACTTTGGGTAACTGCTAACACTTCCTGTGCATCGCCTTGCGTAGGGCCGACTGCCAAAATCGGGTTGCCCGATGCAAGATATTCGAAAAATTTTCCAGGCAGATTCCCAGGCGCCAGTGCGGTATGCGCCAATATCAGCAGCTGTAAATCGGTTTCACCATACGTCTGCATCAATTGTTGATGTGGGATCGCATTTCTGAAATGCACCACAGCCGCCAGCGCTGGATCTTGGCGAACTTCGGTTTGAAAAACGGAATTCACATTACCGATGAACTCGATGAACAGGTCTCGGGCAAACTCAGGCGATTCAGCCAGAAGTTGTCGTACAGCTTCCAGAAATGGGCGGGGGTTACGCAGTTCATCCACCATGCCCACATGCCGGATGGTGAACCGGTTTGTTGGCTTTCGCACAATGCCCGAAAAATCATCCGGGTCGAAACCGTTTGTGATCACATCCACTGAACGGCCGCCGAGCTGCTCAAGGCGCTGCTGGTGGAAGGGCGCAATGGTGATAACGCGATCCGCTCTGTTTAAAACCTGACGTTCGAGTTGCCGATGGCGTGCCCGCGCTACGGAAGACAACTGAAGGGCATCCAGTAGATCCCACTCCGACCAGGGATCACGAAAATCCGCCACCCATCGGATTTCCGGTCGCTGCTGTTTCAATCGTAAACCGATCAAATGCATGCTGTGGGGTGGGCCGGTGGTGATGACAATGGGCGACTCACCTTTCTTCAGCCAACCAAGAACAAATTGAACGGCCGGTCGCACCCAAAAAACCCGCGCATCGGGGACAAAAAAATTGCCGCGAATCCAAGTGCTTAGAGTAGAAAAAAAAGACTTACGCTCTGTAGCTACAAAATCGCTCGGCTGTGCGGCTGACTGCCCAAAAAGCTTTCCGACTTTCAGATACAACTGATAGGGCTCCCAGATTGGTAACTTCAGTACCTCCACTTTGGTGGGTACATCGTGCACCAGCGAATCATCGCGCAA
>JBIIVI010000019.1:0-22477 GCA_044339555.1 Cyclobacteriaceae bacterium | reverse complement strand
GTTTTTGAACGGCCCTTCCGGGAGATTGCTTCGGGCCGAAGCGGTACTCGCAAAGACGGTAGGCGTTGAGATTGCTACTGCCGAAGTAAGATCCATCCTGCTCGCCACTGCGAGAAACGACATCCGGAAAACGAGAATGGCGGATGAAGCATCCCCAAGACTTCAAGTGGCACGGAGACCATCAGCGGCCGTTGCGGAAAGCGTTTGTATATTTGTGGACATTTTTTAATCCAACTGTTCATTTGACTTTTCATCACTTTCAATTCGATCACAAGCTGCAAGACGGCCTTGATGCCATCGGGTTTTCAAAACCCACTCCCATTCAGGAACAAGCCATTCCAGTCATTCAGCAACACCAGGATATCATTGCCTGTGCACAAACCGGCACCGGCAAAACGGCTGCCTACTTGTTGCCTGTGATCAACCGCATCATCCATACCGACCATCGGCACCTGAACACATTGGTACTGGCCCCTACTCGTGAACTTGCTGTGCAGATCGACCAGCAAGTAGAAGGCCTGGCGTACTTCACGGGCGTAAGCTCCATACCGGTATATGGCGGTGGCGATGGCGCTGCGTGGGACGTACAACGCAAAGCATTGGAACAAGGAGCAGACATTATCATCGCTACTCCCGGGCGCTTGATTGCGATGCTGGCCACCGGCACGATCGACTTCTCGCACTTGAAGCATTTAATCCTGGACGAGGCAGACCGTATGCTCGACATGGGTTTTTACGAAGACATTATTCGGATTATTAGCTACATCCCCACTGAGCGCCAAACATTGTTGTTCTCCGCAACGATGCCCCCCAAGATTCGTACGCTCGCCAATAAGATTTTAAAGAATCCGGTAGAGATCACCATCGCTATCTCCAAGCCGGCCGAAGGCATTTTACAACAGGCGTTTTTGGTCAAAGATGAATTCAAGATCCAGTTGCTGAGCTACGTGCTGAAAGCATATAAATGGAACAGCATCATTCTGTTTGCCTCTACGAAGGAAATGGTAAAAAAACTGGGTAAGGCTTTCGAGCGCGCCAATCTACCAGCCAAGGCGTTTCACTCGGATATCGAGCAAGAGGAACGTACGGAACTGATGCGCGCATTCAAAAACAAGCAATTGAAGATCCTGATTGGCACAGACGTGCTTTCACGAGGCATTGATGTGGAAGGAATCAGCATGGTGATAAACTGGGATGTGCCGCCCGATCCCGAAGACTATGTGCACCGCATCGGCCGCACGGCAAGAGCCGAATCCACAGGCACCGCCATTACTTTTGTGAACAGCCGCGACATGCGCAGGTTCCAATCGATCGAAGAGTTGATCGGGCGCTCGGTTGAACGAGTTCCGTTACCGGAGGGATTTGGCCCCGAAGCCGTTCCCGGACCACGCAGCGAAGGCGAACGTGATTCCCGCGGCCGTGGCGGCAAGCGCCATTTCTCCAAACGCAAGCCTGCCCGCTAGCATTCCAGCCAGTATTTTACGTACGTGCCGTTTGAATCATACCGCTCGGCCTGCCGTTCAATATTGAAGTAGCGATCCGTGCGCGGATCATTACCCACACCGGCCACATAGGCCCAGTTGAGCCAATTGCTGCACACATCGTAATCGATAAGTTGGCTTTCAAACCATGCAGCGCCCCAGCGCCAATCAATTTTTAAATCTTTCGTTAGGTAGCTTGCTACGATTTGGCGCCCTCGGTTGGAAAGAAACCCAGTGTGCAACAACTCGCGCATGTTGGCATCCACAAACGGAACCCCTGTTTCACCTTGGCGCCATTTTTCGAAAAGGGTGAAGTCGCGCTGCCAACGCGGTCGCCGTGTTCCAATACCCGAGCTGCGGAATACCTGAGTCCCGAATTTCTTCATCGCAAACTGAAAGTAATCCCGCCAAAGCAGTTCGAAGAAAAGCCAATAGGTGGATTCGTTCGCGATGCGCTCGCGCTCGTACCGCTTGATCTCGTAATAGATCGTTTTTGGCGAAAGGGCACCCACGGCCAGCGCGGGCGAAAGCTTGGTGGAATAGTTGACGCCCAACAAGCCATTTCGGGTTTCCTTATAGGCTTTGAGAAAGTCGCCAGTCCACACATAGTTGTGTAAGCGATTATTAGCCTCTATTTCACCGCCCTCGTAAGTAATCACCGATTTCAGTTCAAATTCCCGATTTCCGGGGTTTTTTGGAATGGTCGGTAGCTGATCGCTGGCGCAAGAATGTGCTAGAAAATGGGTGTCCTTCGGCTCAGGAATCAGAGGCCGAACCTCGCTTTCGCGCTCAACTTCTTTGCGGAACTGTGTAAAAACATCGGGCAGTCGTTGGATCGGCCAGGGAATGTCCTCAAAGTGAATTAAGGTTTGAGTCCAAAAAGTCCTTACCTCCACACCCAACGTGCCTACCGCCTGGGTAACCTGCGCAAGAATCGACACTTCTTCCGGGGCAACTTCTTGTGAGGTGTAAATGGATTGAATTCTTAATTGGGACGCCAATTCAGGTATCAACAACTCCGGTAAACCAAGCCTGATTATTAGTTGCCCACCTTTGCTTTCGATGCGGGCGGCTAATTTTTCGATCGATTGTAACCAGTAGCGAGCTCGAAAATGGCCAACCCGGGGAAATCCCCAGCTGGTGGATGTAAACTGTCGGCTATCTACTACTACCAGCGCCACAATCGGCAACCCTGTCTGGCAAGCACGCCACCAGGGTTCGTGATCGGCAAATCGTAAGTCGTTTTTAAACCAAACTAAAATGGGTCTATCGGCCATCA
This sequence comes from Cyclobacteriaceae bacterium, assembly GCA_044339555.1. Lineage (GTDB taxonomy): Bacteria > Bacteroidota > Bacteroidia > Cytophagales > Cyclobacteriaceae > ELB16-189. Next base: position 19,717 of record JBIIVI010000019.1, on the reverse strand, counting down.
GCCAATAAACCCATTTTATAAGAATTGGTTGGCGGTGTGGAAGCCAATCAGGCCGTTACCCGGTTCTTCTGTTGGATGAACGCAGCAATTTGCACGGCATTGGTGGCGGCTCCCTTGCGGAGATTATCGGCCACAATCCACATATTCAATGTATTTGGCTGGGATTCGTCTCTGCGTAACCGTCCCACGAACACCTCATCGCGGCCTTGTGTGTTGATGCACATGGGGTACACGTTGTTCTTTACATCATCCTCCACGATTATCCCGGGCGTTGCTTCCAACAATTGGCGTACATCCTTCAGATCAAAGTCGGTATGGAACTCCACGTTCACGGCTTCGGAGTGGCCACCGATGGTAGGAATCCGCACCGTGGTGCTGGTAACGCCAATGGAATAGTCGTTCAGAATCTTGCGGGTTTCGTTCACCATCTTCATTTCTTCTTTGGTGTAGCCGTTCTCCAAAAAAGAATCAATATGTGGCAGCGCATTCATGTCGATGCGGTGTGGATACACTTTCATATTGCTGATGCCTTGGCGCTCTTCCATCAACTGCTGCACAGCATCTTTACCCGTGCCGGTTACACTCTGATAGGTGGACACCACAATGCGCTTGATTTTGTACCTGGCGTGCAAGGGTGCTAACGCCAATACCATCTGAATCGTGGAGCAGTTGGGGTTGGCGATGATCTTGTCCTCGGGCATGATCGCGTTGCCGTTGATTTCGGGGACTACCAGTTTTTTGGTAGTATCCATGCGCCAGGCCGAAGAGTTGTCGATCACCACGGTGCCCTTCTCGGCAAATTTCGGGGCCCACTCCAGCGAAGTTCCACCACCGGCAGAGAAAATGGCAACATCTGGTGCCAGCGCCAGTATTTCCTCCATGCTTTGGATGGTATACGACTTCTGGCGAAACGTGATTTTTTGGCCTACGGATTTTGCCGAGGCAACCAAGTAAAGTTCATCAAATTCAAATCGGTGTTCATCCAACACCTTCAATACCTCCTGGCCCACCAGGCCTGTAACCCCAACAATCGCTAAACGCATAGTCAATCTAAATTTTGAGGTGGCAAAAATACTATTTTTGGTTTTGCGGTGGGACGAAATAACAACCCTTAGGAAAACGGGTCGGTGCTGCTAAAGCTAGAGGTTGTTACCCACTTGATCCAGAAAACAGGCCTATGAACATGATGCCTCAAGCGAATGGAAACGAAGTCTTTTAAACGGAAGAGCGTATTTGTTATCGCTCACGTGCTATTTGTGGCGTTGTCGCTACCTGCGCAGGTAACCGATCGCTTTGCAGACGGCAACTTCACGGCCGACCCGGAGTGGGTGGGAAGCACTGCGCAATTTTCCGTGAATGCTTCGCAGCAGCTACAGTTGAGTAGTACCGCTGCCGGCACCTCCAACCTGGCCACCGCCTTTGCCGCCAGTTCATTGCATAACACCGAGTGGGAGTTTTGGGTGCGACTCAATTTCGCGCCCACGAGCTTCAACTTCGCCCGCATCTACCTGACCAGCGATCAAAGCAACCTCACCCAAAACCTGAACGGCTATTACCTGCAATTGGGTGAGGCTGGTTCGCAGGATGCCGTAGAGTTATTTCGCCAAAGCGGCAGTACGCGTACCTCTATCTGCCGCGCGCGCAACGGGGCGATCGCCAGTGCTTTTGCCATTCGCATTAAAGTACAAAGGGGCGAGGCCGGTGCCTGGAATCTATGGGTGGATTATACCGGTGGCACCAACTGGGTGTTGGAAGCTTCGGGTCAAGATGCCGTGCACAACGTTTCCGCTTTCGCGGGATGGGTGTGTACCTACACCATCACCAACGCCACGCGATTTTTTCTGGACGATGTACTCATCACTCCACCCGTGCGCGATACCCGCCCGCCTGAACTTACCGCGCTAGAGGTGGTTAGCGTTCGCTCCGTGCGCCTCTTGTTTAACGAGCCACTCGAACCAACCAGTGCCAACTTGCCTGTTAATTATGAATTGGATCAGTCAGTTGGAGCACCTATATCTGTGCAACTGGATGGCCTTACCGTTACGCTGGTGTGGGATCGGGATTTCAAGAACGGTTTCACGTATCAGTTACAAGTGGCCGGTATAAAGGACTTGGCCGGCAATGCGATGACCGCTACCACACGTAGTTTTCTCTATTTTGTTGAAGTACCTGCACGCTGGCGAGATATTCGCATCACCGAAATCATGGCTGATCCTGCGCCTGTCGTACAACTTCCGGAAGCCGAATACGTGGAGCTGTTCAATCGCAGTCCACATCCTTTCCAATTGCAAGGCTGGCGATTGAGCGATGCAACGGTAACGACTCAATTACCGCCATTTTTGCTGCAGCCGGGCCTGTACGTGGTCCTTACCCATACAAGCAACTCGGCCAAGTTTGGTAATCTGCCCGTGTTAGGTGTGCCCGGATTTCCTTCGTTGAACAACACCGGTGACGTAGTGCAGATTCAAGCACCCAACAATCTGTTGATAGACTCGGTTAACTACGCGGACACTTGGTACCGAACCACCGACAAAAAAGATGGTGGCTGGTCGTTAGAACTCATCGATCCGGAAAATGAATGTGCCGAAGAAAGCAATTGGGTGGCCAGCGAATCGACTTCAGGAGGTACACCTGCCGTGCGCAACTCGGTGTATGCCAACAAACCTGATCTTACCGGACCCAAGCTCGTGCAGGTGATCGCAGCCAGCGATGTGCTTACACTGGTTTTTGATGAGAAACTGGAAAAACAACTTCAACCAAAAGTGGTGTTTGAGCCGCTAGTGGGTATTCGCGCCATCCGGTTTGAAGATGCTACACTTCGCCAAATCAGAATCGAGACCGAGCCCCTGCAAACACGCCAACGTTACACCTTGCGGCTCTCGGCTTTGCGCGATTGCAGTGGCAACGAAATTCAAGTTGAACATGCCACTGCTACATTCGCTTTGCCGGAACCACCCGAGCCAGGTGATGTTTTACTAAACGAGATTCTTTTTAATCCCCGACCCAACGGGGTGGATTTTGTGGAGGTATTCAACGCTTCGCCTAAGTTTCTCAATCTCAAAAACTGGGCGCTTGCCAATTTGGAGAACGGCATCCCCAAAAATCAAAAGAAAATTGCCACGGCCGATTTTATACTGGAGCCCCGGAGTTACTTCGTGTTTACCGAAAATCCGGACGTGCTTGCGGCCCAGTATCCACAAACAAGACAGCAAACGTTATTCAAGATGGATATGCCGTCTTTAAATGACGATGCCGGTAGCATCGCGCTGCTGAGTCCATCGGGTACAGTGCTCGACTCGCTATTGTACGATGCACGTTGGCACGATGCTATTTTGAAAGAGGACGAAGGTGTATCACTCGAGCGGATTGAACTAAGTGCGCCTACCCAATCGGCCGCCAACTGGAAATCCGCACCTGCTGCGGCCGGGTATGCCACGCCCGGTTTTGTAAACGCCAATACTCGACCTGAGACGGTGGCCGAAGAAGCGGTGCGAGTCGAGCCCGAAATCTTTTCGCCCGAGCAAAGCCCCGCATTCAGTCAGATTCGGTATGCGTTCGACCAAAGTGGCTTTGTGGCAAACGTAAAGGTGTTGGATCAGCAAGGCCGACACATCAAAACCATTGTGCAAAATGAAACGCTGGGATTTGAGGGTTTTTTGCGGTGGGATGGTGATGACGACCAAGCCACCCGCGTACGGAGTGGTTACTACATAGTTTGGTTTGAAGTTTTCGACCTCGAAGGCCGACTCAAAACCTTCCGAAAGCGGGTGGTGGTGGCAGGCCGTTAGTGTTCGAAATCTTTTGCCCTTAACTTTTTTCGAAAGCGGGCGGGGAGTGGCTTCCCCGCTTGCCGATCGGTCACCAATTGTTGCAGGCGCTTTCGCGGATAACGCACCAAACGCACCACACCGGTAATCGTGCCACCATAAAACACTGCACTTGTTACCTCGGCAAACGCGGTGATGTCGTCCGCCGGATCGTTCGAACCGGTGCGACTACCCGCCCGTAGCACAGTGAAGACACTACCCACCACAAACACGCCCAAAGAAGCCGCGCCCACCGTGATGAATGTGCTGGCGGTTTTTCGTTTTCGGTAGAAAAGGTTGACAACGGCCCGTAACGTATCATCGGTGCCGGCAATTTTTAAAAAGTCTTCGCGCGACATCCGGTAAACTGCGGGCGGATTCGTTTCGGCTGATTGCGCAACAGCACCATACCCCATGAGTATCGCCAACAGAAAAAAGAGGGGCCGCACTACTTGCGCATGAAAATGAAATCACCGCCCTCATCGCCCGTTTCCTGAATCACACCAAACTGCGGCACCGTGTTGGTGTTGTTCATGACGGCCGTTTCCACACTAAAGAATAACTGGCGGGCCGTTAGGAAATTACTCGTGTTGTCGCGCAGGCGTTTCAGCAGGTACTCCATGAACTTGCTCGTATCGGGCACGGTGGTAAGCGTGCCGCTCGTCATGGCTTTACGGCTGGGCAGCTGATAGATTTTCGCTACGGCATATTCGTTCACTTCCGAAATCACCTCACGCGTTTTGAAGATACTACCGCTGAAACAAGCATCTGTAATCAGCAACGTGTGTTTGGATTGAATTCCAGAAATATAGTCGCGGATGGTGCTGTTCGCAATCCAAGCCGACTTGTTATCGGTCTTGGCGTCCGACGGAAGCCAATAGCCTACTTTCAGGCGCTCGTCCCAGATGCCATGTCCCGCGTAGAAGATCAACAGATTGTCTTTGGGCGTCACCTTTTTGGCTAAATCTTCGAAGGCGGTGATGATTTGATCGCGCGTGGGGTTTTTCAGAAGCTGCACATTTTGCTCCTTAAAATTGTAGTCGCCCGCTAACACGGTCATTAACGCGGCTGCATCTTTCACCGGTTGATTGAGATTACCCAGATTGGCATTGGCGTACTGGTATTTTTCTACGCCAATCAATAGCGCGTAGTAGTTGGGCCTGTTTGCTGTAGCAGCAGGCGGTGCGGTTTTGGCGATTGCCGCGGCAGCCTCCTCTTTGGTTACACTCGTTAAATCTGCGCGTGAAGTGTTTTCGCTGCCAATGGCAAGCTTCACGGGGTCTGAAACGGCCGATGCCACTTTCATCTGGTTAAACCCAATCGACAATGATACCGGTTTGCTCACTGCAGAAAACTTTTCCTGCGCAAGGGCGGGTGCGAGTAACCCCACCAACAAAATCAAGAGCAGTGGTTTCATCGCGAAATGGGTACGTTGTTAAATCTAAATGTAGCACCTGAGTCGTTCTGGGCACACGCTCCGCTTTGGTATCCTTGTGCGCCAATAAACAGCACCAACTGGGCAGCGGTCTCCAGGTTAGCAGGCACGCCATCAAACACCACATAGCCGTTGTAGGGAACTCCATTTAGCACCGCTTTATCCTGACCTTTGGGGGTGCCAGCCATAATGCCTTCTGAGATTTTGAACTTGTTGTTGTTACCGTCTGCCAAAAATGTGTTTGTAACAAACGCACTCAGGTAAATCGTGGAGTTACCATTGATCGGGGTAACGGTGTATTCAACCCGCACCCGGTTATAACCTTCGGACTTTACCTCGTTCACGTCCACCTTTAAGCACTTGTTTTGGACAGACAGTCCGGCTGCGGCGCTCGCCTTTGAAAGTGCCTCGACCTTAAAGACTACATCGCCAACCAACGTGCCCACCTCCTGGCGGGCATCCCAAATAATTTTTTTGTTCGTGCCTGATTTTACATTGCCCTTCACATCACCAGACACGTTGCGGAGTTCGTTACTAAAGCTGATGCCGCCATCTTTGGAATAAAGCAGACGCACATAAAACTCCCGGGCACCAGCATCCACCAGATCGTACGTCACCAGCACATTATCACCCGCTTGCACGCCATTAACGTTTTGCACGGATTGGGCGGCTAACGAAGCAGAAACCATGAATAATCCCCAAAAGACCAGTCTCATATTTTTTTCACTTCCTCAAATTTATCATTTAATCCGCTAAACTCCCTCTAGGTTCGAGAACTCATAACCTTGCTGAAGGATGCGCACTTTTTTTACATTTGACAAAATCTCCACTCCATGCCACTCGCTACAAAAGCCTATGCCGCCCTTTCGGCCACCACGCCTTTAGTTCCGTTTCAGTTCGACCGCAGAGATCTGCGCCCGAACGATGTACATCTCGACATCTTGTACTGCGGGGTTTGCCACAGCGATTTACACCAGGCGCGGGATGAGTGGGGCGGGTCGATGTACCCTATGGTGCCCGGCCATGAAATCGTTGGCCGCGTGGTGCAAGTGGGGAGCGGGGTTACACACTTTAAGCCGGGCGATCTGGCAGCAGTAGGTGTTATGGTAGACTCCTGTCGCACATGCCCGCACTGCCAAATGGGTCTTGAACAATATTGTTTTCAAGGAATGACTGGCACGTATAATGCCTATGAACGCGATGGAAAAACCCTGGCCCAAGGCGGCTATTCCACCGCCATTGTTACGGATGAGAAATATGTACTGCGGGTGTCCGACAAACTGGATCTCGCAGCTACTGCACCACTACTATGTGCGGGTATCACCACCTACTCACCGTTGCGGTTTACGAAGGTAGGCCCGGGCATGCGGGTGGGTGTGATTGGTCTGGGTGGCCTCGGCCACATGGGCGTAAAATTTGCGCATGCCTTCGGAGCAGAAGTCGCCCTCATCAGTTCTTCGAAGAGTAAGGAATCGGATGCAAAGCGGCTGGGGGCCGACCACTTCATTCATTCTGGCGATGCCGCTCAAATGAACAAGCACAAAGGCTATTTCAACGTGTTACTTAATACGGTCTCGGCCAATCATCCGTACGACACCTATTTGCCATTGCTCGGGCTGAACGGCACTATGATCATTGTGGGGCTGCCTTCCAAAAACCCGGAAGTGAGCCCGTTTTCATTGCTCAGTAACCGAAGAAGTATTCTCGGCTCGATGATCGGTGGAATTGCCGAGACGCAGGAAATGCTGGACTTCTGTGCCGCCAAAAATATCGTTTCGGATGTGGAGGTGATTCCCATCCAAAAGATCAATGAAGCCTACGAACGGATGCTGAAAGGCGATGTGCGCTACCGCTTTGTAATCGATCTGGGTTCGCTGAAAAAGGGCTGAAATCACGATTTTCCGCAATCGTTTTTAATAACTGGGCAGCATTTTTTGTTTCAGGCCTCAGCCTGTATTTTTGCGCGATATTTTTAAATTTAAATCGGAGGACTGAACTGTATGGCGAAGAAAACCAAGAAACCTGCAAGCAAGCCTGCCAAGAAAGCAGCGAAAGCAAACCCGAAGGCCAAGAAAGCGCCCGCTAAGCCAGCCGCCAAAAAATCGGTGCCTGCCAAACCGACCAAAGTGGTAGCAAAAAAGGCCGCCCCCAAGAAGGAAGCCCCCCAAAAAGAGATCAAAGCGAAAGCTAAAAACGTAGAGGTAAAGGCCCCCATTCGCACGGCCGCCGCACCCAGTGCAAAAACCACCACCGTAGTGGCTCCCAAAAAAAGCGAAGCACCCACTCCGCCAAAGGCTTCGCCACAACTCAATATTTTTCCATTGCTAACGCAACGGCCCATTGCCCACAAGCCCACCAAAGCTACCGTAGAGGATAACCGCACCCGCTACAGCGATGAGGAACTGAAAGAATTTGAAGTGCTTATTCTGGCCAAGCTGGACAAAGCACGCGAAGAGTTCAAGCTGCTAAAAGACACCTTGAACCGCAACAACGATGAGGGAACGGATGCTACATCAGGGGGTAATACCAAAGTGTTGGAGGACGGAGCCGAAACGGCCGAGAAAGAGAACCTCAGCCAATTGGCGGCCCGCCAGCAGAAGTACATTACCAATCTGGAGAATGCGCTGGTTCGCATCAAGAACGGCACCTATGGTATCTGCTCCGTTACCGGTAAGTTGATTTCCAAAGAGCGTCTGATTGCGGTACCACACACGACTCAGTCGATCGAAGCGAAAATGATGAAGCAGGACTAATTCCTGTATACCCCACTACATGGATTTCCTGCAAAATCATATCGAAGCGCTGGTGTTCTGTTCGCCTGTGCCCACCAAAGTTCCCGACATCAAAGCATGCCTTTCGGAGATGTTTAATGCCGAAGTGCCGGAGGAAGACATCCACCAGGCACTGCAACGACTCGAAGAGAAATTCGCTTCAGATCAATATGCGTTTCAGCTCAACAAAGGCGGTGGTGGCTACCAATTTTTAACCAAGCCGGCTTACCAGACCAGCATCGGCATCATGCTGAAGCAGCAATCGAAAAAGCGATTGTCTACTTCCGCCATGGAAACACTATCGATCATCGCGTACAAGCAACCGATCTCAAAAACCGAAGTTGAAAATATTCGTGGCGTAAACTGCGATTATGCCATCCAGAAACTCTTGGACAAAGGGTTGATCGAGATTCGCGGCAAGGCAGAAACGATCGGCCGTCCCATGCTCTACGGTACCAGCGCCAAGTTCATGGAGTACTTCGGCATCAACGACATCAACGAGTTGCCAACGCCCAAAGACTTCACGCAGGAAACCAACACGATTGGCGAAACGCCCGATCATCAACAGTAATCGACAATCTTACCAAGGCGGCCAATCAAGTCGCCTTTTTTTTGTTTAGTTTTTTTGGCGGCATTTCGGGCTACTCCGGGGTTCGCTTCGCTACCGTGACCCCGACGATGTATCGGGGCCACCAAGCCCTCCGTATCCCGGCCGCAAGAGTCAGGCTGGGAAAGCAAACTGTAGCGGTTTATTCGCTAGGCTGTTTGCGCCAAGTCGCTTTCGTTATCAAAAAGGTGAGATTTTCTGGATTGTCGCTTAACAGGGCAGCGTGTTCATCTCCACTTACCTGATAAGCTCCTAGTTTTTCCACAGCGCGTTGCGACCGAAAGTTATTTCGCCCAATGTGGAAAACCACTTCCGGTACGAATTTAAAAGCGTGAATCAACATTAAAGCCTTGATGGCTCCGTTGTAGTGGCCGCCCCAGTACGTCCGCGCTAGAAAAGTCCACCCAATTTCAACCGCCCGATCGCTGCTGGCTGATAACTGATAGCGCGTGCTACCGATCACCGAGTTAGTTTTTCGGTCGACAATCAAAAACGCGCCGCGGGAGTTCAGGGCATCTCGAAAGAACGCCTTGAACACCGGCTCCTGGTAACGGTCAAAGTTCGGATGTTGTTCCCAAATCAGCGGATCGCTAGCTACAGCAAACAGGGCGTCAAAGTCAGTTTCATTCAGCGGTCGTAATGCCACCCAATCATTCGACAAAGTAGGTTGTAATGGAAATTCCATCCATGAAAATGAGAAATTTTTGCGTTCAGATGAACTGGATTCCGAATCAGCGATGTTTCGCAGGGGCACTACAGACACCAAAAAATAGGGGGCTACTACCCATCTGGCAGTGCCCCCTTAGCAGTTGATTCTAACCTAACCCCTTAGGACGATAACTGCATGAGATCTCCGATCAGGTACTTCGATCGCTTGTTTTTCATTTTCTCGTACAAGCGCCCGAGTGGTACCCGTTCCGTCATTGTCGGTTCGCGTTTTACCTGTACGGTCGGAACGATTTTCCGGGTTACAGGCAGGTCGGTCAATATGTCGTAGTTGTGCGCGGGGCGCTCTGCTACGGAAGGACGTTCAACTAAAAACATGGTCTTGGTGAGTTTGTTTAGGTTATTTTTCCCAATGAAATAATTTAATGCTCGGCACTTTGAGCAGGTCACGTAGCTTGCGGGCATAGGCCATGGCATCTTCGGCAGAGTAGAAAATGGTACAGGCTTTCCGCTCAAGGCTTAGCTTACGATCACGATCTACCACCATTACAGGCACGTACTGATCGCTCTGTACGTTATCTTCCACGACAATCCACTTCATGGTTTTTTGATTTAGAATAATTGACTGAAAAGTAAACCGCCTTCGGCGGCCAACTAGAAAAAAGCCCGGAGGGCTAACCAATCAGTCTACAAGCGGAGTACCCGGTGCTCAAGAAAGAGCGAGGAAGTTGCCGGGCCAGTAAAAAACACGCGAAGGAAACGTGATGCCTTTTGCGCAGTAGGCATCTGACAGGTGATCGCCAACGACCGCACCACGCGTTTGCTTGGTGCGGACTGATTTTGAGAGTGGCTGATGACTACCTCCACCGATTCCTCTAACGACTCCTGGGCGCGCACTTCGGGCATGCCGAAGGCGAAAAATGACGCCAGAATAAGTGCAAAAAGTCGCATGCTACCGTTACGTTTTCGCGGATAGAACCAAAGTTCAACCGGGTGTATAACGGTAAATTAAGAGAGTTTGTTTCAGTTATGCAAGCAATACTACCACAAATCAGAGCAAAGATTAAGCAGGTGCTTGCTCGGGCTGGAGGCCAGTGGCCAACTAAAAAGGCGCCATTTTAGATCGCAAAGCGTTCTGTAAATAGACAACGACAACTCGATGCTAAGCGCCTGAAATTTCTCAATAGAAGACGTAAAAATATGAATGTCAAGTATTTATATAATGATAATCAGGCCTTCTTCCAATTCTTTCAGCCCAATTTCGTGGGTGCTCATGGCCTTCGGGAAATCAGATGCGAACCGGGGCCGGATGAGGTTAATGGTGCCAGCGGGTTTCGTGTCCAGCGTAGCGTCAACCAAACAACGTGCGGGTTGCTTTCCAGGATTCCATCAGTTGAAAACCGGCCGTGCCACTGTCCAGTACATTGGCTATCTCCGGGTCTAGTTCTTCTTTCAATTGACGGGCCACCTGCACACAAGGCCTTCATCGCCCATCAGGTAATCCAGGACCAGCACATCATTTTTCTGGTTCGATACCGTATCAGAAATAGGTTAGATTTTATTTGCCCACCATTTTGCAAGATGGTTTTGCAAGGCATTTGCGAAGAGAAAGCTTTTGATCAAACGAAAGATATTCTCTTAAGTATGCATTTTTTGGATTTGAACGCGTTTTTGCCGCGAACGGCGCGGCCCAGATTTATCGGCTTGTGCTCCAAAAAGGAGTTGCCGCTAAACTCTACGATTGTCTGATTGCTCTTATGCCATCCATTTCAAGTTAAGCCTCGTTCACAACGACTCCGACTTCGAGAAAATTGCACGGCATACACCGCTCCGGATTTTTAATGGCCGCGGATTGAAGTTATTGCCCTGGCCGCTTAGCAGGGCGAAACAGCTTGAAGGAAAGCAAGAGAATGTCAGCTATTCAAACCCCCGACCCCTTATCTTTGCCGTCTATGCCAAAAAATAGTTCCGCACGTGTGGGCGACCTTACGGGTCATGACGAAATCGAAATCATTGGAGCGCGTGAACACAACCTCAAAAATGTTTCTCTCAAAATTCCGCGCAATAAACTGGTAGTCATTACCGGCATCAGCGGCAGCGGCAAATCATCGTTGGCATTCGATACGATTTATGCGGAGGGACAGCGCAGGTATATGGAGAGCTTCTCGGCGTATGCCCGCAGTTTTATCGGTAATCTCGAACGCCCCGATGTTGATAAGATCAACGGCTTGAGTCCGGTCATCTCCATCGAACAGAAAACCACTTCGCGCAACCCACGCTCCACGGTGGGTACGGTAACCGAGATCTACGACTTCTTCCGTTTGTTGTTTGCGCGCGCGGGCGAGGCGTATTCCTACCTTTCGGGTGAGAAGATGGTGCGCCAGTCGGAAGATCAGATCTTGCAGACTATTCTTCAGCAGCTAAAAGGGCAGCGGCTGACGTTGTTGGCACCGGTGGTGAAGGGCAGGAAAGGGCACTACCGCGAACTGTTTGTGCAGATCCGCAAACAAGGGTACACCAAAGTGCGGGTAGATGGCGAATTGAAAGAGATAGTCGCCAAGATGCAAGTGGATCGTTTCAAGATTCACGATATCGAGGTGGTGATTGATCGGATCGTTGCAGATGAGAAAGATCGCCCGCGCATCAGCCAATCGCTTAACCGGGCACTTAAAGAAGGTAAAGGAGTGATTATGGTGTTGGCCGAGAATGGGGCGGTGCAACATTTTTCCAAATTCCTGATGGATCCCAAAACAGGTTTGTCGTACGATGAACCCGCCCCTAATTTGTTTTCGTTCAATTCGCCTTATGGCGCTTGCTCCACCTGCTCGGGTCTTGGCACCATCGAAGAGATTACCGAGCAATCGGTGATCCCGGATAAGAAGTTAAGTGTGAGTCGGGGTGGCATTTTGCCGTTGGGCGAGTATCGCGACATCTGGATCTTCAAAAAAATCGAAGCGATACTAAAGCGCTATAAGCTTTCCCTCACTACGCCTATCAAGGAAATCCCAAAAGACGTACTTAAGATTTTGCTGTATGGTGATGAAATGCCGGTGGCGGTGCCTTCGGTGAAGTATCCCGGCACGGAATGGAATACGCAGTTCGAAGGGATTATCAACTTTTTGCAAAAGCAGAAGGACGAAGGTTCTGATGCCCTGAAAAAATGGGTGGATGATTTCACCCTCACCCGCGAGTGTCCCGACTGTGGTGGAGCGCGCCTGAAAAAAGAAGCCCTTCATTTTAAGATCGATCAGAAGAATATTGCCGAGTTGGCTGAGATGGACATTCAAGCGCTCAAGAAGTGGTTAACGGGCCTCGAGAGTCGCTTGTCCGACAAACAGCGCGTAATTGCTGTGGAGGTTTTGAAAGAAATCCGAAAGCGGGTCGGATTCCTGTTGGATGTTGGCCTGGACTATCTCCATTTAAATCGGCCTTTGCGTACGCTCAGCGGTGGCGAAGCTCAGCGCATCCGTCTGGCGACTCAAATTGGCACACAGCTGGTTGGTGTTCTCTACATTCTGGACGAGCCCAGCATTGGCCTGCACGCGCGCGACAATGCCCGACTTATCAAAGCCCTGCAAGATTTGCGCGACCTCGGCAACACCGTACTGGTGGTGGAGCACGATAAGGAAATGATGTTGGAGGCGGATTACATTATTGACATCGGACCGGGAGCAGGCCGCCATGGTGGCACCGTGGTGGCAGCGGGCTCTCCAACTGCATTTCTCAAAATCAACAGTACCACTGCCCAGTTCTTATCCGGCAAACTAAAGATCCCGTTTCGTTCCGAACGGAGGAAGGGCAGTGGTCAGGAGTTAGTGCTAACAGGCGCCTCGGGCAATAATCTGAAGAATGTTGACTTAACCCTTCCGCTGGGATCGTTTACGTGCATAACAGGTGTGAGTGGCAGCGGCAAATCCACGCTTATCCACGAAACGCTTTTTCCGATTTTGAACAAGCATTTTTTTCGGGCCCATGCGGAGCCCATGCCCTACAAGAAAATCGATGGGCTGAAGCATATTGATAAAGTGATTGAGGTGGATCAAACCCCCATTGGGCGCACGCCACGCTCGAACCCCGCTACGTACACCAGTGTCTTCTCCGACATTCGCGATTTGTTTACCCAATTGCCCGAAGCGAAAATTCGTGGCTATAAAACCGGGCGGTTCTCGTTTAATGTAAAAGGTGGCCGTTGCGAAACGTGCGAAGGCGCAGGCTTACGCCACATCGAAATGGAGTTTCTGCCAGACGTGTACGTGCCCTGCGAAACCTGCAAAGGCAAACGCTACAACCGCGAAACCCTGGAAGTGCGGTTTAAAGGAAAATCCATCAGCGATGTATTGGATATGACAGTGGAAGAAGCGGTGGTTTTTTTTGAAAACCAGCCCAAGATTCTGCGCAAGATTCAAACGCTGAACGAAGTCGGCCTCGGCTATATTTCGTTAGGGCAACATGCCACCACGCTAAGCGGGGGCGAAGCGCAACGCGTAAAACTGGCCACCGAATTAAGCAAGCGCGATACGGGCAAGACACTTTATATATTGGATGAGCCCACCACAGGCTTGCACTTTCAGGATATTGCCCACCTGCTGGATGTTCTGCAAAAACTGGTGGACAAAGGCAACACGGTGCTGGTGATTGAACACAACATGGACGTGATTAAATCCGCTGATTTTTTGATTGACCTCGGCCCCGAAGGCGGTGCGCAAGGTGGACGCGTTGTCGCGAAAGGAACTCCCGAAGCGGTCGCGAAAAACCCCGCCAGCTTTACCGGCCGTTTTTTACAAGCGGAGTTGGCGCCACCTAAAGGCTGATTACTTTTGAAATGCTCATCAGCAAAGCAGACCAAACGGAATGATCATCTGCATGGGCCCCGCATAAGGCGGGGTGACCTTAAACAAAAAATTATTAACACATGAAACATGGTAAATAAGGAGCGGCTGTATTGGAGTTTACAGTTAGGCGGCTGGGCTTTGTATGCACTCATTCAAGTAGTTTTTAGTTTGGCTACTTCAGGCAATGCGGAGCGGAGCCTCTTCTTAGCCATTGAAGCCGTACTCTGCCTACTGCTCACCCACGGTTACCGCTTGTTAATCGTGAAGGCAAATTGGATGAATTTGAATTTGCGCAGGCTCATTCCACGGGTGTTGGCAAGTACGGTGCTTCTGGGTTTATCGTTGTACTTTTTAAGATTGGTGGTCTCAATCCCACTTGGTTTATATAACGAGCGGGTAGCGTTTAACTTGATCAACATCTTGGGCTTATCGGCCACGTTCATGATCATCTTCTTTTTATGGACGGTGTTTTATTTCATTTACCATTATTTTGAAAGCTACAACCGCTCGCTGAAGTTGGAGGCTTCCTTGAAAGAAACCGAACTAAACGTATTGAAATCGCAACTCAACCCGCACTTCATTTTCAACGCCCTCAACAGCATTCGGGCACTGGTGGATGAAAATCCCACTAAATCCAAACAAGCCATTAATCAACTTTCTAACATTCTGCGCAATTCGTTAGCCAAGGACAAAAAGGGGCTTACCTCTTTTTCGGATGAATTGAAAATTGTTCGCGATTACCTGGGTCTGGAAAGCATTCGGTTTGAAGAGCGGCTTCGCGTGGAGTTTGAGATTGATCCCGAGTCCAACGACTTTCTGGTGCCGCCCATGATGGTACAAACACTCGTGGAGAACGGCATCAAGCACGGTATCTCAAAACTTACCTCCGGAGGTTTGATTCGCGTGGAAACGAAGGTGGAGGATGATTTTCTGAAAATCCACATCCGCAACAGCGGTAAGTTTATCATTCATGAGAAGACTCCGGATGGCGGCTTGGGCCTGGAGAACACCCGCCACCGACTAAAATTGATTTATGGCGATGAGGCCTCGCTGCGGATTATCACAGAAAAAGATAATTTTGTGATCACCGAAATCATCATTCCTCATTTGTACGCGGTAAAAAAAATATGAGATGCCTGCTCCCAGGTCGTAAACACCGGATCAATGGCATGTAAAAACACTTTAAGAAAACGAAAGACCGATGAAAGCACTGATCGTAGATGACGAACGTCTGGCCCGGAAGGAACTGATGAAATTATTGGAAGATCACTCCACCATTGAAGTGGTGGGGGAAGCTGCAAACGCCGATGAAGCGGAAAAGCTGATGGAGGAGTTAAATCCGGAGTTGTTGTTTCTGGATATTCAGATGCCGGGGCGCACGGGGTTTCAGTTGCTGGAGTCGTTGGATTCGGCTCCGCTGGTGATTTTTACCACCGCGTATGATGAGTTTGCCATCAAAGCATTTGAGGTAAATGCATTGGACTACCTGCTGAAGCCGATTACCGCTGAGCGGTTGACCGAAGCGGTGCATAAGGTGCAAGACAAGGAGCGTAGCCGCGCCGGCCGTGCCCAGGGAAACAAACTGGGTCTGGAAGATCAGGTGTTTGTAAAAGATGGTGAAAAATGCTGGTTTGTAAGCCTCGCCAATATTCGCCTCTTCGAGTCGGACGGAAACTACATCAAGGTGTATTTCGATAGCAATCGTCCCATGATTCACAAGTCGCTAAACGCGTTGGACGAACGATTGGACGAACGGGCATTTTTCCGCGCCAGCCGCAAACACATTGTTAACCTAAGTTGGGTGGAAGGTATCGAGCCCTGGTTCAACGGTGGCTTGATGGTGCGCCTACGCGGAGGCGATAAAGTAGAAGTGAGCCGCAGGCAAGCCGCCAAGTTTAAAGATATGATGAGCCTTTAGTCAACGATTTGGACGCCTTACGATAAAAGTGCCTTTTACACGATTAGAGAATAGGAAATAAGGAATCCAGATAGCGGCAAGAAGAGTTGATCTCACAAGCTCTTTCAGGATTTCGTCTTGACTTGTTTTGTCTTGGTTGATTTGAACAAAACCAAATTGTGCGAGCACAATGCATACATTAAGAACCAGTAGTCCGATATAAACAGTCGGCAGTGTGGTCCTTTTTTGCAAAAACAGCGCGAGTGCTAAAACGCTGCCTATGAACAAAAGGCTATTTGCGTAAAACTCGATTTGAACCATAACGCCTAGCAGTGGATCGAAGCCGGGATAGTTTTTATCGCTGATCAATAACCAGTTAGAGTGGTTGAGATAGTCGAATGCCCGAATATGCCAGACCAGCATTCCAATAGGGGTTAAAAAAAGCGAAAATAGCACCAAAAGCAGCCAACCGCCTATGCTATCGTATATCTGTTGAGTCGGGCGCGGTGGTGAATCGAATTGATAAAATCTGAATGCTGCGTAGGAGAAAATTCCAAGTACCAGTAACCACAGCAATACGAGCCTGACATCGGTCTTCGTTAGCTTTCCAGTAGTTAGATTCGCTTTTGTTAATGTTAGTGTTAAATCATTTGATACTTCATTGACCTTTTCCAAATATTGCTTGATATCAGCCGGTTGAATTACGTCCGTACGAGTTTTGAAAGAGAACTCAGAAACAATGGTTCTGGGATATAAGTTGAATACTTCAGAGTCGTACTGAAACTGCGGCGTATGAATCTTTTTTTTGGAACTCGTGACCATCCAATCTTCGGGCAGGTTGATTTCGATCTTATGCCGGATGTGTAAGGGGTAAGAAATGGACATCGGCATACTCCGGACTTTAGTGCTCGGGACTACGAGGTATCCGGCTAAACTTCGAGCGTAGAATGCTGAGCTCCAGTTCTCTTGGATTGAATCGTACTTCCAGGCATTATCGAGTGTATACTCCTCAATTGTTTCGAGCTGATTATTGATCTCGTCATCGCGGAATTGAATTAACTTAGTAAGCGAAATATTCGGGAAGTCACTGGCATAAAAATTCAAATAGTTTTCGCTGATGTCCTGCAAGCTATTAGATCGTAAATACTGTCGAATGTTATCGGCTTGCTGACCCAGATATTCCGTGCTTACTAAAAGTGCGCCTCCAGCGCCCACCTCATTAAAAGTGTATACCTCTTTGGCCGCTACGCTACCCGTACGTCCCTGTTTTGGAATCGCAACGAATGAAGGTCGTTCTTTTGAGAGTACAAGCCCGCTACCATAATTTGGGAAGAAGCGATTGTTGATCGGACCTCGCTGAAATGAGATGGTTGGGTCAATGTAGACGGTCGAGTCATTTAGCTGAATTTGAACGACACAATGGTTAAACAGGAATGGAGAGGGTTTATAATCGGGGAGCGACTTGCCGTAAGTGGTGTTTACAAGAACAGGTGCGGATTGAACGCCCAATTCGTGCAAAAGGCTAACCAACAAGAATGATTTGTCTTTACAGTCGCCAAAGCGCTGACTGAGAACTCGCTCGGGATCATGGGGTTTGAAACTATGCACCCCCAACGAAAAGGAGAGATATCGGATTTCATCTTGAACGAATTCAATAGCGGAACGGACTTGTTCCTCCGGGTTTTCGGACTGCCTTTTGATTTCTATGCCTTTTTTTTGGATATTCTCAAGAGTGGTCGTCTTTTGAAAAAGCTGGACACCCCATTGCCCGAGTTCCGTCCAGTCATTGAACTGGCTTATTTGTACATGGTCGTATGGATCAAACCAACCGGGTGTCAAATCATCATGCTGGACGGCTTTCACATCAAATCTTTCCCAGAGGTATTCAATAGAGCCATTTTGATTCTTTTGTTGAGGCGCAGTAATGTTTCCGAAATTTTTTATCGTTACCGGTTTTTTTGCAACTAAGCGAAATCGGATGGTGGCGATCGGTTCGGATGAATTCAAGTAAAAAATCCTTGAGTACTTGTTAGGTAGGATCGGGTTTTCACCGCTTATCGTATAGGCATAGTCAATGACATCGCCAACTTGAAGGCCAATGAGGTTAAAAACAGAAGTGAGGTAGCCATCGTACATAGACCGTTCAAGGTCTTTTTCTCGCCGAAGCACTTCGAAGTTTCCTCGACTTGTTTGGTCAATCTTTTTCCCGTTACGTTCTAAGAAGATATGATGAAAAGTCAGCTTTTGATAGGCTGGATTAAAATCAACCGAGATGGATGACGCTGTGGATAAACCTTGTTCTGATACGATCAACAGGCGGTATCGGTTGAAATTCTCCCGTGTATCAACATTTTGCTGCTCCTCAGTCAAGTGGTAGTAATATCCCCCAGACGAATTCGCTGAGTCCGAAACCGTTGTTCGATTATTGGTAGTCGAAACGACCCAATTCGGGGCCGGCTGAATGACTATATTGGATTGAGAGACTGCGTTTAAGCTGATCAAAAACGTACAGACGGAAAATTTCGAATATCCTACACTCATCGTGTTACGAATTCACAACCAATCATCGATTTGCCTAAAATGCTATTTCAACACCAGATCAATCAGTTCTTTTTCAACATTCCAGTCTTTGGCAAGTTTTAGCATGGCGGTGGCTTCCATTTCGGTAACGTAGCCTTTCAGGTTATTCGATTGCCATACCATGTTGATCAACTCCACCCGTTTGTCCTTGGCGTAGTCGCCAATGATGTCGTTTAAGTAAGCGCGCGCACGGTCAAAGGCAGTGATGTAGTCTTTCGATACAAACTCCAGCGCCCACTTCATTTCCTTCTCGGCATCCAACCGGCGCGAAGTTTCGTTCAGATCTACACGCTCGGGCTCATCCAGCCCGTGGTAGTAAAAAATTACCACCTTCAACAGCATGTACACACGTTTTTCCTGTTCGGTCATTCACGTGAAAGTTACAAGGATTTTTTCAACGAGCCCAATTCGGCATCGTCGGTAAAAAGATCGCTGGCAATTTGGTCGGCCAACAATTTACCTTTTGGCAGCAGGGAAACTACCGGGGCATCAATCGTTAACCAACCTTCGTTTGCCAGCCGGTCCAGCACCTGCTTTCGATGCTCGAGTACATCAAAGCCAAACAGTGTTACGATCTGATCGTTGTTGAAACCCCACTGCGTTCGCAGACCCGTGTAAATGAGTTCGTTGATCCGCTCGGAATCGCTTAAGGGTTCCAGGGTAAAAGGCACCTGACCCGCCTGCAGAGATTTAATATACAGCGCATTGTTAGCGATGTTAAACTGCCGACTTGTTCCCTGAAAGGAGTGCGCACTCGGGCCTAAGCCCAGGTATTTTTCGCCCAACCAATAAGCGGAGTTATGTTTCGACAAAAATCCCGGTTGGCAAAAATTGGAGATCTCGTAATGTTCGTAACCGTTTCGTCCAAGTTCTTCCATCAGGTATTCAAACTGCAGGGCTACCTGTTCATCGGCGGTAGCCACCAGCTTTTGTTTTTTTTGCCAACGGCCGAATACCGTGTTTTCTTCGATCGTTAAAGCATAGGCCGACAGGTGCTCAGGGGCGAGGGCCAATGCTTTCTGAACATCCGATTGCCAGTCTGTGAACGACTGTCCGGGCGCTCCGTAAATCAAATCGATGCTAATGTTGGCAAACCCTGCTTCGCGCGCCAATGGCACGCAGT
>JBIIVI010000268.1:0-4713 GCA_044339555.1 Cyclobacteriaceae bacterium | reverse complement strand
TGCCCGAGTGCGTGTAGTCTAGTCGATAGACAAACCTCGAATCACCAGTAATCTTTCCCTGGTTGATCAACTTTTTAAACGGCTCATCAAAGCTCAGGTAGCCCAGGTCGTGCAGAATCTTGACCCACAAGCGTGCGTACAACAAATGCGCCACGGCATGCTCGGAGCCGCCCACGTACACATCAACCTGGCCCCAGTAGTCGAGTGCCTTCTTATCCGCGAAAGCGTTCTTGTTGTGCGGATCCATATAACGCAAGAAATACCACGCAGCTCCTGCGTGCGTGGGCATTGTATTGCTGTCGCGCTTCTGGCCTGGGGCAAAGTTGATCCAGTCCGCTAGGTTGGCAAGCGGACCTTCGCCCGTGCCGCTGGGTTTAAAGTTATTGCTGGGCGGCAGTTCCAGTGGCAGCTCGCTTTCGCTCATCGGGTAGGGGATGTCGTTCTTAAACACCACCGGGAAGGGCTCGCCCCAGTAGCGCTGGCGGCTCCAGCCCGCATCGCGCATCTTGTAGTTAATCTGTTTTTGCCCGATGCCGAGTTCTTCCAGTTTATTGATGACCACGTCAATCGCTTTGTGCATCACCAATCCATTCAGAAAATCGGAGTTTTCGAGAACGGCCTCTTTCGTTGGGTTTGCTTCCTCACCTGTGTAGTGCTTGCCGATGATGTTGGTGATGGGGATGTCGAAATGCTTCGCAAACTTGTGGTCGCGTTCATCGCCACACGGCACGGCCATGATGGCGCCTGTGCCGTAGCCGGCCAACACATACTCGCTGATCCATACGGGCACCTGGCGGCCGTTGAACGGATTCACCGCGTAGGCCCCGGTAAAACAGCCGGTGATTTTTTTCACTTCGGCCATGCGGTCCACCTCCGAGCGGGTTTCTACATATTTCAAATATGTGTCTACCTCGGCTTGCTGCGCAGGCGTGGTGATTTTCTTCACCAGTTCGTGTTCGGGCGCCAGCACCATGAAGTCAACGCCAAAGATGGTGTCGGGGCGGGTGGTGAAAACCAGAATTGAGAATTGAGAATTGAGAATTGAGAACCGGATTTCTGCACCAACGCTTTTGCCAATCCAATTCCGCTGAATCTCTTTCATCGACTCGCTGAAGTCGATTTCGTCCAATCCCTTCAACAACCGCTCGGCATATTCGGTGATGCGCAGGCTCCACTGCCGCATCTGGCGTTTCACCACCGGGTGTCCCCCGCGGTAGCTCACTCCATTGATCACTTCATCGTTGGCCAGCACGGTGCCCAGCGCTTCGCACCAGTTTACATCGGTGTAAGCCAGGTACGCCAGGCGGTACTGCATCAGCACCTCTTGTTTTTCTTCTTCCGTAAATGCCTTCCAGGCGGCCGCGCTAAACTGCTGAGTCTTAAACTTGGTGTTGGGAACGGCATGATTCCGATTTCCCTCGGCTTCAAAAATTTTCACCAGCTCGCTGATGCGTTCAGCCTTTTGTTTCTTCCGGTTAAACCAGCTGTCGAAAATCTGGAGAAAGATCCACTGCGTCCAGCGGTAGTATTTTGGGTCGCAGGTTTGTACCTCGCGGCTCCAGTCGTAGCTAAAGCCAATCTTGCTCATCTGCCGCTTAAAGTTCCCAATATTATCGGCTGTGGATTTAGCCGGGTGGATGCCATGGTCGATGGCGTACTGTTCAGCCGGCAGGCCAAACGCATCGAAGCCCATCGGGTGCAACACGTTAAAGCCCTTCAGGCGCTTGAAGCGGGCGTAGATGTCGCTGGCAATGTAGCCCAGCGGGTGGCCCACATGCAGGCCGGCCCCGGAAGGGTATGGAAACATATCCAGCACGTAGCACTTGGGTTTTACAGAGTCGTTCGAAACTTTATACACCTCGCGCTTTTTCCATTCTGCGCGCCATTTTTCTTCAATGCGTTTAATTTCGTCTTTCGAGTAGTCGGCCATGAGTAAAAATCCAGTTCAATGAAGCCGCAAAAGTACGAAACGAGGGCGAACAACGTGTGTCACTTTACGTACAAGCCAGCCGGTGGATTTTATGTTGGGCGGCATGGCCACGCGGCGTGGCCACCGGGCTGCTCCGGGGTACGCTTCGCTCCCGTGCCCCCGCGAAACGCGGGGCCACCAGGCCCGCCGCATCCCTTGCCGGGAACCGGGCTTTGGTATTCAATTTCAGTAGCTAACAAATCGCATTTGTCGTACAAATCGCGTGTCGGTTGGAAGTAGTGGGTGGCAAATGGCGTTTACTCATGGTTCAGCAACTGCGCGCGGGGCCCATGCGCTTTGGCGAAATTGCCCACGCCATCCCCGAAATCAGTGCGAAGATGCTTACCCAGGAGTTGCATCATCTGCAACAGCAGCAAATGATCGCCCGCGTGGGCGAGGGGCACTACCACCTTACCGACGCGGGTGCGCTGGCGCTGCCACTCATTACTGCCAGGGCAGATGTTGGCCGCGCGTATGAAGCCCGGCTAACCGGTAGCCAACGTGCAACGTAGCCGTGCGGTTTGTTTTCAACGCCACACACAAAACATTTTTCCGGGATTTGCGCTTTAAAGCGTATGCCTTCCATTTCATCCGCAACCCTGCAAAGCTGGGAGCGCTTTTACCGCGCAAATTTTGTGAATAGCCTTACCGGTTTTAAGTCGGTCAGCCTCATTGGCACGATCAATGCCGCGGGGCAAACCAACCTGGCCATTTTCAGCAGCCTGGTGCACATCGGCTCCGATCCGGCGTTGATCGGGTTCATCAATCGCCCGGTAGCGGCCGCGCCGCATACGCTGGCAAATATTCGGGCTGTGGGCAGCTACACGGTTAACCAGATTCAGCCCGCGCTGGTGGCGCATGCCCACCAAACCAGCGCGAAGTATCCTGAAGCGGTGAGTGAATTTGATGAACTGGGTTTCACACCGGAGTTTCATGATTCCATCAAAGCCCCTTTTGTGTTGGAAAGCACGGTGAAGTACGCGCTGGCTCTTCAGGAAATCATACCCATTGCCCTGAACAACACGTTTCTGGTTATTGGCAAAGTGGAACACGTGGTGGTGCCGGAAGATATTCTGCTACCGGATGGCTTTTTGGAGCTCGACCGCGCAGCCACCGTGTGCAGCAATGGTATTGACGGATACTATGCCACCCGCCTCATCGATCGGTACCGGTATGCCAAGCCAGGGGTAAAACCAGAAAAGCTGTAACGTGTCGGGTATCCGAAAGAAAGTGTGATGGATGTATGCCGTTGCCAGCTTCAGTCCTGTACCAACGTATGCGAAAACTGCTGGCCATCAACCTTCCGGTAGGAATCCTGTCGTTGGCGATTTCGCTTCTGTACTTTGAGATCGTGGCCGACCGCCTGCCACTCTGGCTCAATGCAGCAACCAGCTTGCTCATACCGCTCAGCTACTATTTGCTTTTAACGTGCTACCCCACTGCCAGTCGCGGGCGGCTTCGCGTTGCACTCGTGCTCTATGTGGTATGTCTGCTTTGTTTTCTGGTGATTGTTGTCCTGTTTTTTGTTACTATTTTCCTGCCGGGTTTTGAGCTGGCGTCTCCGGTGGTTTTTTTAATTTTTGGATTTCAGTTGATTGACAGTGTGGAACATCTTGTACTTAAAGTAGTGGACGGCCAGATGCGACTCTACCTGAATAAACAGTTTTCTGATGTTTGGGGTGGTGCCCTCTTGCAGATGATTCTCCGTAACTACCGGTGGCTGCGCGATAACAACGTTTCCGGAAAATGAAAGAGTGGATTGCTGTTGGCTACGAGGTTTTTGCTTTGCGCGGCTTGCCCGGGTTGAAGGTGGAGGCGCTGGCCGCGAAAGTGGGCATCAGCAAGTCTTCGTTTTACCATCATTTCGCTGATGTGCCCGTTTTTGTGGAGGCACTCCTGAAAACACATCTCGAGCAAGCGGCACGGATTGCCGCCAGTGAGCGGGCCGCCCGTAGCATTGATCCGGATCTGATCAATATTTTGGTAGCCCACAAAACCGACCTTCTTTTTAATCGTCAATTGCGTATCCATCAGGATAATCCCGTGTTTCGGGATACGTTGCAAAAGGCCAACCAAATCATCGGCACCGATTTTATTGCACTTTGGTCGGCCCATACCCAGGCGCAGCTCACCCCCCGCCAATGGGAGGGATTGTTTTCACTGGCGCTTGAAAACTTTTTCCTTCAAATCAATTCCGAAAATCTCAACCGGGCCTGGCTCACGGATTATTTCAGGCGATTGAGCGCCATCGTGCGCAGTTTTGGTTAGCCTGTGTCGGTGTAGGTTGTACGGTACCGTCTAAATGGCCGCTGCCGAATCCCGGAACTTGCGAGCGTTATCATCATCAAACAGTATGAAAAATCAGTTTCTGTTAAAAAGCCTGCTGCTACTTCAAACTGCGGCCATCGCAGGCTACACGCTTGTGGCGTTTACAAAAGAAGGCGCAGACTTATTCAGCGTGTTTTTATCGAACCTAAGCTCCTTCACATGGAATGGGCAGTTTAATCTTGACTTCGGTTGTTACCTCATGCTATCCGGCCTTTGGATCATGTGGCGCGATCGCTTCAGTTCAAAAGCAATAATCGTGGCGGTGGCGGCCATGATCTTAGGCATTATTTTTTTCGCCCCTTATCTGCTTTACTTGCTTCGTGTTAATGGCGGCAATTGGCGCATGGTTTTCCTGGGCCGGCAGTCAGCGTAAGCGTAATCATCCGTTTCAAACACATGAGTCATGTGAGGGCCGA
>JBIIVI010000018.1:0-22569 GCA_044339555.1 Cyclobacteriaceae bacterium | reverse complement strand
AAATTGTTCGAGATGCTGAAAACCCTTCGCAAGAAAGTGGCGAAGGACAAAAACCTGCCGCCGTATGTCATCTTCCAGGATCCCTCGCTGGAAGAAATGGCTACCCTCTATCCCACTACCAAGGAAGACATGGCCTCCGTAAACGGCGTGGGCATGGGCAAAGTGAACAAGTTTGGGAAGGAGTTCCTGGAGTTGATTCAACAGTATGTAGACGAGAACGACATCGAGACCGCTTCGGATGTAGTGGTTAAATCATCGGTTAACAAATCCAAGATCAAAATCTTCATCATTCAGCAAATCGATCGAAAGGTAGATTTGGATGAGATCGCCGAAAGCAAAGCCATTAGTTTTGATGAGCTACTGACGGAAGTGGAAAACATCTGTTATTCCGGCACCAAACTCAATCTGGATTATTACATCGATCAGGTACTGGACGAAGAAAAGCAAGAAATCATATTCGACTATTTCCTAAACTCGGAAACCGACAGCATGGAAGATGCGTTGGCCGAACTAGGTGATGAAGATCCGGACTTCACCGAAGAAAACATCCGGCTCATGCGCGTAAAATTCCTGAGCGAATACGCGAACTAATACCGGGTCGAGCCGATCTAAAAAGGTAGCCACTTTGGCTACCTTTTTTCTTTACTACCTTTGAAGGTATTCTGTGCAATCATGAACATTCTCTTAATCGGCAGCGGTGGCCGCGAGCACGCCATGGCGTGGAAACTCCGGCAAAGTGCCCGCTGCGATGAATTATATATTGCGCCCGGCAACGCGGGCACCCAGCATCTCGCCAAACAACTGCCCATCGCAGTCGATCAGTTTGAGGCCATCGCGCAGGCCTGCCGCGAACATGGCATCCAACTGGTAATCGTGGGGCCGGAAGTGCCGTTGGTGAAAGGCCTTCGCGACTACCTTGAAGGGCAGCCCGATCTAAAAGATTTGCTGATCGTTGGCCCCGGGAAATCCGGAGCGCGTTTAGAAGGCAGCAAGGACTTCTCCAAGCAGTTTATGGTGCGCCATGGAATTCCAACCGCCAAAGCACATACGTTTTCGGCAGCAGAGCTTACCGAAGGCCTACATTACCTCAAGACCTGCTCGGTGCCCATCGTATTAAAAGCCGATGGACTAGCGGCCGGAAAAGGCGTAGTAATTTGCCCAACCCACGAGGAAGCGACCCGGGAATTGACGGAGATGTTGGCGCAGGCAAAATTTGGAGCTGCGAGCGCCAAGGTGTTGGTAGAAGAATTTCTGGTGGGCATTGAAGTATCGTTTTTTGTGCTGACCGATGGAACCCATTACTGTCTGCTGCCGGAAGCAAAAGACTATAAACGCGTGGGCGATGGCGACACCGGCCTCAATACCGGTGGCATGGGCGCAGTCTCGCCAGTAATTTTTGCCGACCAGCCTTTCCGGGAAAAAGTAATCGCACGAATTATAGAGCCGACACTAAATGGCTTGCAGCAAGAGGGGATTCCCTTTCGGGGATTTCTTTTTATTGGGTTGATGAATGTGGATGGGGAGCCCTATGTGATTGAATACAACGTGCGGATGGGCGATCCGGAAACACAGGCAGTTTTGCCTCGTGTAACCAACGACTGGGTAGACGTGATGGTAGCTTGTGCAAACGGCACACTCGATCAAATCGAACTTCAAACCGCCCCCGACTATGCCGTTACGGTTTGCCTGGTATCCGGCGGATATCCGGAAAGCTTCGAGAAAGGATTTGCCATCAAAGGCCTCGATAACGACCCGCTTCTTTTCCATGCCGGAACCCGTGTGCGGGAACAAGAAATTGTTACCGATGGGGGCCGCGTGCTAGCCGTTACCGGGATGGCTCCCTCCTTGGAGCAGGCGCGCGGGCAAGCCTACGCAAAGGCAGGCCGAATTGCGTGGAACAACCTATACTACCGAAAGGATATTGGTGTAGATTTACAATCCATGGAACGTGGGACCGGACAAAACTAAGAGCGATGGGCTGTAGTTGTGGAACAAAAAAAGACGGCCAGGTGGCCGGTTGCAATAATAACGGAGCCTGTAGCACCGGCGGGTGCAACAAAATGAATGTATTCGACTGGCTCTCGAATATGGACATGCCGATGGTGGATCGGTTTGATGTGCTCGAAATCCGTTTCAAAAACGGCCGCAAAGACTTCTACCGGAATCAGGATCATCAGACGCTGCATACGGGCGATGCCGTGGTGGTAGAGTCTACCAATGGTCACCACATTGGTTATGTGTCCATGCAAGGCGAATTGGTGCGCTTGCAGATGCAAAAGCGAAAAGTGGCAAACGATAGCGAGATCAAAAAAGTCTATCGGTTAGCTACCGCCAAAGACCTCGAGAAGTTGGAGGACATCAAGAAGCGCGAGTTACCCACCCTTTATCGTTCGCGCGAAATCATTCGCGACCTGAAATTACCCATGAAGCTGTCGGACATTGAATATCAGGCCGACAATACGAAAGCCACGTTCTTCTATTCGGCTGAGGAACGCGTGGATTTCCGGGAGCTTATTAAAATTCTGGCAGGCGAGTTTAAGATTCGCGTGGAAATGCGCCAGATTTCGTTGCGGCAAGAGGCGGGTCGTATTGGTGGTATAGGAGTGTGCGGGCGAGAACTCTGTTGCTCTACATGGCTCAGCGACTTCAAAAATGTGGCTACCAGTGCCGCCCGGTATCAGAATCTGTCGCTAAACCCTTCCAAACTGTCGGGCCAATGTGGCCGCCTGAAGTGCTGCCTTAACTATGAACTGGAAACGTACATGGATGCACTCAAAGATATTCCAGATGTGCAGCGGCCGTTACAAACCGAAGTCGGGGATGCCGTACTCCAAAAGACAGATATCTTCCGCAAAATCATGTGGTTTGGACTTAAAGACGAAAGCAATTGGTATCCCCTCAATATCCAACGCGTAAATGAAATTCTAGAGTTGAACCGGGCCGGAAAAAAGCCGGCCACGCTGGAAGTCAATGTCGTACCCGAAAAGGATACCGCGGCTCCGTTAAACAACGATCTGGAGCGACTGGATAAGAAGTACAAAAACAAGAAACGGAAGAAGCCCCGAAACCGCGGCAACCAGCGCGGGCCCCGGCCTTCGAATAATAAACAACCCTGATGAAAGGATTGTACGCTGCGTGTGTAGCTCTGTTGGTGGCGGCCTGCTCGAACCCCAACGTTCTGCTCGACCAAAACATCGATTTGGAAAACCGGTCATGGAAAATCTCGGACACCCTTCGTTTTGAGTTTCAAATCCGAGACATCGCTCCCACGTATTCAATCGATTACCTGATCCGCAACTCGCTGGAGTATCCCTATGCAAGGCTCTTTGTGGCCTATCAGTTGAAAGACTCTACCGGAGTTTTGATTTCAGAAAAATTGGTATCGAACTATTTGTTTCACGAAAAAACCGGCGAGCCGTTTGGCGCCAGTGGCTTGGGCGATGTGTACGACCATCGTTTTCCATTGCTGGAGGATTATCGGTTTTCCCGCAACGGCAGGTTTCAACTGCAACTGGTTCAGCAAATGCGACTTGACACGGTACCGGGAATTATGGCCGTAGGCGCCCGGGTAGCGTTGAAAAAGTGGTAGCCCGGAAAAGGCGAAACCGGGCTACACTAACCGCTGTCATTCTGAACAGCTAAACCTTAACAACTTGCTTTTCTAACTAGTTGTAAAACTACGTTCTGTGTCCACCCGAATTAAATTGCAGTGCTTAGAAAAGCATTAGAACGCGGGAAACGAGAGCACAACCAAGATACGGCCGGGAGTGGAGGTTAGATCAATTTTTCCTTTATGAATGGACATAATGCGATGCGCGAGCGAGAGCCCTACTCCATATCCTTTAACGTGTCTCAATCCGCGAATCCGGTAAAAAGGTTCAAAGATGCGAGCCCTTTCGTTCTCCGAAAGCGAAGCATCGGCAAATTCATTTTCAACATCCACATCAAGCTTCCCAGCTGCCACGTGTAACTTTACAAACGCTTGGTGTTTAGGCGAGAATTTGCACGCATTTTCCAACACGTTTACCAGCGCGGTTTTTAACAAGTGTATGTTTCCCAATAACCGCAGTTGGTTGGTATCTTCCGGCATGTCCTCAAAAAAAAGTTTTACTTCGTAGTTTTCGTCCATTTCAACAACGGTCTGTCGGGCATCCAGAATCACCTCATCTAATCGAACTTGCGACATTGTAAAGCCACCCCCTTGAGTCAGTTTTGCCAAATCAAGCAGGGTGTTGTTAAGATGACTGAGTTCCCGAATATCGTCCAATACAGAGGCAATGGTTTCTCTATATTCGAGGGAAGTTCGATTTTTCAATAACGTAACTTCTAGCTGCGAAGTGATTTTGGTAAGCGGGTTACGCAACTCGTGTGACACGTTAGCCACGAACGTCTTTTGAAGCAAAAACGCATTTTCCAACCGCTCCAACATTTGATTAAAGATGAGGGCGAGCTTGCCAATTTCATCGGGTTTCTCTGCACCCGCCAATCGCATATTTAAGCTAGTTGTGGTGATGTTTTGGACCTCCTCCATCACCCGCTGAATGGGTTTGAGTGCTCGGCCGGCATACACCCACCCTGCTATGCTGACCAGCGCTATCCAAAAAAGAAAAGTGGTGGCGAGCAGGCTTCTTAATAACCGCAGGTTTTGCTCAGCATCGCGGTTGATGGCGCCAGCAATAACAAGATAAGAGGTTTGTTGATGAACAAACTGGATACCTATCACCGAAAACGGATTCAGCGAGAATGTTGTACGCTTCAACTTTCGAATATGCCCCAATTGAGCAGGCGTTAATCGAAAATCAATTGTATCATTATTGGTGTAGATTTCTGTATTTTCCTCGTTAAGAATGGAGATGTTTTCACGAAATAAATAGTCGCGCTTGGCGCGATCAATCACCCTCAATAAAGCCGAATCTACCTGATCGACCTTCAACAAAAGGGTCGCGGCGGTAATGGCTTTGTCGTACAATCGGTTTTCGAAATCCCGCTCCCACTGCCAATTGGCAAAAAAGTAAATGGCCACAAAAGAGAGCAACAAAATAGCGCTCACCAACAAACTAAATTGCAATGTTAGCCGGGTTCGAATCTGCACGGTACGAAAATACTAATCTGCTTGCAACACGTAGCCCATGCCAAACTGGGTTTGAATCAATTTAACCGGATAGTCGCGATCCATTTTTCTTCGCAAGTAGTTTACATACACCTCCACCATATTGGTGCCCGTATCAAAATCGATCTTCCAAACCGCGCGCGCAAGTTCCGCTTTACTGATCACACGGCCTTTATTGCGCAGGAGATACTCCAGCAAGGCAAATTCTTTGGCGGTAAGTTCAATCGGAATGCCTCCTCTGCTTACCTGACGTTTCTCCACCCACATCTTTAGATCGGCCGCCTCCAGTACTAAATCTACCGGCTGTTGTACGCGTTTCCGTTTTGCCAGAGCCCTTAGCCGAGCGAGCAGTTCACGAAACTCAAATGGCTTGGCCAGGTAATCGTCTGCACCAGAATCAAACCCACCCACCACATCATCGGTTTCACTCAAGGCTGTTAACATTAAGATGGGGGTGTCGATCTGGGCTTCCCGTAATGCCCGGCTAATCTCACGCCCATCAATGCCCGGCAGAATGATATCCGTTACGATAATGTCGTACGGATTTCGAAAAGCCAGGTGCCTTCCGGTTTTGCCGTCCAAAGCGGTATCAACCTCAAATCCGTTTTCTTCCAATCCTTTTTTCAAGTATTGCGATGTTTTTATTTCATCTTCAATTAACAAAAGTTTCATGCCCGGCGGAAAGCCGATGATACAACATGTTCGCGACCTTGTGAAATTAGAATCTGATTAGAAAAACTGATCTTGGGCAAAGGCTTTCCTGGTAAAAGATAATTTGCCAATTGCCTATGGAAACAGTCATCATCGTGATCTTCGTTGTGGGTTATTTGGCGATTGCGCTGGAACATCCGATTAAAATCAATAAAACTGCGACCGCCCTCATCACCGGAGTTTTATGCTGGACACTGTTTGCCTGGCAGCCGCCTAACGAATCATTTTTACAAGAAGTTCAGGTGCTCGAGTTTATCAAGGCCCACCCGGCCATCGACCAACCTTTTCTTCACTTTGTGATTCATTCGCTTAGCCACCACTTAGGTGAAATCGCCAGCATTCTCTTTTTCTTGATGGGCGCCATGACCATTGTAGAGTTGGTGGATGCGCACCACGGTTTTCGAATCATTACCGATCGCATAAAAACCAACCAACTGCGAACGCTCATGTGGCTGGTTTGTTGGATTACGTTTTTTCTTTCGGCCATTTTGGATAACCTCACCACGACCATTGTGATGGTGTCGCTGGTTCGGAAACTCATTCCGGCCAAAGAAACCCGCCTGTTCATGGCAGGGATGATTGTCATTGCTGCGAACGCGGGCGGTGCCTGGTCGCCTATTGGCGATGTAACCACCACCATGCTTTGGATTGGTGGTCAAATCACCTCTGGAGCTATCGTGAAAAGCCTCTTGCTACCCAGCATGGTTTGTTTACTCGTTCCCAGTTTGATTTTGCATTTTCGTCTAAAGGGTACTGTTGGCGCCCCTGATGTGGGTGAGGAAAACGGGAAGCCTAACTCAGGAAGAAAGTGGATGTTGGCAGTGGGAGTCGGCTCGCTGGTTTTTGTGCCTATCTTTAAATCTTTAACCCACCTGCCGCCTTTCATGGGCATCTTGCTCGGACTAGGTTTATTGTGGATTGTTTCCGAAGTGATTAATCCCGCTGCGGACGAGCTGGAAAAGAAGAAATTCAGCGCAGCCGCTGCGCTAGCCCGTATTGATGTTCCGTCCGTTCTGTTTTTTCTTGGCATCCTGCTCGCGGTGGGTGCTTTGGAATCGATGCAGACGCTGCACCACTTTGCCTCTGCTCTTGATCGCTGGTTGGGCGATGAACGCATCATTATCACGCTTATTGGCGTGCTATCTGCGATTATCGATAATGTGCCATTAGTGGCCGCGTGTATGGGTATGTACGATCTTGCTTCCTATCCCGCAGATTCCACCCTATGGCATTATCTGGCTTACTGCGCGGGTACGGGGGGCAGCTTGTTGATTATTGGCTCCGCTGCCGGTGTTGCCGCGATGGGAATGGAAAAAATTGACTTTATCTGGTATCTGAAACATATAAGCGCACTGGCCCTTATTGGTTACCTGGCTGGCGCGGGGACTTACATCGTACTCCAAAACTTGTCATAAAAAAAAGCGGGCACGAGGCCCGCTTTTTTGTTAAAGACAATACAATCGCTACTTCGCCGGTGCAGGCTGTAACTCCGGAGATTTTTCTTTGTCCAGTTCAATTACAATTGGTGCAGCAATGAAAATAGATGAATACGTTCCGATCACAAATCCAACAAACAACGCAAACGAAAATCCGCGCAGCACTTCACCACCAAAGAACAACAACACCACCACCGTGATGAGGGTGGTTCCTGAGGTAATCAATGTGCGGCTGAGGGTCACGTTAATGGCATCGTTAAAGATTTTCTTGCGATCATGCGAAGTGCCGATGTTCAGGAATTCGCGAATCCGGTCGAATACAATCACCGTATCGTTGATGGAGTATCCGATAATGGTTAAGAGGGCCGCAATAAATACCTGATCGATTTCAAAAGACAATCCCAACGCGCGGGCAATCGCAAACGAGGAGATTACAAACAACGTATCGTGTACAAGTGCAATAATAGCGCCCGTGCTAAACTGTACCTTTTTAAACCGGATGAAGATGTAAACGAAGATGATGAAGATGGCCAACAAGCCGGCTTCGAAAGCTGAATCGCGGATATCGTCCGCGACGGTAGCTCCCACTTTGGAAGAAGAAGAAATCGTGAAGCTTTGGTCGGACACCTGGCCATCGTTTTCAATATAGGTCATGCCCGTGTATTTCTTCACGCCCTCCACGAGTGCATTCTTCACCTTATCGTCCGCTCCGTCCGACTCATCATCCACCAGATAGGAGGTCGTTACTTTCATTACACTGTTGCTACCGTAGTTTTTCACTTCCGTACCTGCGTTTTCAAATCCTGTAACCAGCGCATTACGCATCTGGGTAGCGTCTACTGGCTTTCCGAATGAAACCACATACGAACGGCCTCCTTTAAAATCCACGCCCAGATTCAATCCCTGAATCGCGATCAGAATGAAACCCACCAGAATAAAGCTGGCCGAGAAAATGTACGCCTTCTTACGGTTGCCGATGAAGTTGAAGTCGCCCCGCTTGCGCATCACTCTTGCGAAAGGTGTTTCGAACGAGATTTTTACATCGTCTCGGCCGCGCACCATCCACTCAATCACCAAACGGGAAATGTAAACCGCGGTGAAGAAGGAACAGGTAATACCAATGATGAGCGTGATGGCAAATCCCTTGATTGGACCCTGGCCAAGGAAAAACAAGCAGAGCGCTGTAAATAGCGTGGTGATGTTTGAGTCGAAGATCGTCCAGAAGGCGCGCTCAAAGCCCATGCGGATGGCATCGCGCAGGCGCCTGCCACCATTAAGTTCTTCTTTGATCCGCTCGTAGATCAACACGTTCGCATCCACGGCCATACCAAGCGTAAGCACAATACCGGCAATACCGGGGAGTGTAAGCGCGGCGTTGAACTGAGCCAGAATACCAAGGATGAAAAAGATGTTAAACAACAGCGCGACATTGGCCACAAACCCGCCGCGGGAGTAGTAGGCCACCATAAACAATACCACCAGCACCAAACCGCTGGCCAATGAAATGACACCTTGACTTTGGGCAACCTTGCCGAGCGTAGGACCTACAATGGCTTCCTCCACAATCCGGGTGGGAGCTGGCAACGAACCTGCCTTCAATACGTTGGCCAAGTCCTTGGCTTCTTCGTTGGTAAAGTTGCCCGTGATTTGGCTATTGCCGTTCGGGATTTCACCCTGTACAGTGGGTGCGGTGTACACAAAATTATCGAGTACAATGGCAATTCGCCCGCGCTGCGGCGATTTGGCGCCAGCGGCGGCCGTTACCTTCGCCCACGTGCGCGAACCGGAGGCATTCATGGTCATGCTTACCGCAGGGCGCTGGAACTGATCGAAGTCGAGACGAGCATCGTTGATAACCTCACCAGTAAGCAATGGTTTGCTGCTACGGCCCAGGCTTACAAAGTTCAATACGAGATCATCTACCCCAGGGGTGACTTCGGGCTCCGGCTTTACGTCCCAGAACCAACCAATGGTGCGGGGTATTAGCGTGCGTACTTCCGGGCGCTTCAGGATGCGGTTGATTTCCGCGGTGTCCTTCACGTTATACAAGAACGGAAACGTGGGATCACTCAACGAAAACAAAGGCGACATTGTAGCATTTCGCAGCGAGTCGAGCGAATTCCGGGTGCTGTCGGTAGCGGATTGGGAAAGCTGCTTTTCAAGATCAGTCTTTGTGGTATCAGCCGCAGTAGCCGCGGGCGTGGTTGTAGTTGAAACCGCGGGCGCCTCGGCTTTCTTTTCGTTCATCAGCATTTGGTTCACCGCGAACATGGCTTGCGAAAGTTGGGGGTCGTTGCTTTCGACCACGTCCCAGAACTCCAGGCGGGCTACGCCTTGCAATAACTTACGAACACGCTGCGGGTTATCAGCACCGGGGATTTCGATCTGGATCCTGCCGGTACCTTGCAAGCGCTGGATGTTGGGCTGCGAAGTACCAAACTGATCGATACGTGTTTTAAGAATGGTAAAGGAACGATCGATAGCGCTCTCTACCTCTTCGTTAAGAAACTTGGTCACCTTGGCATCATCATCCGAAAGGCTCACCCGATCTTTGTTGGCAGCCGATGCAAACAACGTAGCCAATCGCCCCGATGGATTTGCTTCCTGATACGACTCCACAAACAAATCGACAAAATTCGCCTGACTTACTTTTTGTTTCTCACGGGCAGTTTTCAGCGCGTTTACAAAAACCGGGTCTTGGTTATTACCGCTTAGACCCCGAATGATATCGGCTGGAGACACCTCCAACACCACGTGCATGCCGCCCTGCAAGTCAAGGCCGAGGCTTAATTCATTTTCCTTTACATCTTTATAGGTGTATTCCGCTCCGAAGAGGTTGTACACGGACTTGTTCCAGAGCGAATCCAGATACTGCTGCTTTTTAGAAAGATTGATGTTGCCGGTGGCTTTATCGGTGGCATAATCGATCGCCTCTTGCTGCACCCTGCGCGACACAAACGTGAACGACAGGTAATACAGGCAGAGTGCGGTTACCACCACGGTGAGAACAACTACTACTCCTTTGTTACGCATAAAAAACTGAATTTATTAAATTGAAAATGGTTTGATTTAAAACTCAAAGACGGGCATTCACGCAGATCACAAGTTGCGTACGAGTCAATCCGCGAAAGCAAAAAAGAACTAGGGCGCGTTGGGCGCGATGAGGGTGCGCAGCAACGTTCGAAGATAAGGGAGGGTAACCTCGGCAACTGTTGGCAAAAAGGCAACCTGATCTTCCTCTTCCAGCACTTGCTCAACGATTGCATCTACGGAAGTATCCAATTGCACCGTGGCCGAATGATTCGCTAACGTAGGCGCAACTTGAACGGTCTCGGTTGGGTTCTTTTCGTTTTGCTCGGTGGTCGATTTTTCTTTCTTGGCGACCGGTTGAGCCTGGTGAAACAGCACTTGCGAAAGCACAATGCCCAAGGCTACCAGCACACCGGCCACCAACATCACCACACGATAAGGATTATACTTTTTCACTGTTTAAGGCGTGCAAAGGTATTTAAACCGGCCTAATTAGCAAACCGTTCAGCAGCAGTGGCTTGCGATAAAAACGTGGTCACGACATCCAACGCCCGATCTACCCGGCTGTTATTGGGCACCACCAAATCGGCTCTATGTTTCAGCGGCTCGATCAATGCTTCAAAAACCGGCATCACATGGTACTGGTATCGATACAATACATCGTCCAGATCGTAGCCGCGCTCGATTTGGTCGCGCTTAATTCTGCGGCCCAGTTTTACATGGTCTTTCGCTTCTATAAACAGGCGTAAATCCAATTCCTTCTCTATTTCAGGAAAGTATTGCACAAACAAACCTTCCACTACGATGATCGGAGCAGACTTGAAGGTGAGAATCTGCGGCTCAACGTCCGAGTTGTTAAACACATATTCTTTTTTGTGCACGTCCTGCCCGGCCTTTAGCAAGAGCAAGTCATGTAAAAACGAGTCGCGGTCGATGGATTGAGGTAAATCAAAATTTTTGACTCCGTTTTCGTCTATAGGCTGTTGGTCGCGGGGCTTGTAGTAGTGGTCTTGCGAAATCAGGCAGATTTGATCGGCCGAGAAACGCGAGGCAAGACCTTGCAGGAAAAACGTTTTTCCGGAACCGCTACCGCCTGTAATTCCAACCGTGATAGGTGTGCGCATGGTTTAAACGCCCGAAGATAAAAACTTCGCAAATTTCTGTACAGCCTGCGCCCGATGGCTCATGGCATTTTTCTCCGCTGGCGAAAGTTCGGCCAGTGTGCGGGTATAGCCTTCGGGCAAAAAAATGGGATCGTAACCAAAGCCATTGCCACCCCGTGGCTCATCGATAATGGTGCCTTTCAAAATACCCTCGAACACTTCGGTGCGTTGTGCACTTACCCACGTCAATACCGTGCGAAACCGGGCTGCACGGCGCGGATTGCCAGCCAGCTCACTCAACACTCGTTGAATATTAGCCGCATGACTACGCTGCGACCCGCCATAATAAGCGGAATGAACGCCCGGTGCGTCCGACAAGGCCCCGATTTCAAGTCCGGAATCATCAGCTACACAAGCAACCTGGTACCGGTGAAATACATACTCGGCTTTTTGCCGCGAGTTGCCAGGAATCGTGTCGGCCGTTTCGGGTAGTTCTTCCGTGCAGCCAATATCCGCTAACGAAAGCAATTGAAACCGGGCACCCAGTATCGCCCGAATCTCTTCGATTTTGTGCGCGTTGTTGGTGGCCAGACAAATCGACTCCATGGGGTTAGAAATCCAGCAACTCTACTTCAAAAATCAGATTTGAGTTGGGTGGAATTTTACCCACGGCCCGCGACCCGTAGGCCAGCACCGATGGAATGTACAATGTGGCTTTTGATCCACGGGTGAGTTTCGGAAACGCGATTTGCCAACCCGTAATCAATCCGGCTAACGGAAAATCCACCGGCACTGTGGAAGAGTCGAATACATCACCGGTGGCCAGCAACTTACCCGTATAAATCACGCGAACCCGGCTTTCTAAACACGGCGTGTCGTTATTGGTGCCGGGTTGGCTAACCACATAGCGAACTCCTTGTGGGTCTTTAACTGCTGTGATACTATTGGCAGCCAGGTAGCTATCAATTGCTGCCACATCGCGTTCCAGTAGCGCGGGCGGAATTCCCAGCGGGGCGGTATCAACTACTTTGGTACATACTTCTTCGTTATCGGGCAAACAGCTGGAAAAAGTAAGCAACACGCTTACCCAACAACCCCAAAAAATCAACCGCATCATCTAAAATCAATCAACTCCACATCAAAAACTAAGTTCGCGTTTCGCGGAATGGAGGTTCCGGAACCACGCTCGCCATAGCCCAAACCACTGGGTACATAGAGCGTTGCTTTGCTGCCTTTGCTCAGCAACGGAAAGGCGATCTGCCAGGCTTGAATCAAAGAATTCAACGGAAAACTGACGGGGTTTACCGCCTGATCAAAAACTTCGCCCGTAGTTAACAATCGACCCGTGTATTTTACCGTAATAATGTTGCTAAAATTCGGTTTTGCTCCCGTGCCGGTTTGGGTGATCACGTACCGCAGGCCAGACGGATGCTGCGTGGCGGTAATGTTGTTATCCGTCAGGTACTTGTCAATCGCTTCAAGATCCAATTGCAGCTGTTCCTGCGGAGTCACTACGTCCACCGGTTGGGCACACTCCGAAAAAATGATCACAAAAAGCAAAAAAACGATTCGCTTCATAACCTATTTGAAGTCAACCAATTCTACTTCAAAAACCAGATTTGCGTTGGGTGGAATTACACCCTGGCTGCCTTGTTCGCCATAGCCTAAACCAGAGGGAATGTACAACGTAGCCTTGCTACCCTTTTCCAGCAACTGAAATCCAATCTGCCAGCCTTGAATAAAATTTGCCAGCGGGTACTCCAGCGGGCCATTCGACTGATCAAACACTTCGCCCGAGGTTAAAAACGAACCTTTGTAAATCACTTTAATGGTGCTGCTCATCGAAGGCTTCCCACCTTTGCCTGCTTTTGTAATGACGTAACGAAGACCCGAAGGATCTTGCTGAGCCACGATATTCTTGCCAGCCAGATACCCATCAATCGCTTCAATGTCGCTGGTGAGTTGCTCCTGACGCTTTTCCTCGTACTTTTTCATGGCGATGGCATTCAGGGAATCGCGCAGCACGTTGGCCTTCGCTGTATCGAGCACATCATTTACTTTCATGATGAAGGTGAAAAAGCTTTTCGGGTCCACATTGGGTGGAACTTGCTGGCGGTAGGTTTTTTCAAACAGGGTTTTTGCTTCCAGTTTCATCACCAGCGAATCACCTTTGCGCGCCATGCGAAACATTTCCTCGATGCCTTCTTCAAACTGGATATTGGCGGTGTCGTTCAGAACAAACAGCGCGGGGCGGTTTTCTTTTTGTGTATCCATCCACACCGAATCTTTGCCATCCTTTAAAACAAATTGGGCATACAAAAACTGGCCCGCCTTGATGGTTTCGCCAGCGCCCTTTTTGGCTACCGTAAACTTATAGCCTTTGGGAGTCTCCTTTTCGTTCGAACACGCCACCAGCACAATCGCCAGCATTACCACGCTTAGTTTTTTCATCTTGAATTTAGTTGTAAGTAATTGTTTTATTGATCTTCGTTTAATGCTTGCTGATACTGCGGCAGCACTTCTAAAAATTGTTGCAGGGTTTCTGCCAGACTGATTTTAGTATTGCCGCCGGCTGCGTTGTGATGCCCCCCACCTTGAAAGTGTTTACGCGCAAAATCATTTACTGAAAAACTTCCTAACGAACGAAACGACAGCTTTATTTCTTCTCTCCGGTCGTACATCAACACCGATAGGCGAATGCCTTTAATGGAAAGGCCGTAGTTCACCAGACCTTCGGTGTCGCCTGTTTGTGCTCCAAAACGGGTTAGCTCATCGGCCGTTAACAACATATAGGCGGTGCGGTATTCCGGCAATACGGTTAACTTCTGGCTCAGCACATAGCCGGTGAGGCGAAGGCGTTCCAGCGAGTTGGTATCGTAGATTTCTTTGGCGATGCGATGGGGGTTGGCCCCCCACTCTACGAGTTTAGACGCGATGTGAAACTCGCGACCCGTGGTGTTATTATGCCTAAATCCTCCAGTGTCCGTCATCAGTCCGGCATACAGGCACGTAGCGATGGCCGCATCCATCAGCTGGCTTTCGCCACATTGCTCGATCAACTCAAATACCAATCCAGCCGTTGACGCAGACGTAACATCCCACTGCTCGAAGGCGGCAAAATGTTCGGGTTCGAGGTGGTGGTCAATCAACACTTTCACACCGGGCGCTTTCCGTACTGTTTCGCCCAAGCTGTTGATCCGGTTCAGCGCAGAAAAGTCCAGGCAAAAAATCACCTCAGCCGCCTGGATAAAGGTGTTCGCGATTTTCAGATGTTCTGGGTTTTCCTTCACCACGGCATGCACCGTTTTATTGCCCGGCATCCAGGTTAAAAACTCCGGGTAGTCGCTGGGGGTAATCACCTGCACCGAGTGACCCTTTTTTTGCAGGAAGCCAGCCAACCCTAGCGAGGAACCAAGTGCATCGGCATCGGGCTTGAAGTGGGTAACGATTACCACCTTTTTGGGCGCGCTTAAAAGTGCACGGAAAGCCTCGATTTTCTCCATTGGAGGCGCAAAAATGGGTATAAAAGGGGCGTCTTGCAAAAGATCGGCTAAAATGGGCCTTTCCTTCGGTTATCCACCTTCTTTTGATAGTTTTGCGGCCGAAAAAATCAACCCAAAAATGGCAGGAAATAGAACGTTTACCATGATTAAGCCGGATGCTGTAAGTGCAGGAAATACCGGAGCAATTACGAAAATGATTGAGGAAGCCGGCTTCCGGATTGTAGCGATGAAAAAAGCAAAACTCACCAGCGAACTAGCGGGTAAGTTCTATGAGATACACAAGGAACGACCTTTTTATGGGGAGCTTTGCGCCTACATGTCGTCTGACGCGATCGTGCCGATGATCTTAGAAAAAGAAAACGCGGTAGAAGATTTTCGCAAACTGATTGGCGCTACCGATCCCAAGAAGGCGGCTCCGGGCACGATTCGCGCTTTGTTCGCGAAGTCGATCGATGCCAATGCGATTCACGGATCAGACTCCGATGCGAACGCCGAGATCGAAGGAAACTTCTTCTTTTCGCAGTTCGAACGCTTTTAAGTTTGGAGGCAGGCAGGGTGAACCGAAAAAACGATTCAACAAATCGGAATTTCAATAACTCACCAACTGCCTGCTTGTTTTTATAGCGATTAAAAAATTCTCGTTGCCAACCATGACTGTACATCCCGCCTATTCCGAAAAGTTTGAGAAGCGCCATAACGCGCCCAGTGCCCAGCAAATTAACGACATGCTCAAGGTGGTAAAGGCCGCCAGCCTGGATCAACTTATCGATGAAACCGTGCCCGCGAACATTCGCCTGAAAAAGCCATTGGATTTGCCGGCCCCCCTGTCGGAGTTTGAATTCCTCCATGCGTTCAAAAAAACGATGTCCAAAAACAAGATTTGGAAATCTTACCTCGGCATGGGGTATTATAATTGTATTACGCCTGGCGTGATTCTGCGCAACATTCTCGAAAACCCGGGGTGGTACACCGCCTACACACCGTACCAGGCCGAAATCGCCCAAGGGCGCTTGGAAGCGCTCATCAATTACCAGACCATGGTAATTGAATTGACCGGCATGGAAATCGCAAATGCATCGTTGTTGGACGAGGCCACGGCAGCCGCGGAGGCCTTGCACTTGCTGCACGCTTCGCGAAAGGCATCGCGCAAAAACGCCACGAAGTTCTTTGTGGATGAAAACACGTTCCCGCAAGTAATTGATGTGCTGCGTACACGTTCCGCGCCTTTGGGTGTGGATTTAGTAGTAGGTAGCATCACGACTGTAGATGTTACGGATACTGATTTGTTTTCGGTCTATATCCAGAATCCAAACAACAATGGGCAGTTGCAGGATTACAGCGCACTGATTGACGCGGCTCACGAAAACGATGTTTTTGTGGTGATGGGCACTGACCTGATGAGCCTGGTACTCACGAAATCACCTGGCGAAATGGGCGCGGATGTAGTGGTGGGTTCTTCCCAACGTTTTGGCGTGCCGATGGGCTTTGGTGGT
This sequence comes from Cyclobacteriaceae bacterium, assembly GCA_044339555.1. Taxonomy (GTDB): domain Bacteria; phylum Bacteroidota; class Bacteroidia; order Cytophagales; family Cyclobacteriaceae; genus ELB16-189. The sequence continues at coordinate 6,183 of JBIIVI010000018.1, read as the reverse complement.
CCACATGCTGCCTTCTTCGCCACGAAGGATGAGTTTAAGCGGCAAATGCCAGGCCGCATCATCGGTGCATCGCAGGATGCGCAGGGCAATCCGGGTTACCGCATGGCGTTGCAAACGCGCGAGCAACACATCCGCAGAGAAAAGGCTACTTCTAATATTTGTACCGCACAAGTGTTGTTGTCTGTGATGGCCGGCATGTATGGCGTTTATCATGGCCCCGAGGGGTTGAAAAACATGGCAGGCCGAATCCACGGACTGGCGCAGGTATTGGAGCAAGAACTCGTGAAGTTAGGCCTGAACCAAACCAACACCGTTTATTTTGACACACTTAAGATTACAGGCGCCTCCGCGGAAGCAGTTCAAAAAGCAGCCCAGCAGCATGAAGTAAACCTGCGTTACTTTGCCGATGGCTCCATTGGCATCGCACTGGATGAAACCACGACGGTGTCGGACGTGCAGACGCTGACGGCAGTTTTTGCCAAAGCGTTGGGCAAAACTCCCGGAGGGGTACCGTCAACCACCAGCCGCCTTGCGAAGTTAGGTGGCTTGGAACGCACATCGCCCTTCATGACACATCCGGTTTTCAACTCGTACCACAGCGAGCATGAAATGCTGCGCTACATCAAGAAACTGGAGAACAAAGATTTGTCGATGGTGCATTCAATGATTTCGTTGGGCAGCTGCACCATGAAACTGAATGCAACCACCGAAATGATTCCGGTTACTTGGCCGGAACTCGGCCACATTCATCCGTTCGCTCCGGCCAGCCAAACGGAAGGTTACCGGGAGATGATTGAAAACTTAGAAAACTGGCTCAAGGAAGTAACCGGCTTTACGGGTGTCTCGTTGCAGCCCAACAGCGGGGCGCAGGGCGAGTATGCCGGGTTGATGGTGATTCGCGCGTACCATCAGGCGCGGGGCGACCATCATCGCAACGTGGCGTTGATTCCGGCCAGTGCACATGGCACGAATCCTGCCAGTGCAGTAATGGCCGGCATGGAAGTAGTGGTGGTGAAGTCGGATGAAGAAGGCAAAGTAGATGTGGCCGACCTCAAAGCAAAAGCCGCTCAGTACAAAGACCGGCTTTCGGCATTGATGGTTACCTATCCGTCTACCCACGGGGTTTTCGAGGAGGCCATTGTAGAAATTTGCGATACCATCCATGCGCAGGGGGGGCTGGTGTACATGGATGGCGCCAACATGAACGCCCAAGTGGGCCTTACCTCGCCAGCGAACATTGGCGCGGATGTGTGCCACCTCAATCTGCACAAAACATTCTGTATTCCACACGGCGGAGGCGGACCTGGCATGGGCCCCATTTGTGTAAACGATAAGCTGAAGCCGTTTCTGCCGGGGCACGCGGTGGTGGCAACCGGCGGCGAACACGCCATCTCCGCCGTGTCGGCAGCTCCGTGGGGTAGCGCCAGCATCCTGGCCATTTCTTATGCCTACATTTCCATGATGGGTGGCGAAGGCCTTACGAACGCAACCAAGCTGGCGATTTTGAATGCCAACTATATCAAAGAGCGACTTGAGGGTCATTACAAGATTTTGTACACGGGTACAAAAGGCCGTTGTGCGCACGAGATGATTGTAGACTGTCGCGATTTCAAAAAAGCAGGTGTTGAAGTGGAAGACATCGCCAAGCGACTTATGGACTATGGTTTTCACGCGCCTACTGTTTCATTCCCGGTAGCCGGAACCATTATGATTGAGCCTACGGAAAGTGAACCAAAAGGAGAACTGGATCGCTTCGTGGAGGCATTGATTGAAATCCGCAATGAAATCCGTGAAGTAGAGGAAGGCAAGGCCGATGCGCATGACAACGTGCTGAAAAACGCACCCCATACGGCTGCCGTGATCACAGCCGATACCTGGACCCACGGTTACTCCCGACAGAAAGCCGCTTTCCCGCTGCCGTTTGTGCGCGAAAGCAAATTCTGGCCTGCCGTGAGCCGCATCGATAGCGCGTATGGCGACCGGAATCTCGTGTGCAGTTGTTTGCCAATGGAGGCGTATGCGAAAGAAAATTCCGTAGTGTAGAAAACGATCATTGGAAATCAAAAAAGGCTTCCATCCAGAAGCCTTTTTTGTTTAACGTGATTTCGGAATCATCATCAAAACTTGGCTTATATTTCGTTAGCTAACAATCCGTGGGGTCGATCAAAAGCAATTCGAACACACTGCCGTGGTGGACATGGGTCGTTCCTTTCGTGTTGTTTCACGGGGGATCGCGAGTCTCGTTGTTTTTTCAGTACGATTTAGGTGTTGCCTCGCTGTATCTGCCTGCGGCGATGGGACTTGTCTTGATCAACTGGTGGGGCCCGTGGCGAATCCTTCCGGCGCTCTATTTAAACGCAGTTGTCTGTACCCCGTTTTGGGGAGTTTCAGAAGTTCCTTCGTGGTTCCTGTATGCGCTGCCCGAAACAGCGTATGTTTTCCTATCGTGGTTTATCTTCAGTAAACACCTGAAGGGGGATTATGCGCTATCCAACAACCTGCAATTTTCGCGCTTCCTGTTTTTTGGATTGTTTATCCCCCTGGTGGTAGAAGTCTTGCTGCTGGATGTTTTTCACGTCATCAACATGGATCAGACACTGGATAATTTTCAGAGTAACATTGCGCATAATTTCATCGGCGAATTTGCGGCGGCCTTTGGCTTTTCCGTACCTGCTTTGTATTTCGCCACACCTTACCTGCAACGCTGGCGACTGCTCGCCAAACCGGTGGATGGTTTGTATATTCATCAGCCTTTGCGTGGTAAACGCTTAATCGAGGCGATGTTTTTCTATATCGCCACGATCGCCTTATCATTTGTATTGAGTTTTGAGCAATACTGGTTCGTGTACGGCTTGTTTGCGCTATACCTGGCTAACCGCTTCGGATTTGGCGCGGCACTCTTCGCAAATTTGTTGTCCATCACCTTCACCTACATCATCCCAGTAATGGCCTTGCACGCAAATCCTGAAATTGTTTCGCACGACCTGGTGCCGATTTCGATTGGCAATAGTTTGTTGTTTGTTTTTGCCGCGATTACGGGCCGCGTGATTTCGGATGTTCGATTGGCCGAACGGAAGCTTCTTGAACAAAATCACGAGCTGGAAGTAACGAATAAGAAACTTGATCGGTTTGTCTACAGTGTGTCGCACGACCTGGCTTCGCCTCTAAAGTCGATTCTTGGGCTGATCAACATCTCGCGGATGGAAACCGATCTCCGCGAGCGCATGGACTACCTCTCGAAGATGGAGTCTTCCGTTAAGAAACTGGAGAACTTCATCAGCGAAGTGCTCGACTACTCCCGCGTGAACCGTGTGGAGGTGCGTGCCGAGGCCGTTCGCATCAAAGAGTTGTGCGAAGAAATCTTACAACAACTGCCGCTGCCGCAAGCACCTGACGTAGAGATCGACCTGAGTGGTGTTACGGTTAACGAGATCAAGGCCGACCGGGTACGCACCCGCATTATTCTTAACAACCTGTTATCAAATGCGCTGAAATTCAGGCGCCCCGTCAGCAGCGAGCCCCACCGAGTAACTGTGCGAGCCGTGGCGCGGGAAAAACAGATAGAGCTGTCCGTGATCGATAATGGCGAGGGCATCCGGCCCGAACACCAACCGCGCATTTTTGAAATGTTCTATCGCGCCTCCTCCCGCAACACGGGTAGTGGGCTAGGCCTGTATATAGCCAAAGAAGCAGTGGAAAAAATGGGGGGATCCATCACGCTCGAATCGAACTACGGCGTGGGCACGCGTTTTATCGTTCAACTGCCGCTGGAAACTGAATGAAGCTTCTATTATTTACCTGGTTGGCAGTGACCACGACTTTTGCCCAACTACCCAAACGCTACTCAGGTCCAGTGTCGGACGTATGGCCTAAGTTTTACAAAACCACCTTCGAATCTGCGGAAGACGTGAACGGGCAACCCTATGACAAGCCAATCTTTACAGAGGAAGTTAAGGCGCTGGCAGGAAAAGTGATTTCTTTGCCGGGTTACATCGTGCCGTTTCAAGCGAACTCCAAAGCCAGCAGCCATCTCATGCTTTCTTCGCTGCCACTCAATGCCTGCTTTTTTTGCGGTGTAGGAGGCCCGGAAACAGCTGTGGAAGTGTTTCTGAAAGTCCCTATTCGCTATACCGACCAGCTCGTCACCATCCGCGGCAAGCTGATGCTCAATAGCATGAGCAGCAGCCAACTCATTTTCATCCTCGAAAACGCGGAGGTTTCTTCTGGCGGACGGTAAAACCTTGGAATTATTTCAATCCGTATTTGTCGATCAGGTAAACTAACGCGGCCATGCTGGCGCTGCCCATTTCCAATTCGCGCTTGCTTACCTTATCAAACGTATCCTCAGCCGTGTGGTGGTAATCGAAATAGCGCTGCGAGTCCGGCAGGAATCCCAACAGGTGAACGCCTTGGTTGGCCAGTGGGCCGATATCCGCGCCACCGCCCTCCTGCGAAAAATCAGCGAGTCCATAGGGCTCAAGTAACGGCTTCCAACTGCGCACACGCTCTTTGGCGATCGGATCGGTAGGCACTGTAAAACCCCGAGGTGTGAAGCCACCACGGTCGCTTTCAATAGCCGCGAGGTGGAGCTCTTTTTTAAGTTGCGCTTGTTTGGCATACTCAAGGCCGCCACGCAAACCATTCTCTTCGTTCATAAACATAACCGCACGTACTGTACGCTGTGGCCGATAGCCTGCCGCCTTTAACAAGCGAACGGCTTCAATAGCATGCACACAGCCGGCGCCATCATCGTGCGCACCCTCGCCCAAATCCCACGAATCCAGGTGCCCTCCCAACACGACAAATTCGTTTGGCCGCGTGCTGCCGCGGATTTCGCCAATCACATTAAACGAGGGCGCATCTGGTAAAATCTGACAATGCGTTTCAAAATAGAACTGCAGTTGTGGATCGTCGTTTAACAGCTTGCTCAACTGTTCGGCATGGCGAGTGGCTATTGCCATGGCTGGAATTTGTGGGATGTTGGGCTGGTACCGCAGCGAGCCCGTGTGCGGATAGTCTTCCAGATTTGAACCCATCGATCGCACCAAGGCCGCGACCGCACCGTACTTGGCCGCCTCGCTTGCACCGCTGGCACGTTGATCCACCGCACCGCCATAGGCGGCAAACGTGTTGATGCGGGTCGGGTCCATCGCACGATTGAAGAAAACAATCTTGCCCTTCACGCCCTTCTCGCCCAACTGTTTCAGTTCGTCAAAACTCTTCACCTCTACTACACTTGCCAACAGGCCTCCGGATCCGGTACCGACCGAGCCGCCGAGTGCACACACGGAAAACGCCTGCGTACCACCCGTTTTGGACTGTACTACTTTGCCGATTTCCTGTTTGCCGCGCACCCAATGTGGTACGAGCACCGGCTGTAGCCAAACGGAATCAAAACCCAACGATTTCATCACCTGGCGACTCCACTCCACCGCAGCAGCGGCGGCTGGCGAACCCGACAAGCGTGGTCCGGCCTGTCGCGTCAGTTGTTCCAGAAACTCGTACGACTGCCCACGCGCAAGGCCTTCGTCAAAAATTTTTCGAATCATCGCCTCATCGGCCGATTGGGCCGAGGCGCTCGCAACAATAAAACAAGCAATGACAACACGCAGCAGCATGATAACAGGTTTATTCGGAAAGATAGAAAATCCCCGGGAGGGGCTGCTACTGTTTTACGCGAGTGGCCGACCGCAGAATGTAAATATGACGATCCGGGTCGTTGGCATTTAGCTGGAGAATGCCTTCCAAAACCATCGCCTGAGTGGTGAAATCAATCTTCTCGCGGGTGTCTACCTCTACCACGGTTTCCGGGCCAGCGGCTCCGCAGAAGTAGCAAACATTAAACGGCAGCATCGAAAACATAAACTTTCCCGTGCCGGATTCGCCCACGGGAATCACGAAGCCTTTCAACTGAATCTTCTTTTCATGGAAGGAACGAAGGTAGGCGCTAAATTTGGGTACCTCCACCTCGTAGCCATTGGCATCCCGCTTTTTTTCAAAGCCAACTTCCGCCAACACGTTCCAAAAGTTACGAGGTTGGGCGTTCGCACTCGAAGTGAGCCATAGCACGAGAATTGCTATTTTTACGATCCGATTAGTCATAGCAAGCGAATGAACAAATATACACGCCTGGCTCAGGTTGCGAAGCATGTGTTGGTGGCAACACTTATCGCTGGTCTTTGG
>JBIIVI010000267.1:0-4725 GCA_044339555.1 Cyclobacteriaceae bacterium | reverse complement strand
GCCGGCTATTTCGAAACGAAGGAACTCGCCACCTTTCGACAGATCAATTCCCGCCTACAAGGCCACCCCGCTACCCATGAACACCTTCCCGGCATTCGCGTAGCCAGTGGCTCACTCGGTCAGGGTTTGTCGGTGGCAATTGGTGCGGCGCAAGCGAAAAAACTCGATGGCGACAATCAAACCGTGTATGTACTCATGGGTGATGGCGAGCAGCAAGAAGGCCAGGTCTGGGAAGCCGCCATGTACGCAGCGCATCACAAAGTCGATAACCTGATCGCTACGATCGATTACAACGGCCAGCAAATTGATGGCCCGGTGAAAGAAGTAATGGACTTACAAGATTTGAGGGCGAAATGGCTGGCGTTTGGTTGGGAGGTCATCGAAAGCAACGGCAATCAGATGGAGGCGACCGTAGCCGCTCTCGAAAAGGCAAAGGCGTTAACTGGCCACGGCAAGCCGGTGTTAAATCTGATGCGCACCGAGATGGGAAACGGAGTTGATTTCATGATGAATTCGCACAAGTGGCATGGTGTCGCTCCCAATGATGAAGAACTCAAACGCGCACTCGCTCAGTTGGAGGAGACCTTGGGCGACTATTAAATGAGGCGAATCGGTCGCATTGCGGGCGTTATTGTCGGAGTCATCATCGCATTGGCGTTGACGCTGGCCGCAGCACTCTACCGGGCTGAGATTCCTGCGGCTAAGTTGCACGCCAAATACTTCACCCCTGAATCCCAGTACTTGGTAGCCCGGGGCGATTCGCTACACGTACGCGTGCGCGGTCAAGGACCTGCGCTGTTTTTGTTGCACGGCAGTTTTGCCTCGCTGCATACCTGGAATGCGTGGGAGAGTGAACTGTCCAATCACTATCAAACCATTTCGTTGGATTTCCCCGGACATGGCCTGACTGGCCCGTCTGTGAAAAAACAGTATTCCACTGATGATTATGCTCAGTCCGTTTTGGCTGTAGCCGATCAGTTAGGAATAGATAGCTTTTATGTAGCTGGTAATTCGATGGGTGGGCTGGTGGCCTACAAACTGGCGATCCGTTCCAAACGTGTAAAGAAACTGATTCTGATTGACGCTGCGGGTGCACCCAATCCATCACAAACCTCCGTTGCTACAGCACCACGGCCTTGGATTTTTCGATTGCTCGCTAACCCGGCCACTTCGCGGCCACTTACCAAACTCACCCCCCGAATTTTGTTTGAGAAGGTAATGGGCGGAGTTTTTGCAGACCGCAGCCGAGTTACGCCAGCCATGATTGATCGGTATTACGAATTGATGCTACGTGAGGGCAACCGGGTGGCCACCTTGGAACGCCTCCAAACTCCTCAGCTTGATAGTCGCGATAGCCTGAATACAATTTCGATCCCCACCTTGATTATCTGGGGTGCGGCCGACACTTGGATCCCCGTTTCGCACGCACAGCGTTTTGGCGAGGCCATTCCAGAAAGCAGCGTAGAAATCTTTGCGAATGCCGGCCACGTGCCGATGGAAGAAATCCCTGAGCAAACGCTGCCGGTAGTACAGCGTTTCCTAAATCAAAAACCAAGGAACGATGGCCAGTAACAAAGTAATCAAAAACCAAAGCAGCAATCTGCGATCGGACTTTGAAAGGGTGTACAGCCAGTTCATGCCTTCCGAAACGGATTCCTCCGTAATGCGGTTGCTATGCACAAACCTATTAACGAACGATTAACAACTCCTCATGACCAAATTCACGTTCACCGAAAAAAAAGACACGCGTTCCGGTTTTGGTGCCGGGCTTCTACAGCTAGGCCGCGAAAACGCCAACGTGGTGGGCCTCTGTGCAGATCTCACCGGATCGCTTAAGATGGATGCTTTCAAGAAAGAATTCCCTGATCGGTTTTTTCAGGTAGGCATCGCAGAAGCGAACATGATGGGCTTGGCTGCGGGCATGGCGATTCACGGAAAAATCCCATTCACCGGCACGTTCGCCAACTTTTCTACCGGCCGTGTGTATGATCAGATTCGCCAGTCGATCGCATACTCCGGCAAGAACGTGAAGATTTGCGCGTCCCACGCTGGCGTTACCTTGGGAGAAGATGGAGCGACCCACCAAATTTTGGAAGACATTGGCATGATGCGCATGCTCCCCGGCATGACGGTGATTGTACCGTGCGACTTCAACCAAACGAAGGCAGCTACTTTGGCGCTTGGCAAGCACGTGGGCCCCGCCTACTTGCGCTTTGGTCGCCCCAACTGGCCGGTGTTCATGGTGCCTGATCGGCCCTTCACCATCGGCAAAGCTGACAAACTGATTGAAGGCACCGATGTTTCCATCTTTGCGTGTGGCCACCTCGTGTGGAATGCCATTGAAGCCGAGGCAATCCTGGCCGAGAAAGGCATTCGCGCAGAAGTGATTAACCTCCATACGATCAAACCGCTGGACGTGGAAGCGATTTTGCAATCGGCACAGAAAACACGCGCGGTTGTAACGTGCGAAGAACACCAAATCAACGGAGGTCTGGGCGACAGCGTAGCGCAGGTACTGGCACGATTTGCCCCCACGCCACAAGAAATGGTGGCCGTAAAGGATTCCTTTGGGGAAAGTGGAACCCCTACCCAATTGATGAAAAAATACGGGCTTGGTCCGGAGGATATTGTCGAGGCGGCGCAAAAAGTACTCACTCGCAAGTAAATCAGGTAGGCGCGCGGTCGCGCCAACGCTTGGCCAAACTGCCAATCACCAGACCCAGAAAACTGATGGCGGTGGCCGTGAGTAGCGGAGGCACTTCTGTCTCCATGTTTTCTAGCACCAGCCAGGAAAGCAAACCGGCAGCCATGGAGAGTCCCGCGCCCCAGCTATTCGGCCAGTTGAAGTAGAGTCCAAAGGTCAGCGGCATAAAGAGCGACACGAGACTGAACACCGAACTCTCGCCCACTAACTCATAGATGTTTGAGCGCCAGCACGCCATTGCTGTTGCTACGGCTGCAAATACCAAAACAGAAATCCGTGTCAGGCGTAACAGTTGCTGATCGTTTAATTTGTTTTTTGTTAACGGGCGCACCAGGTTCTCTGAAAAGATCGCAGCAGGAGCCAACACGGCCGAACTCGTTGTGCTCATAATCGCCGATAGCAACGATCCAAAAAACAAAACCTGCACCAGCAGTGGAGTATGCCGCAGCACCATAGCCGGTAGCGCCAATTGCGTATCGCCCTGAAGTTGTTCCGGATAAAGTTGCTGTGTACACAAGCTGATAAACAACGGCAGCATCGCGATGGTGAGATACAAGCCGGCCGCGTACAGGCTGGAATGGACGGCAATTCGGGCTGAGCCCGCGGACATGGCACGCTGGAATACGTCCTGAGAAGGAATGGAACCCAAACCCAGCACCGACCAAGCCGCTAGCCAACTGAGAATCGAATAGCTATCGAGGGAAGGAAAAAAACGGAGACTTTCGCCGGGCATCCTTTCCCACACTTGTTGCACCCCGCCAGCCTGATCGGCCAACACCCAGGCAAGTACACCCAAACCAATCACGATAATAATGCTCTGAATGAAATCGGTAATCGAAATCGCCCACATGCCACCGATGCAGGTATAGAAGGTAACGATGACTGAGCTAACCACCACCCCTTGCCAGGTTTCCATGCCAGTAACAATGTTTAGGATGAGACCCATCGCTACCAGTTGAGCTGCGATGTAACCAATGTAGCTGGGCACGATGAACACGCTGGCAAACAACTCGGTGCGCTGCCCGAAACGCACTTTAAAAAAGTCGCCCAGCGTAACCAGATTCATCTGGTAGAGCTTCCGGGCGAAAAACAACCCAAAAAGAATTAGGCACAGTGCCGCGCCAAAAGGGTCTTCAATGACCGAGTAGAGTCCACCCTTTAGAAATTCGCTGGAGGCGCCAAAAACCGTTTCGCTGCCGAACCAAGTGGCAAAGAGTGCAGACGTGCTGAGGACCATCGGCAAACTGCGCCCCGCCAACATAAAGTCACCGGATGTACGCACCTTCCGGGAAGCCCAGTAGCCAATCAAAATGGTTCCCGCTAGGTAAACAACAATGGAAAGGAGCAGCACTTTAGCCGGTTGTAAAGCCAAAGCTAAAGAATGGTCGGGAATCCTAAAGCCGAATCTACTTAACCGGCTTGTACTGTAACTCGACCGCCACTTCCACTTCTTCGGCTATCTTCTGCCATAGCAATTGCGGGCGCTCTACGTTGTAATCTTCCAGCTTCACGTTAAACTTCGCCTTCATGGAAAGTTGGTCTCCGGCCTTTTCAATGGTGCCGGGTACTTCGATGTCTTTGGTGACACCGTGAATAGTAAGTTTCCCCTTCGCCACCACCTCCTGGGGCCCGGTAAGCGCAGGGTCGAAACGTTCAATTTTTCCCTGGAAGACAGATTTGGGATATTTCTCCGACTCCAGATATTTTTCATTGAAGTGTTCCCGCATCAAGCTCCTATCGAATGCAAACTCCTTCACGGGGATTGAGAACACGATTTCCTGCGTAGTCAGATTGTACAGACTGGTAGTCTTGGTGTTCTCCGCATAAATATCCTCCAGCGTTGCATCGGAAAAGAACGTGACCTTCGACTGGTCTACAGTAAACTTCTGTGCGAGCAGGGAACAGGGTAAAAAGAGGAGTACAATTAGCTTTTTCATAAATGGGAGATTTGTACTTTACCAACGAAAGCAGTGCCCAATAAATTCTAAAATAATTAGTTATTTGGTGCCCCATCATCCACC
>JBIIVI010000017.1:0-22660 GCA_044339555.1 Cyclobacteriaceae bacterium | reverse complement strand
CCTGATTAGACAAGTTCAGCCACTCCACATTTTCCCCGTGAGGAAAAGCCTGCCGCAGCGAACGGAATTCAGTTTGCTTAACGGGATTATCCTGCGCCTGGGCAGCGATCAGTACAACGAAGAAAAGGGCGCTTATCCAAAGCGCCCTTTCATTAGGGAGGAGATTGATCATTTATCGTTGGCTTTATTGCTGGCTGCGGCATCAATCAGCATCGGAGTTTTACCGTCGGTTATGATCAATTTCGCGTTGTTTGATTTGGCTACATCGCGAAAGGCTTCAATGCTTTGCCATTCAATAATCCGCTCGCTCAAACCTTCCGCAATAATCTTCTGCGAATCACGAATTCCCTGTGCTTCAATCATTTTACGTTGGGCTTCACGCTTTTCACGATCCAAAAGAAATTCCATGCGTTGGGCATCCTGTTCGGCCTCCAATTTTTCCTCTACGGCACGGGCCAGGCCGGGCGGCAGTTGGATGTTCTTGAGCAACACGGTTTCCACAATCAGGCCGCGGTCTTCAATAAGCTTGGCCATTTGGGTAGTGATCTCCTTTTCAATCACTGCCCGCTGCGAACTATGCATGTCTTTTGCATAGAACCGCGAGCAAACATCGGCTGCGGCTGATCGAAATACGCTGTTGATGACTACGTTTTCGTAGTTCAATCCAATATTTTCGATGATAAAGGGAGCTTTGGAAGGCTCGATACGATAGAGAATGGAGATCACGGCGTTTACGTTTAGCCCTTCTTTCGATGGGAGATTGGCGGTGATTTCCATATTCATGGTGCTAATGGGCATTTTTATTACTGTGGTGGTAAATGGATTAATTCCGATGACACCCGGTTGGATGACAGTAGGTGTAAGCCTGCCTAGCTTTCGTTTCACGCCCACTTCACCTTGTCGTACAATTGAACAGCTAGTGAGAAAAATACTGAGTGCCAGCATTCCGATAAATTGAGTTTTCATATGATTGTTAATTAAGATTTGAGTTTATCCGCTGCTGTCGTACCCACATACTAAGGGATGCGGCTTCCAGCGGATGCAATCGCCTGAGAGCCTTGCGGTATTCTTTTTTAAACAGAGTTGGATTAAAACTAACCCGCTCTAACACGATTTTGCTGTAGTCCAGCATGGTGGTGATGCAACTCATAGCCGGGATGAATCAGTTGAACGCGAGACTAACGATTCCCATTAACAGGAAGTAGCTTACGATCGCGCCCCATACCACAATGGATGAATTTCTTTTTTGAGAAGGCATATTTTCTGATTTAGAAAAGTGAACGAACTTTTTGATCACGGATGCCAATCGGGAATCCGATTGGCAGAAAAATCAGAAAATGCTAAATCCGAAGTTTGCGCAAGGTTATTTCAAGCGCCGGTTTCGAAAGGATGATGTAGGTAGCTTGTACAAAATCGAAGATGACCGAGTGTGAATGAATGTGAGCTGCGGGTGAAGCGGCAATTGGTTTTTTCCGTTTTTTCGTAACCACTTCCGCGATGGTACCCCCGGCGAGCGTGCAAACTTCCTCCGTGGGCGCGTTCTCAACTAACCGACTTGCCTCTGCAAGCAGTGCATTAGGTAAACCAAATGTCAGTAACCAAAAAATCAGCACTACCCGTTGGGTGTGGCGGCCGATAATTTGGAAAATCTGCTTCATAGGAAAGTAATACTATCCCATCAAACGATCGTTAGGTTAGCTTTGTTTCAGCTACAGTTAAAATTCAGCGTCCAGGCCAAGCCGATCTCGCCATTCCCTTAGATTTGGATGTTTTTCGAGTAAAAAATCGAATTTCTCGCGGTTGGTATAGATCATTTTTTTGGACTCCGGCACCACCAAAACACTCTCAATCGTAACCTGGTTGTTCTCTAACTGGGTGCGTAAGAAGGTAACGGCATCCGTTTTTAAAGCTTGTAATAGCTGTTCTTCGAACGGGTTGGTGAGCGACAAAACAATCTGGCTACCAGTAAGGCGGATATCGCGGTTTAATAGTTGATATTCAGCTACCTGGCCGCGTTGCGATTCCGCGTAAGCGGCCCAAACACGTTTTACTTCTTCTTCCTGTAAAGGTTTGTTGGAAGGAGGTGGCGTTACCACTTCTTGCGCCACGGCTTTTGGCAATGTGGTAGCGATCTCCCTTAAATTAAGTGTGGAGCGAGGGCGGCTACTGGCTGCGCTTCGGGTCGCCACCGCAGCTACCGGCTCGACTACGGGTGTAGGAAGTGCGGGGACAGGTGCCGACGTGTTTTTCGGATCCGGTACGGAAGGGGATGAAGCGGCTGACGGGCTAGGTTCGGGTATTTCGGACGCTAACTCACTTTTTTTTTTACCGACTCATCGGCCGGTAACTGAAGGATGGCCAATACGTGGGCCATCTTCATCAACGTAAGTTCCACCAATAGGCGCTGATTTTTGCTGGCCTTGTATTGAATGTCGCATTGGCTGGCCAGATTCAACCACGTAAGCAATAAAGAAGGAATCGCCTTCTGTGCCTGCTCGGCATACTGTTTGGCTGTGCTGGCCGGAACTTCCAACAGTTCGATGGTTCGTGCATCCTGGCAAACCAACAGATTGCGGAAATGCTCGGCTAGTCCCACAATGAAATTCTGGCCATCAAAGCCTTTGCGCAAAATTTCATCTAACAGTAACAGCGGGCCCGTGGCGTTCTGGGCGAGCAATCCATCCACTACTTGAAAATAGTAATCGTAGTCGAGGATGTGCAAGTTGTTTAAAACATCCTTGAACGAGAGCCGGTTGCCGGACGAATACGTAACCATCAAATCGAAGATGGAAAGCGCATCGCGTAAGGCACCGTCTGCTTTTTGTGCGATGATGTGCAGGGCCTCTTCTTCGGCTTGCACGCCTTCGCGGTCGGCAATTTTTTTAAGTTGTCGGCTAATATCGATTACCTGAATCCGATTGAAATCAAAAATCTGGCAACGAGATAAGATAGTGGGAATAACCTTGTGCTTCTCGGTGGTAGCGAGGATGAACACGGCATACGGGGGTGGCTCTTCCAACGTTTTCAAAAACGCGTTAAACGCAGAGTTGGATAACATGTGCACCTCGTCAATGATGTACACTTTGTATTTACCAAACTGCGGTGGATAGCGTACCTGGTCGATCAGGTTGCGGATGTCTTCTACCGAATTGTTTGAGGCAGCATCCAACTCAAAAATATTCAGCGAATTCAATTCGGCACGCTCTTCAAATCCATTGATCATGCGTGCGACAATGCGCGCGCAAGTAGTTTTCCCCACACCACGCGGTCCGCAAAACAAGAGGGCCTGTGCCAACTTGTTGTTCTCAATCGCGTTCGTAAGCGTGGTGGTAATGTGCTCCTGCCCGACCACTTCTTCAAAACCGAGCGGACGATACTTTCTGGCCGATACTACAAAACTCTCCATTTGTGCGCGGCAAGATACGTCTTCATGCCCTTTTGTGCAGACTGCGAGCGGAGAAAAATTATGGGCGTTTTTTGTTGGTTGTCACCGAACCATTGTATTTTAGATGAAAATCTTATTTTTGATTTCAATATGACAACCAAAGTTACGGCCCGCATCCCGAATGATATTCTTCGGGATTTGAAAAAGTATTCTCAAGGCGAGAACTTTACCGATCATTTATTGCATGCGTTGAGATCGTATCTCAAGAAGTATCGTCCGGAGAAACCAGCCCCGGCCGCCAAGAAGGCTGCCAAGAAAAAGAAGTAACGCGGTACGCGTTTTACCCGTGAGGGTGTCAGGTCTTTTCCAGCAAAATCGCCAGAAAGGTTACGACACCATCGATGTAGTTACCCACCCGGATATTTTCATTCTCTGCGTGTTGGTTGTTGTCAGCATTTACTGTAGGTACTGCCACCGCGGGAATTCCTAGTGTTGTTACAAAAGGGGAGATGGGAATAGATCCCCCCGCGGTGCGAATTTTAATCGGTTCCTTTCCGAACGCATTTCTCATGGCTTTCGTGAGCCACATTCCGGGCGGAGAATCAAAAGGTGTTTGAAAGGCGAGATAAGAAATGCTCGACTGAAGGGCAGCCAACCGCGGATAGGTCTGGCGTTCCAGTTCGGAAGGCTCTTTCTCCACCAGATGGAATCCTTGACTTTTGATGTGATCGGTAACCAGTTGAATGAGGCGCAAAGGGTCGCTGGAAGGAACCAACCGGATGTCGATTTCTGCTGTGGCCCACGCAGGAATAAGTGTTCGTGCTTTGTTACCGATGTAGAGCGAATTCATGCCTCGGATGTTGAGGGTGGGGTATTGCAACGATTCCTGAAAGTTTTCACCAATCCGATCCGGAGCAGCAATGCCAAGGAAGTTTTTTATTTCTGATTCGTTGTCCGGCACTTGGCGCAGAGTTTCTTTTTCGGCCATTGTTAATTCGATCCCATCATAAAAACCCGGAATCGTAACACGCCCCTCTGCATCTTTCATCGAAGCCAGTAACTGTGCCAGTCGCATGGCCGGATTGGGTGTATAGTTGCCGTAGTTACCACTGTGCACAGGCGTGCGCGGCCCGAACGTAGTAAGTGAGAGCTCGCAAATGCCACGCGCGCCAAACGAGAGGGTGGGTTCGTTGCTCACGTGCCGCGGCCCGTCAAAAATAATCAGCCAATCTGCTGCCAGCTCGTTTTTGTGTTTTTGAACCGCTTTGGGTAGGTTGGGTGATCCCAATTCTTCTTCAAAATCCATTATCACCTTCACGTGGAAGGCAGGCTCTCGCTTCATTTCTGTTAACGCATCCCAGGCAGCCAGAAATGCCATAGCCGGCCCCTTGGCATCGCTGGTGGACCGTGCAAACACCCGCCAGTCGCGATTCAAGCCGACTTTCCATTTTTCTTCTGGCACGGGTTTCCAAGTATTGTCCGCCAGTGGCTCCTTCATTACTGGTACCCACGGGTTTGGTTGATCCCAAAGGCTTGGATTTACGGGTTGTCCGTCAATCTGCAAATAGATCAGCACTGTTTTTAGCGGCTGCTTACCAGCGGACGGTCGGTGCGCTAACAGCAACGGTGCCCCGCTCGTAGCGAGTCGATGGGTGGCAAAGCCGCGGTTCGAGAAAGCGGACTCACACCATTGCACGTTTTTTTCGATGTCCGACCGAACGTGTGCATCATTCGGGATACTGAGTAGCTCGAAAAATTCGGGCATAGATTTTTCGGCCGATTGCCGGGCCAGTTCTTTCCAATCCGTTCTGCTTTTCTGCCCACAAAGCAGCGTGCTGATCAGCCAGCCCAACAACAAAAAGAAGCTTCGCATTATTTTTTATTTAGGTAAGTAGGTAGCAGGAAGTGGAAAGCCCATGCTTTCGGCGCACCAAAAAATCGACACAATGAAATAGCGTTCGCCATTGAAGAACAACTGAATGCTGTTGATACCGCGATTCGTGATGGGGCCGTTAACCGTCTCGCGGGTTTCATAGGTACTAAACCGATGCACCACGGTGCCGTAGCGCTCGGACCGCGCGAACAATTCTTTTTCGAAAAAACCTCCGGCAACTCGGGAGGAGAACAACTGAATGTATTCATCCGGTGTAAGTGGACGTAACACCAATTGATCATTCTCTTTTCGGGTGGGAATGAGGCGTGCCGATTCGGCAAACAAATGGCGAAAGCGATTCCAATCGCGGGCTTCACCGGGGGCACCCGAGATAACTTCATAAAGAGCTTTAATAATCGCCTCTTCGGATTGCACATCGGCCGGGCGCTGTTGGCCTGCCACGTGGGCTGCTATCAAACAAAAAGCAAAAAGGAGCATCGTGCGCTGGATCATGCTGGAAGGTTTATCCCGAATATAGCCATTTAAATAGATCACCTGTTTATTTTTGGGCCATGAGCATCGGGCCCCGTTTTTCGATAATTGTTCCGGTGTATAACCGGCCTCACGAAGTTGAGGCGCTACTGACCAGTTTGGTGCATCAAACCATCTCCGATTTTGAAGTTGTTATCATTGAAGATGGATCTACACAGCCTTGCGAAAGCGTTTGCAGACAATTTCAGAATCGGTTAACAATTACCTACCACGCCAAGCCAAATAGCGGACCGGGCCCTTCGCGCAACGTAGGCTTTGCGTTTGCACGCGGAACGTATCTGGTGGTGTTTGATAGCGATTGTCGGTTGCCACCGCATTATTTTGAATCGGTGGAAAACGCGTTACGCATACATCAGTGGGACGTTTGGGGTGGTCCCGATCGAGGGCATTCGTCATTCACACCGATTCAACAAGCGATGGCGTATACCATGTCTTCTGTGCTCACTACAGGCGGCATCCGCGGCAACAAGAAACATGTGGGTTGGTTTCAGCCACGAAGTTTTAACATGGGCATGCATCGGCTCGTCTTTGAAAAAACCGGAGGTTTTCAATTCGATCGCTATGCGGAGGATGTTGAGTTTAGCATCCGGTTGCGAAACGCGGGGTATCGGGTAGGTTTGATTGAAGAGGCGTTCGTCTATCACCAGCGTAGGGAAAACTTACTCCAGTTTTGGTGGCAGGTAGCCAATTTCGGCAAGGGCCGGGTGATGGTGGGGCGCAAATATCCGGCGGAGTTGAAATGGGTTCATGCTTTCCCGACACTTTTCTTGATGGCCTTGGTTGCGTTGCCGCTGTTGCTGATTGTATGGCCGCGTTTTGGGCAAATTTGTCTGGCAGGTTTTTCCTTGTTTTTTCTAGCTCTGTTTTTTGACTGTCTTCGGCAAACCAGATCGCTGGTGGTGGCATTCTGGGCACTTCCAGCAGCACTCGTGCAGTTAACGGGTTATGGCTTTGGATTTTTGAAGGCCTACCTCAGCCGCTAGCACGTTGCGGGATTATTTAAGAATTGTTAATATTACCTAGCTTTTTACCTAACCTATTTTGGCTTTGCGTCTATTCCTCTCGTTTGGGCTTGTTGCTTGTTTCGGATTTGTGGCAGCCCAGGAAACACCCAAATCATATTATGTGGTCGTCACCTCGTTTAAATCTTCGCAGGTGGAGTATGCTCAAAACCTGGTGGATAAGATAAAAGCTTCAGGCGCCGAAGCAGGATTTGTGCAAGACACGAGCCACCCGTTTTGCTACGTGTATACCTCCCGGTTCTCCGCATTGGATGAATCACTTTCGCAGATGAGGGCGGTGCGGCAGGCGGGCACCTATGCGGATGCATGGGTGCGGATTTTGCCGGACGAAGGCGCACCCCCTGTTGCAAAAACCACACCCGCCACCAAAAAGCCCACCGCCACTGTTTACGTAGCCATTCCTAAAGAGGTCGTGTAAGAAGCAATTGCAACCCAATCGGTGGCCGCAACTGCGCCCGCTCCAGAAGCAAAGCAACCCGAAACCGTGAAGGCAGATGTAGTGGTCGAGAATCCTCCGGCCGAACCCGTGTACATTCCACAGACGCTTGATAACACCCAGATTTTTTTGAGTCTCGTCAATCCTCGTAACCAAAAACTAATTGAAGGGGAGATTGAAGTTGTCGATACCGAACGCGCGCGTTCCATTACCAAAGTGAAAGGCAACACATATCTCACGCTGCCCGATCCGAAAAGTACCAGCGGGCAACTAACGTTAATCTGTGAAGCATTTGGCTATCGGAAAACCCAGCACGAAATCAACTACAAGAATACGGAAGCAGATACGCTGCAACCTCATATTGATATGGTGGGGAATTTTTATCTGGTGAAATTCGATATGGTTCGCCTGCACAAAGGCGATATCTCTGTGTTGTACAATGTGTATTTCTACAATGATGCGGCCATCATGCGCCCGGAATCAAAATTTGAGTTGAACTCGCTGCTGAATATGATGCAAGAGAACCCGGACTATAAGATTATTCTGCACGGCCACACCAATGGAAACGCTACAGGCAAAATCATCACCATGGGCCCTTCGAAGGATTTCTTCAATTTCAATGCAGCCGACCGGAAAGATGGGCTTGGGAGTTCCAAGCAACTCTCGGAGGAACGTGCGGCAGCTATCAAAGAATGGCTGGTTTCGCAAGGGATTCCAGAAAGCAGGATGATTGTAAAAGCTTGGGGTGGTGGCCGCATGTTGCACGACAAGCACAGTGTCCATGCCCGGAAAAACGTGCGAGTGGAAGTTGAAATCCTCGAAGAGTAATGATGCGAGTATTACTTTCAGATCGAAAAATTATCGCTTAACAATTCCTTCATACTGGTTTTTTTTCAAACTTGAAGGGGCAACACACGTTGCTATCCTTCGGTTATGAAAAAAGTTCTCACCAGTTTTTTTCTCATCATCAACTACAAGACGCTCATCGTCACTACGCTGGCTGTGGTTTCCAGTTATATATGCTTTCACCTCGATCTCACCGCGAAATTTCCCGATATGTTGGTTGGGGTGGCCATTGTTTTTCCGGTGGTTTTCTCGATTGGGTCGGCCTACAACAGACGTGAGACAGCCCTTCAGCGCTGGGCCGACTTCAAAGGGCATGCGGTGGCCATTTTTTATGCTACCCGCGATTGGACGTCCACCCATGACGAACAAATGCCGCTGCAGTTCAAACAACTGTTAAACGAGATGCTGCAACGCATGCAAGTGATGTTCCGGGATAGCCACAAAAGCGCGTGGGATGAGCACGAGGAGCAGATTTACTTGTTGTTTTCCCGCCTTTCCCGCCTTACCATGGAGTTTCGCAATCACGGGGTGCAAAGCGGTGAGGTGTCCCGCGTAAGTCAGTACGTGAGTAAAATGATCATCGCGTTCGACAATATGAAGATCATTCACAACTATCGCACACCGGTTACGCTGCGTACTTACAGCAAAGTGTTTATTTATATTTTTCCAATCTTATATGGCCCTTACTTTGCCAGCACGTTTCACGAGTACAACGCGCATCTGGAGTATGTAATGCCGGTGCTTTACAGTTTTATTCTGGTCAGCCTGGATAACATTCAGGATCACCTCGAAAATCCGTTTGACGAAGTGGGTGAAGACGATGTGAAAATCGAACCTGCCGAAACAATGGCTTTGCTGCGCTAATCGGCCATCAGGCAGGGCGAACGGCAATTCCCAGTTCTTTCAATTGTTCCTCCGAAATGGTGGACGGGGTATCAATCATCATGTCGCGGCCTGCATTGTTTTTTGGGAAGGCGATAAAATCGCGGATCGAATCGGAGCCGCCAAATAGCGAGCACAAGCGATCGAAGCCAAAAGCGATGCCACCGTGTGGAGGTGCACCAAACTCAAACGCGTCCATCAAGAACCCAAATTGTTTTTTGGCTTCATCCTCGGTAAAGCCCAGTTTGCTGAACATCAATTGCTGGGTGGCGCGGTCGTGAATCCGGATGGAGCCACCACCCACTTCCGTGCCGTTGACCACCATATCGTAAGCGTTGGCGCGAACCTGCCCGGGCTTCGAATCCAATAGCGGGATGTCTTCCGGTTTGGGGGAAGTAAACGGATGGTGCATGGCATGGTAACGCTGCGTTTCTTCATTCCATTCCAGCAACGGAAAATCCAACACCCAAAGTACCGAGAACGTGTTTTTGTCGCGCAAGCCCAGTTGAGTGCCCATCAACAAACGGAGCTCGTTAAGGGCCTTGCGGGTTTTTTCGGTCTCGCCCGATAACACCAACAAAAGATCCCCGGGTTGGGCGTTCATCGCCTGCGCCCACTTTTTCAATTCGTCTGGGGAGTAGAATTTATCTACGCTTGATTTGAATGTGCCATCGCTTTTGTATTGCACGTACACTAAGCCCTTTGCGCCAATCTGTGGTCGCTTAACAAATTCAGTTAGTTCGTCCAGCTGCTTCCGGGTGTACTCGGCTGCGCCTTTGGCACAAAAGCCTACCACCAGCTCAGCCTGGTCGAAAACGGTAAAGCCTTTGCCTTGCACGATTGTATTCAGCTCTACGAACTTCATCTCGAACCGCGTGTCTGGTTTATCCGATCCATAATACTTCATGGCATCGGCATACTGCATTCGCGGCACTGCTGGCAGGTCAATTCCTTTTACGCTTTTAAAAAGGTGGCGAATCAATCCTTCGAAGGTGTTCAGAATATCTTCCTGCTCGATGAAGGCCATCTCACAGTCGATCTGTGTAAACTCCGGTTGGCGGTCGGCCCGCAAATCCTCATCACGAAAACATTTTACAATCTGGTAGTAGCGATCGAAGCCCGACACCATCAAAAGCTGCTTGAACGTTTGTGGAGATTGCGGCAACGCATAAAACTCCCCATGATGGATGCGGGACGGTACCACAAAGTCGCGCGCACCCTCCGGAGTCGACTTGATGAGCACGGGTGTTTCTACTTCCACAAAACGTTGTCCATCCAGGTAGGCGCGGGTTTGCTGCGCCATACGATGCCGTAGCAGCAAGCTTTCTCGCACCGGATTTCTACGCAAATCCAGATAGCGGTATTTCATCCGCAAGTCATCGCCACCGTCAGTATCGTCTTCGATCGTAAACGGAGGCGTTTTGGACGCATTCAACAGTCGGATTTCGGCAGCGCGGATTTCTACTTCCCCGGTGGTTAGCTTGTCGTTTTTTGACAGGCGCTCGGCTACCGTGCCGGTAACCTGAATCACATACTCGCGCCCGAGCGTGCGTACTTGCTGCAGCAATGCGGGCGCGCAAGTTCCCTCTTCGAGAATAATCTGTGTGATCCCGTAGCGGTCGCGCAGATCGATCCACACGATGGAACCTTTATCGCGAATCCGTTGCACCCATCCGGCCAGCGTAGCGGTAGAACCAACGTGAGAGATGCGCAATTCGCCGCAAGTATGGGTTCGTAGCATGGTTTTTGATTAATTTTGAAGGCTGCAAATTTAACCGCGTTTTGATGAATTCCATGAGGGCAAAATCGTTTATTCTTTTGTTGGCCGGGGTGTTCCTGGCCGGTTTCACACCACAGCGGCTCGTAAAAACCCGAATCGCGGGGGACATCACAGTGAGTTTGCCGACTGAGTTAATGCCTATGAGTCCGGAAGATATTGCACAACGCTATCCATCTGTGCGCGCCCCGCTGGCTGCCTATACCAACGAAATGCGAATTGTAGATTTTAGTGTGAGCACATCGGCCACGCAGTGGACCGAAAAAGACACACCCTTGGCGCAAAAGTTTTTTAAGGCGGGCATTACAAATCTGTACGACCGCGTAGATTTTCTGGGCGAAGGGACCACCACGCTCAACAAGAAGAATTTCATTTTTTTTGAATTCAACTCGCGCGTCAACGGCGATAAACGTGCGCAAGGCAGTGCCGATCCAGTGCTAAAGTATCATTACGTGGCCTATTTGGTGCAAGCCAACCGAACGCTGGTGTTCAGTTTCGTCTGCCCGCGCGAGCTTCAGGCCGATTGGCAACCTACCGCCCGCGAGATTTTCACCACGTTACGCGTGCGGTAGTGCAACCGAAAGATCATTTGTATTTCATGCGCGAAGCGCTGAAGGAGGCCACGAAAGCGCTTGAATTGGGCGAAGTGCCCGTGGGCGCTGTGGTAGTGTGCCAGGAAAAAATCATTGCCCGTGGGCATAATCAAACGGAGCAGCTCACCGATGCAACCGCCCACGCAGAAATGCTCGCGGTAACAGCCGCCAGTCATTACCTGGGTTCAAAGTATCTCAACGAATGCACGTTGTATGTTACGTTAGAACCGTGTGTGATGTGTGCGGGTGCGCTACAATGGGTACAATTACATCGGTTGGTGTTTGGAGCCAGCGATGAGCAGCGCGGCTACTCAAGGGTGGCATCTCCACTCCTTCATCCACGAACAGAAGTAATTTCCGGTATTTATCAACCGGAATGCAGTAAATTAGTGCTCGATTTCTTTAGCAGGATCAGAAAAAATTAAGGTATGGCAATGGATATGAAAGGTCGGATTGTGCAATCGTTAGGGATGCAAACCGGCACCGGCAAAAAGGGAACCTGGCGCAAGCAGGAGTACATTTTGGAAACACAATCGCAACAACAGCAGTTTGCCAAAAAAGTATGTTTCTCGTTGTGGGGTGATAAAATCGACCAATTCCGATTACAGGTAGGGGATATGGTAAACGTATCCTTTGATATTGAGAGTCGCGAATACAATGGCCGCTGGTACACCGATGTGCGCGCCTGGAAAGTGCAAAAAGAAGGGGGCACATCGGCTGATATGCCCCCCGTAGGAGATGAGCCCTTCGTGGATAACACGAATGCGGGCGTTGATGATCTTCCGTTTTAAGCTTTGGCTTTGGCGCGTTTGCGTTCTGCCTTGTCGGCCGAGGATTCAACCTTTTTACCATGCTTGTGTTCGCCCAAGATGATAACCTCTTTGGTAGTGGCATATTGGCGGGCAGAACGCATCATCTCCTCGTAGGAGTCGCGAATCAGCACAATACCGGACTTTTCGCCGCGATTGCGCACTTCCAGCCAGAAACCGTCTTTCTTCTTTTTTGGTAATACAGGTGGTCTTCCCATGGATTGGTGAGTTAAATTTTGCAAAGATAAACCAAAAAAAGGGTTTGCAGTTCATTTCGGGCCCGCTTCCCGCGTTTCCCTGAAATGCATTTAATTTGCCACATTTTGCTAACGCCCATGCCCGACGTGCTATCGATTGTAATGCCCGCTTATAACGAAGCGAAAACCATCACGCTGATTCTGGATAAAATTCGAATGGTGTCTTTGCCTGAGCAGTTGGGCAAGGAGCTGCTGATTGTAAACGATTGCTCGACTGATGCTACAGAAGAAGTCGTATTGGACTACCAAAAGCGTCATCCAGATCTGCCTATTCGGTACATGAAGAATGATCAGAACCGGGGCAAGGGCTTTTCGCTTCGCCAAGGCATTCAAGCAGCCACCGGAGCCTATACCATTATTCAAGATGCCGATCTGGAGTACGACCCGCGCGATTACACGAAACTACTCCAACCGATTCTGGAAGGACATGCCGATGTGGTGTATGGATCGCGCTTGCACAGCAGTGCTCCGCACCGCATTCTTTTTTTCTGGCATTCCCTCGGCAACCATATCCTCACCTTTCTTTCCAACGTAGCGACCAATCTGAACCTGACGGACATGGAAACGTGCTACAAGTTGTTTCGAACTCCCATTCTGCAGTCGCTACACCTGAAGGAAAACCGTTTTGGATTCGAGCCTGAAGTAACCGCCAAGATGTCGCGGGTGCCGAATGTGCGTATCTATGAGGTGGGCATCTCGTACTACGGTCGTACGTATGCGGAAGGAAAGAAGATCAATTGGAAGGACGGGTTTCGTGCGATTTACTGCATTATGAAGTACAACTTTTTTTCGAAGTGACACTGTTTTGGAAATACCGGTGGTGGCTTTTGGTGCCGGTGGGCTTGGCCTATCTGGCAGGCATGTTTCTGGATGTGATGGAAGCTGATGCGGCCCAGTATGCAACGATGTCGCTGGAGATGTTACAGACCGGCAACTACCTGGAGATCTACCACCGCGGGAACGATTATATCGATAAACCTCCGCTTTTGTTCTGGCTTTCCTCGCTTTCGTTTCGGTGGTTCGGTGTTTCCAACTTCGCCTACAAGCTGCCCAGTGTGTTGTTTACGATCTTAGGATTGTGGGCCACGTACCGGCTCACGCGGCTATTGTATACGGCATCGGCTGCCTTTTTTGCGATGTTGATGCTGGCGTCCTGCCAGGCGTGGTTTATGATCAATCACGATGTGCGCACAGATACGATTTTGGCTGCAAGTACGGTCTTCGCAATTTGGCAGTTGTTGCTGTACACGCGCACCAATCGATGGGTACATGTAGTTTGGGGTGCGCTGGGTGTAGCGGGCGCCATGCTAACGAAAGGGCCGATTGGTTTGATGGTACCTGCTTTGGCACTCGGCACCGACTTCCTGGCTAAACGCCAATGGCGGTTCATTTTCCGTTGGCAGTGGGTGGCGATGCTGGCCATCGTGGGGATTTGCTTGTTGCCGATGCTGTGGGGACTTTACACACAATTTGATCTCAGCGAACACGGCAAGAAAACTTACAATGGAATAATTACCTCGGGCTTGCGATTCTATTTTTGGACGCAAAGCTTTGGGCGCCTCACAGGCGAAAGCACCTGGAAAAACGATACCGACCCCTTTTACTTTGTACATACGTTTGCCTGGGCGTTCCTGCCCTGGAGCTTTCTGTTTTTCGCTGCGCTGGTTCGCAAGCTTCGCCACGCGATTCGCTACCGATTCCGTTTTCCTTCCCGCCAGGAAGCGTTGACGTTGGGGGGGATTTTGATTCCAGCTTTTGCTTTCAGTCTTTCTAAATACAAGCTGCCTCACTACATTTTTGTGTTTTTTCCGCTTGCCGCGATGCTTACCGGCCATTTTATATCGGTATTGCTACGCAGCAAGGCTGTACATCGCGTTCGAGTGTGGTCCATCACACAATGGATCATTTCCCTGCTGTTACTGGCGTTGGTTGCGCTGCTGTGTAGCATATCGTTCCCTAACGGCAGCGTTTTCTGGCTCCTCCTTATCGCGGCAACGATACTCGCCGCTGCGTTTTTCTTTTTCAACGCCAATTACTCGCTTTCGCTGATCGTGATTCCGGTTGTTTCGATGGCGATTGTAAATCTGGTGTTGAACCTGAACATCTATCCGCAACTGCTCCAGTATCAGGCGGGCACTTCGGCCAGTCATGTGGTGATGGCCGATCCGCAGCACCGCCCTTTCGTTAGTTATCCGTTCGAATACTACGGCATGGACTTCTACTATCGACAAGCGGTGCCGCGGGTGGATACGGTACAAACGATTCTCGATCACTACGCGGGGCAGCAAGTGTGGGTATTCACAAATGAAAAAGGGCGCAATGAATTAAATGAATCCGGCTGCCAGTTTATTGAAGATCGGCACCTGGAGCACTACCACATTTCAAAATTAACCATCAAGTTTTTGAACCCACGCAGGCGAGCCAGCACGCTGATGCATAAATACCTGCTGCTCGTTGCGGTGCCAAGTTCGATTTAGTTGAACGTGTTCATCGTTCGCTCGGCACCGATCGTACAAAATGATTTGATTGCTTCAATCGCACGATCCATTATCGTCGGCAATGCATCTAATTCACTGCGGGTAAAGTTGCCTAACACGTAGTCGACTTGGCCGCCTTTTTGAAAATCGTTACCGATGCCAAAACGTAGTCGTGCATAGTCTTGTCCACCCAACACCACTTCAATATTCCCCAGTCCGTTGTGCCCGGCCGCACTGCCTTTGGTACGCAACCGCAGGGTGCCGAAGGGTAGCGCAATTTCATCCACTAAAACGAGCAAGTTTTCTTTTGGAATCTTGAGGTGTTGAAGCCAATAAGCAATGGCTTTCCCACTCAGGTTCATGTAGGTAGTGGGTTTGATCAAATGCAGCTGCCGCCCTTTGAATTTCCATTCGGCATGATCGGCCAGGCGCTCGGTTGAAAAGGAAATCTGTTCGTTGTCGGCCAGTCGATCCAACACTAAAAAGCCCGCGTTATGACGGGTGAGCTCGTATTCAGCTCCGATATTTCCCAAGCCGGCAATTAGGTATTTCATCGGTCGTACGGGCTAGCTGGTGCCTTTTCTTGATCTGTCGTTGTACAATCAAAAGTAAAAATCGGCTTCACATAAAAAAACCCGTCTTGTGGGACGGGTTCTTTTCGAAAGGGAATCGAATTACTTTTTCTTCTCGTCTTTCTTGGGAGCTTCGGCTTTTTTGTCGCCAGCGGCAGGAGCTGCACCCGCTGCGGGAGCTGCACCAGCGGCAGGAGCGGCCCCTTCGGCAGGAGTAGCTGCTGTTTCGGTAGCCATCTTGGCCGCACGCGGAACTTCTACCGCTGCGATGGCAGCCTGCTTCGGATCCAGGAACTCCAGGTTGGCCATGCTCATGTCGCTCACCTTAATGGCGTGGTGGAAATCCAACTCCGTGCAATCCACGTCTACGTGATCGGGCATATCTTTAGGTAGGCCACTGATCTTTAACGTAGCACGTTTGCGCACGAGCGTACCGCCTTTGGCTACCCCTTTCGGTTGACCTACCAGCCGCACTGGAATATCCATCTTGATTTTTCGATCAGATGAAATGCGCAGAAAGTCTGCGTGCAAAATGATTTCACTCACCGGGTGGAATTGCACCTCTTGCAAAATCGCCTCGCACTCATCGCCTTCGATGTTTAAGTGCACAAAATGTGCTTCGTTGGTGTATACCAACTCGCGGAACAAAATCATCGGGGCATGAAAGTGCACTTGCTCATCACCACCATAAAGAACGCAGGGAACGCTGCCTTCTTCGCGGATTTGCTTTGCATCTGTCTTGCCGAGATTTGCTCTTCGATACCCTATAATCTCAACAGTTTTCATAAATAATATGGATTTAATTAAAAGTTTCTATAACCGGATAAACAACGAACTGATCGACTCGTGGTCGTGAATCTTCCGAATCGCCTTGGCAAACAAATCAGACACTGTTAACACCTTAATTTTGGGCAGCGTTTGTTTTAGCGGAAGCGTGTCGGTAACCACTAATTCTTCCAGTGCGGAAGCCTGAATATTCTCGTAGGCATTGCCCGACAACACCGCATGTGTGCATACGGCGCGCACGGTTCGGGCTCCTTTTTCCTTCAGGAGGCCGGCTGCTTTGCAGATGGTGCCGGCCGTGTCAACCAGATCGTCTACCAGCACCACATCTTTACCCTCTACTTCGCCAATCAAACGCATCGAGTCGATACGGTTGGCTTCTTTGCGGTGCTTATCGCACACAGCCAAATCGGCATTAAAGAATTTGGCAAAACTCCGGGCCCGCTTAATACCACCTACATCGGGCGTGGCAAACATGATGTTTTCGAGTTGCAGCGACTTTAAATAAGGAACAAAAATGTAGCTGCCGTCCAGATGATCCACCGGGATATCAAAAAAACCTTGAATCTGATCTGCGTGCAAATCGCACGTCATGATTCGGTCGGCACCCGCCGCGGACAATACGTTCGCGATCAATTTGGCTGCAATGGCCACCCGCGGTTTGTCTTTACGGTCCTGACGGGCATAGCCAAAGTAAGGGATGACCACATTTACATTTTCGGCACTGGCCCTGCGTGCGGCATCAATCATCAGCAGCAGTTCCATGAAGTTATCGGCCGGAGCGAACGTGGACTGAATAATAAACACATCGTGACCACGCACCGACTCGCCAATGAAGGGCGACATTTCGCCATCGCTGAAGCGCTGGTAGTCTACTTTGCCCAACGGCTCGCCATACGCATTCGCGATTTTTTCGGCCAGGTAGGTCGAAGCTTGTCCGGAAAAGATTTTAACGGCCATGTCTATTTTTCAATACTAAAAATCCTGCGACTGCCATCGCAGGCACAGGATTTTTTGGTTGACCTACTAGGACTCGAACCTAGAATAACAGAATCAAAATCTGCTGTGTTGCCATTACACCATAGGTCAAAAATGGCCTTACCGGGCCAAAAAGGAGTGCAAATGTAGAATTAATTTTTAGAATTACTACGCCTGGGATTAGCCATTTTATGACGTTTCCGGCTCAAAAAAACAGCTTTTGTAACTTATTGAATCTCTTTGTCTTCGGGCGAACTGCCCTCCACAAATCCCTCGGCCCAGAACCGGTATTTATCCAAAATGGAGATCACCGCATTGCGCAGGTGGCGCTGGTTGGCGAAATCGATCGATCCGTACAACGTGGTAGCATAGCCCTGCCAGATGGAGCGGTTTTGCTTGCGGTCGTAAAACTGAATGAGCAACGTGCCGGTTTTTAGATTGTATTTCTGCTTGTCGTAGTTCAGGTTTTCAGTCTGGGTCTTCGCCCACTCTTCAATATCGGGCTGGATGTAACCGTTAAAAACCAAACTGTCCTGAAACATTTTAAATCCAATGATCAGGTGGGGCTTGTTGTCGGTTTTCTTGTAGCCCAAAAACTTCATGCGCGAGAGGATGGATTTTTCGATAAACTCGTTCTGCATGGTGGAGTCCGGCAGCCCGGCCGAAGTCATCATATCAAACGTTCGGTACTTCTTGAAATTCCCTTTGTAACTGTAGTCGTACTCCACAGGCAACTCTTTGTAGCCGAGGCAAGCACCAAGCATAACCGGAAGAACCAGCAGGTAGAGTTTTTTCATAGTGGCGGGTAGGAATCGGAAGGTAGCAGAATTCCAGCCAATCCCCAACTTCCGAAATCGGTTGTGATTGATATTTGGCTGATTTCGCATTTATTTTAACCGAAACTTCATGTAAGCCGCGGGTGATTTTCTTAAATTCCACACATGATCACCGCATACGAGGCAGCCGTAGGTTCACGCTATCACATCTACAACAGCCTGTTTTTGAATTTGCCCTATCGCAATATTCTGCGCACAGGCACCTTGTTGCCGCTGCTCCAGCAGTATTGCGAAGCAGGTTTTGAAAAGGGCCAATCACCTTCCGAGATTCTGAAACGATTCTTCCACGACTTTGCACCCCAGGCCTCGGACGCAGAAAAACTGGACATGCTCTTCAATTTTATTCAATACGTAGAGCGCCAGGTAGCCTTGTTTGATTCTATCGAAGATGCGGCCTTCGAAAAGATCAACGACTCCAACGGGCGTGGCACATTGCATGCCTTATTGTTGCGTACGCGATTGGAGCAGAAAGAACCCGACCTGCTCGCTAAGTTGAAACGCTGGAGCATGCGTGTGGTGCTCACCGCACATCCCACCCAATTCTACCCCGGATCCGTGCTGGCGATTCTGACGGATTTGGAGCAGGCTATTCGCGACCACGATGTACCGCTCATCAATCAATTGCTTCAGCAACTTGGCAAGACCCCGTTCCTCAACAAAACTAAACCTACACCCTTCGATGAAGCGGTGAGTCTGTGCTGGTATCTGGAGAATGTTTTTTATTCGGCTGTGCCGGCCATCGTTTTGCAGTTGGCCAAAGAGTTGAATGTGCCGCCTCATCAATGGCCCAATCCACAACTGATCTCGATCGGTTTCTGGCCGGGTGGCGATCGCGATGGCAATCCGTTTGTAACAGCTGAGATTACCCGCAAAGTAGCGGCTCGTCTGCACGAATCGCTGTTGCGCTGCTACCTGCGGGATGTGCGGCAGTTGCGAAGGCGGCTCACGTTCCGGGGTGTCGACAAGGTGGTGGCCGACTTGGAGGCGAAAATCACAGATGCGTTGGCACAGAAAAAAGCATTGGTGTTGGAGGAGTTGAAGTTGGATTTGCAAGGCGCCCGGAAAATTCTGTTGGAAGAACACGATGGGCTCTTCCTGGCGTTACTGGATGCCTTTGTGATGAAAGTGAACGTGTTCGGTTTGCATTTTGCCTGCCTGGATGTACGACAGGATAGCCGCAAGCACGATGCCGTCTGGCAAGTGCTGCTCGATACCTTGCAGGCGCAGAACAAATCGAAGAGTTGGGCCGAAGTGGCGCAGTTGCCGGAAGCCGAGAAAATCAACACGTTGTTGGCCCTGCGCTTTAACCCCATCTTCCTGACGATCACGGACGAGTTGACCACGGAAACGATCCGTACCCTGTTGGCGATTCGAGAGATTCAAACAACCAACGGGGAGGCAGGGTGCCATCGCTATATCATCAGCAATTGCCAGCATGCCTTCCATCTGGTGGAAGTGTTTCAACTGGCACGGCTTATACTGGCACCCGATGAACCGTTGCCTCTGGATATTGTGCCACTGTTTGAAACAGTAGAAGATCTGGCCCATGCGCCCGAAGTGATGGAACAGATTTTCCGAATTCCGGAGTATCGTGCGCATTTGCAACAGCGCGGCAACAAACAAACCATCATGCTGGGGTTTTCGGATGGCACCAAAGACGGTGGCTATCTGCGTGCCAACTGGTCAATCTTTCGAGCTAAAGAGGAGCTGACGCGCGTGGCGCGCGCACATCACGTAACAGCTCTGTTTTTCGATGGGCGAGGCGGCCCGCCAGCCCGAGGCGGCGGGAACACCCACGATTTCTACGCTTCGTTGGGCGATACCATCGAAAACGAAGAAGTACAAATCACCATTCAAGGCCAGACCATCAGCTCAAACTTTGGCAAAATCGCTTCGTGTAAGTACAATCTCGAGCAATTATTGTCGGCCGGTGTAGAGGCTACGGTCTTTCCCAGCGGCCAACCAGCATTTACCGAAGCCCAGAAAAAATTACTCGATCAGCTCGCAGACGCGGGCTACGAGGCATACCTCGAGTTAAAACACCATCCGCAGTTTGTGCCTTATTTGGAAAAGGTAACTCCGCTGGGTTTCTTTGGCGACACGAACATTGGTTCGCGCCCCGTGAAGCGCTCGGCTTCGGAGGGTTTGAAATTTGAAGATCTCCGCGCGATTCCGTTTGTTGGCTCGTGGGCGATGATGAAACAAAACATCCCCGGCTTTTATGGCGTGGGCGCCGCGATCGAGAAACTGGAACAGGCGGGATTTGGCGAGCAACTGAAAGAGCTTTATCGGCACAATTTGTTTTTCCGGACATTGCTCGGCAACAGCATGATGTCGCTCACCAAAACCTATTACCCCGCTACCGCATACTTGCAAGATGACGCAGAGTTTGGACCATTCTGGAATAAGATGTTTGCCGAGTATCAATTGGCTCGAAGCAAAGTGTTGTCGGTTTCCGGGCTGAGCGAGCTCATGGGCAATAATCCCTTGATAAAAGAGTCTGTTCGGCTGCGCGAAAAGATTGTGCTTCCGCTGATCGTGATCCAGCAGTTCGCCTTGTTGCGGCTGCGAAAACCCTCCGAAACGGACTTGATTTACGAATTGCGGTACCGCAAGCTGGTCATTCGTTGCATGTTTGGGATCATTAACGCAGCCCGAAACTCCGCCTGATCATCATGGTGCTACCCGCGATGTTTCCTGAACGTATACCATTTAATGGTTTCCAGAATCGCTAACACAAAAAAGCATCCACCTACGGCCGGCACAAAATGAATCCAGCCTGGGTTATGAAATTTGAAAAATGCCTGCGCACCCGGGAAGTAGAGAAGGGCAATTAAAAGCCCCAGCGCTACCGACAAAATGATCCGCAACGAAGGATTATGCTCCTGCAGCACCTCCCAAAAACTCCGCGATTTGGACAACAATGTAACGATCAGCGCAATGTTGATCAGCACGAGGCTGGTAAAGGCAATGGCCCGGACCTCGGTGTCGGTGTGGCCCTCGCCAAGCGAGGCAAAGTAAACCAGCATGACGGCTATTAGTGACAACAATCCATACAACACACTGCGCCCGATTTTTTGGCGCCCAAAAAATGTTTTGCGCGGATCGCGTGGCGGCCGCCGCATAATTTCTTTCTCTTCCTGCTCACTTTCAAACGCCACCGAGCAAATCGGGTCGATGATTAGCTCCAGAAAAACAATGTGGAGGGGTAACAGCAAAATGGGAAGCTGCGGAAAAAAGGCGGGCAATAACGTGAGCCCGATGATGGGAATGTGAATGGCCATGATGTACGACATCGCCTTTTGCAGGTTATCATAAATACGTCTACCCAACCGGATGGCGTTGACAATGGACGCAAAGTGATCGTCCAGCAGCACGAGCGAAGAGGCCTCGCGGGCCACATCCGTTCCTTTGTTGCCCATGGCAATGCCAATGTGGGCGGCCTTTAGCGCAGGCGCATCGTTTACACCATCGCCCGTCATGGCCACAATTTCGCCATTGGCTTTCAGGGCTTGCACGATCCGCAGTTTCTGCTCCGGCTTCACGCGTGCAAAAACCGCGGCATTTTTTACTGCCATCTGCAGGTCGATGTCCGACAACGAATCTAATTCAGGGCCGGTGACGAGGTTGCCTTCGGCCAGACCGATTTGTTGCCCAATGCTCCGGGCCGTGGTAGGGAAATCTCCGGTGATCATCACCACACGCACTCCCGCTTGTTGACATTCCGCAATGGCGGCCGGAACCTCCGGACGAATCGGGTCTTGCAACGCCAGCAACCCCTCAAACGAAAATGAAAAATCCTGCTGGTTTGGTGGCAGCGGTTCAATGGGTTTTGCACGGGCCACGGCAATCACACGCAGGCCCTCAGCGGCCAACTCGTGCACGTGCTGACTGATAGCCGCTGTTTCAGTATCCGTCAACCTACAGAGTTGCATAATGGCTTCAGGGGCACCCTTGGCAGCTACATGTAGAGTTCCAGCCCGCACTACGCGTGTCATGGCCAGCAACTCGGGTGAAAGGGGATACTCTTTGATGAGTTGCACTGCTTGCGAAGGCTGGCCACTGGCTACCGCTTCCAGAATCGCGCGTTCCATCGGCTCCATCGTGTCGGACGCAGTAGCGAGTGCTGCCGTGCTAAGCGCAGCCCGGGCATCTGTGTCCCACGCGGAGTGGTTGCGCAGCAATCTTCCGCTGCTGTGGTACACTGCCATCACCCGCATTTTGTTTTGGGTAAGGGTGCCGGTCTTGTCGGTGCACAAAACGGTGGCCGCCCCCAACGTCTCAATGGCTACCGGCCTTCGGGTGAGTACGTTTTTTTTCGACATGCGCCACGCTCCCAAGGCGAGAAAAACAGTCAGCACGACAGGAAATTCTTCGGGCAGAATCGCCATGGAGGCCGACAGGCTGGTGAGAAGAGCGGCCACCCAATCGTGACGCGTCAGGAAAAAAGCAACAAAAACCAAGAGGCTAACTGCGATGCCACCGAAAGCAAGTCTGCGGATCAGTACCTTGAGTTCCACCTGAAGGCGGGTTTCTTCCGGTTCGACTTGGCTGAGGGAACTGCCGATTTTTCCAAACTGCG
>JBIIVI010000016.1:0-22691 GCA_044339555.1 Cyclobacteriaceae bacterium | reverse complement strand
ACGACGCTCTTCCGATCTGTTGGAAGCTGGGTGGATTGTATTGCTGGAGGCTCCTGAGTTTGTGTGGCAAGAGATGAAACGATACAGACTTGACGCCTACATGCACATGGGTGAAGCATTTGCCATTTCTTCCTGGCGCACGCTGCATCCGCAGCAACTGGTGCAAACAGTAGAGGCGCGACTACCCAAGATGCTCCCCTGACTAATCGTATAACTTGTCGATTTCTTTCTGGTATCTGGTGGCGATTTTATCGCGTAGTAGCTTAAACGAAGTCGTCAGGTCACCCTGTTCAATTGTCCATTCTGTTTCAATCAAAATAAACCTCCGCACACATTGGTAGCCCGGCAATGCGGCGTTGAGTTGATCTATTTCCTGCTGCATTTTTTGTATGACCTTGATGTTGTGGATCATAAACTGCGGGGCTGTCCAGTGAATTTGGTTGGCTTCGCACCAACGCTCTAGCATGCCCATGTGGGGCACCAGCACAGCACTTACAAAAGGCTTGTTAAAACCCACTACCAAGCACTGTAGAATAAAGGGCGAAGTTTTGAAATGAGTTTCCAGCACCTGGGGCGAGATGTAAACACCTGACGTGGTTTTGAAAAGCTCTTTTTTGCGGCCGGTGATTTCGAGAAAGCGGTTCTTTATCAGGCGTCCGGTATCACCTGTGTGGAGCCAACCACCGCGCAAGGTTTCGGCCGTGAGATCAGGGCGTTGAAAATATCCCACCATTATGTTGGGGCCCTTTACCAGGATTTCCCCCTCGCCCGATTCGTTGGGCTCATCAATTCTAATTTCTACTCCGGGAATTGCCAGGCCCACCGTACCAAATTGATTCAGCCCGGGTTCGCATCGGTTCACCGAGATAAACGGAGCGGCTTCCGTCATGCCATACCCCGTCAATACCTGTATGCCGGCCGCTGAAAACATGCGGGCGATATCCGCGCGCAAAGCAGCCGCGCCTACCACTACGTACCGCATCTTTCCGCCCAGTGCCTTGCGCCACGTGCGCAGCACCCAGAAGCGCGCCCAGAAAAGTTGCCAATGGTACCATATGTCCATAGGCCGTTTGCCGAATTGCTGGCCGGTGCGCATGGCCCACTGGATGAGTCTGCGTTTCAGCGGATTCTTCTGAAAGCTCTGCTCCTCCAGATAGTCGTACATTTTTTCGAGTGTGCGGGGCACACTGGTACAGAGCAGCGGCCGCACTTCGGCAAACTCCGCGGGCAATGCTTCGCGCGCGGAGTTAAAGTATACCTGCGCCCCAAACGCGATGTACGCATAACAACTCGTGCGCTCAAACACATGGCTGAAAGGAAGAAAGCTGAGCACCCGGTCGCCCGCATGCAGTGGAAGAATGGGAAGGATGGACTGAATATTTGCGCACACGTTTTTGTGAGTGAGGCACGTGCCTTTTGGAACTCCGCTCGTGCCGGATGTATACAAGATCGCCAACCAATCGTTTTCGGTAACCGACTGCTTGCGAGCGTGAACGCGCGCCTCCGTTTCGGGCGTGAGCGTGTATGTGTCCCAAGCTTCAAAGTACCCGGGCTGATCCGGCTGCCAGTGAAAGTAACCTTGTACGGTTGCAGGCAGGGCACCCAAGTATTTTTGATAGAGTTCGGCATCGGCTGCCCAGCAAAAGCGGGCGCCCACTTCCTTCAGGATGAAAGCGGCTTCCTCCCGGGTGTTGGTGGGATGCATCGGCACCACCGTGAGGCCGGCCAACTGGCATGCAAAATCCAACATCATCCACCGCGCATGACCACCGCGTGGTACAAACGCCACCCGGTCGCCCTTTTCCAGTCCTTGTGTTAGCAGCCAGCCCGCCAGCGCGGTCGCGCGCGCTTCCAGCAACTGCACGGAGTAGGTTTTCCAACCTTTGCCTTCGCGCTCGTTTAAGGCGTTTGTTTGCGGATACTTGGCTGCTTGGTAGTCCAGCAAATCGAACACACGCACAAAAGCGGTCATGTGTTTTCGGGTTTGGGCTCTACGTATAAAATCTCGTAGAGCGTTTCGAAATAGGCAGCGAATTCGGGCAAGTTGTTATGGCGGGCACCTTCAATCGGGTGTAATACTACTTTATCGGGATAGAGCGCGCGCAGCATTTCACTTTGACGAAATGAAATCAGCCGGTCGTGGGTGCCGTGGAGGATGTGAACCGGGCAGGGAACGGCTTTCAAGTATTGATCGGTGCGTAAGTCATAGCGCAGAATCCACTTCAGCGGCAGCAAAAAAGCATAGCGTTTTGCGTTATACAAAAAACTGTAGTAGGGCGAGTCCAACACCAAAAGCCGCGGATTATTCCATCCGCCCACGCGAGCGGCAATGCCGCTCCCGAACGAACGGCCGAACACGACAATCTGTTGCTCCGGATAATGTTCCTTTAGCCAGCGATACAGAAACTGGGCATCGGAGAATAGCTTTTCCTGTGTACGTTTACCACGGCTCTTGCCAAAGCCGCGGTAGTCCACCATAAAAAAATCGTAGCCATTGCTCAGGAAATCTTTGGCAAACTTGCCCCATCCTTTGATGCTGCGCGAATTGCCCTTTAGGTAGTACACCACACCCCGCGCCCGCGGCACTTTAAAATGAATGGCATTGATACTGCCACCGTCTTCCATCTCGAAGTGATGTTCTTCAAATGGAAACGCATACTGGTACTTAAACGTGTGTGCCAAAATCTCCGGCCGGAAAAAGAAAAAATGCTGGAAGAAGTACACCGCCAGACAAACTCCGGTATACACGCCAGCCACCAATAGAAGCCAAGCCACCATGATAAAAAGTAATATCGGTAAAAGCTTGTTGGCGAACAAGCAGCGCGTTCGCGTACCCAGCCGGGGCAAAGGCACGCGTCAATCGGCTATCGCCACCTCGGGCCGTAGATGAACAGGGTAGTGTCAGGCGAATGATCGGATTTATCAACGCATAATCATACGCATGCCGCCCCGGCCGCCGGGGCGTGCCCCCATGGGGTTGAGTTGCTTGTTCAAGGCGTAAACAAAACTTACCATGAAGTACCGGCCCAGGTTATTGAGTCTTTCTTGCTGCAGGTAGTTGTTCGTGGCGGTTTGAGTGACGCCAAAGTTTTGATCCAGCAGGTTGTTCACACTCAGGCGCAGTTCCCCGGATTTGTTCTTCAGCAGGAACCGCGACACGGCCAGGTTGAGTAACGGAATGGTTTGATAGAAATCTGTGGTGCGGCTGTCGTACACCAGGTATTCAAAGCTGGCATTTAGCTGGTAGTTTTTGAGAAACGACAGGTTGCTTTCGGCCGAGTAGGTCTTGTTGAAGTACACCTGATTCAGGTTCTTTTCAAACTCGTACAAGGTTTCCTGATTGCTCAAGGTGGCGGTAACATCCAGGGAGAAAGCTTCTTTCCACGTAAAGTTGTAGCGGGCGGTAGCTCCCACAATCTGCTGCTCAATTGTGCTCGCAAGGTTGTTGAGCAGGTTGATGTTTCGATTGTAAGTAACAGTGGGCCCCACGTTGAAGCGGCTTTTTAGTTGGGTGATTGGAAAACCAAAGTTGGCATTCCCCGTAAGGGTGAAACTGTTGTCAACATTTTCGGGCCGGGTGGTGCGGATGAAGTTAACCGGATTCACCTGTTGTCCCTGAGTGATGGCGTCAGTGGTATACAACGCGGTAACGAAGGCAAAGAAATTCATCATGCGGGCCGGATCGAACCAGGTAAAATTACTGGCCACCCGGTGCTGGTAGGAGGGGCGTAAAGCCGGATTGCCGATATAGATATTCAATGGATCGCTGTTATCGATCACCGGTTGGAGTTGCTGCACACTCGGTTCCTGCATGGAGGTTTCATAGTCGAGGCGGAAGTGTTTGAACGTAGAGAAATCATAATTGAAGCGGGCCGTAGGCAAGAAGTTTTCAAACGTGCGATCGATGGTGGCATCGCGCGAGCGGAGATTGGCTGTTAATGCCGTGTTTTGATAGGCCGCTCCCACCGTCACGCTGAACTTTTCGCGGTTGACCCGGAAATTGAGGCCCGGCCGGTTGTACACATATTGGCTATGGAAGGCATTGCTTAACAGCGGGTTGAAAACCAGTTGCCCGTTTTGCTGATCGAACACCTGGCGGTCTACGTCATTCCAATTTGTGCGGAAACTGTAATTGGCCTCCAGGTACCTGCGCTTACCCAAGGGTTCGGTGTACGATCCGGTAACACCCAGACTCTGCGACTGATTTTTTTGAGAATTGATTTGTGTGAACGAGCGCTTCTCGTTCGTGGGGCCAAAAAACGAGTTGTCACTCAGCAGATCCCCCGCCTGATCGCTTTGGCCCAGCACCGTAGTAATGTTGGTGGAAAGCGTGCGCCCCTTTTTTGCAAACCGGTGCCGCCATAAAAGTGAGCTGTTTAGGTTTGCGCTTTGGCCATCGGTAGAGGTGCGGTTGTTGTTTTCGTTTCGCACCGAGCCATCGTTGAGTGATGTACGTCCTTGGCTGGTGACGGTACGGGTTAAATCGTTGTACGACACGTTGGTGGTGAACCGCAGCGAATTAGCCGAATCAATTTTGTGATCCGCTACCAGGTTCACCCGGTGGTTGTCGTTGGTGGATAACGTGAGGTTATTCTGATTGAAAAGATACGTGCTGTCCGGTGGCAGATAGTTGATGCGGTCGATGGTTCGGTTCACGTTTTGATTTAGCCGGTTGAAGAAGTAGCTGCCGCTGAGTTGCGTTTTGTTTTTGTTGAGATCCCGGTTGAAGTTCACCCCCCCGGCATAGTTGGTGAGAATCCCGTTTTGACGCCCACCCATGTTGAGCGGAATGCCCGCGTTGTCGTCCAGATTAATTTGTAGGCGGGTTGCACCGCCACCCATCAGCTGTTGAGAACCCCCGGAGAAGTTCATGTAGTCATCCAGGGAGAAGCCCTGCTCGTTTACGTTATTGCCCATCCCCAAAAAGGAAAGTTGTTTGCCCTTCCCAAACTTGTTGATGCTGGCGCGGCCCTGATAGCGATCGTCTGTACCTACACCTGCCATCACATTTCCAAATGCGCCGTTACGCTTTTCCTCTTTCAATTCCAGGTTGATGGTTTTCTCGCGTTGGCCATCGTCAATGCCGGTAAATTGCGCCTGCTCGGATTTGCGATCAAACACCTGCACTTTGTCCACCGCATCGGCCGGTAAGTTGCGGGTGGCCAACTTGGGATCGCGCCCAAAAAACTCGCGGCCGTCAACCGTTACGCGTTGCACTTGTTCACCCTGCGCCCGCACGTTGCCATCGTTGTCCACTTCCATTCCAGGCATTTTCTTTAACAGGTCCTCTACGTTCGCATTTGCTTTTACGGCAAAAGAGCCTGCGTTAAACTCAATGGTGTCTTTCTTGATGGTAACAGGTGCCTTCTCCCCTTTAATGACCACTTCGTCCAACTCTTTCGTAAGTGGCGCCATGCGGAGGACGCCCAGATCGGTAGTTGCTCCTGTTTCGGGTGCTGCAAACGTGCGGGTAAGCGATTGGAATCCCACGAAAGTGATTTTGAGCAGGTAAGTACCGCGCGCCAGATTTTTTACTTCGAATGCTCCGGAGTTGGCACTCACACCAAAGTTGACTAAGGAAGAGTCCGCTGGGTTTAACACCATCACCGTAGCCGAGGGCAGCGGCGCCCGCAACGTATCGGTAAGGGTACCGCGTACGGAAAATTTTTGCGCAAAGGTGGTGCCAGCCCCAAGGGCCAGACCAAGCAGAAGAAGTTTTTTCATGGCGGAACGAGGGGAGGCGGCTGCTGTTAGTTTCGGATCATGAAGCCGCCGTTGGCACGGATTTTCTGCATCTGCTCCTTCATGGTATTGTCAAATTCGCGCTGCGACATTTTTGCGCCGCCAGAAGGCACTTTCAGTTCGTTCTTTTTCAATTCGCGGAACTCGATTTTGGTCGCCACCATTACGCGTTCGGCATTGTTTACATCTACGGCCAACACAGCACCGGGCAGGGTGTTGAAACGTTCGGGACCGAGAAACGGGCGAATCTGATCCGTGTACCAAGCGGTGATGTCGGTTTTCTCCACCACTTCGTTGCCGTTGATCATGATCTTCGATTCGGCTGTGTAGAACGCTTGCTTGCATACATACCCTTGAATGGTTTTTATCTCGGCACCAAATTTCCAGGGCGACACTTTTACCGAGTCTTCAATCAAGTATTCTTTGCCCATAAACTCGCGTTTAGAGATAGCCGTTCCTGCGACTTGGTTGGTGTAGAGTTCGTTCTTGGGTAAGTTCATCCGGACTTGAACGCCACCGCCACCCATTTCTTCTTCCTCGTCTTCCAACAGGGTTTTGTAAAGGGATTCGTTCTCGTTGAAAAACAGCTGCTGCCGGGTAGATCGGTATTCTGGAATCA
Organism: Cyclobacteriaceae bacterium; assembly: GCA_044339555.1. Taxonomy (GTDB): domain Bacteria; phylum Bacteroidota; class Bacteroidia; order Cytophagales; family Cyclobacteriaceae; genus ELB16-189. The sequence goes on along the minus strand of JBIIVI010000016.1, from coordinate 16,330 downwards.
TCGCTTTCATTTCCGCCCGTTCGGGTGGCAGCCTGCGGTGCATGTCCATTTTTACTTCGTAGGTAATTACGCCCTTACTTGATTGAGCGACTAGTGTGTGGGCCGCCAGTAGCATCACAACAATGCCTGCGCCCAATAGTAGTTTTCTCTCCATACTCATTTTTTGATTGTTTCGTGATGTAAAAGTACGGGCCGTGTGTGTAGCTGTTGGTTAATGCAGCTGTAAGGATGGTTAATTAACGTTAACAGGTGTGGCGATGCTGCGGCCAATGCTGTTTCTTTACAGGCGCGTACGATGAAAAAGCCAAAGCGAAATTTAACGTTGTTCCTCATTAGCACCAGCTTGTTGCTGCTGCTGATTTTGCAAGCGCTCTGGCTGCACTCGCTTTTCCAGCAGGAGAGCCGCAGTTTTGAACGCGAAACGCGGTCGCTGTTGCGCACCACCGTTTTTGATCTGCACGATTCCCTTGTGCAGCAGAACCTGCAGCCGTTAATGGGCGACTCCGGTCGTGTGGTCATCCGGAAAACAGTGGTGAGCGATACGGCAACGAGTGAGTGGTTAAAGCGCCCGGCCGAGGGCAACGCCAGTGTGCGGATTTATATTTCGAATGGTTCCACCGACACGCTGTCGCGCTTTATTTCGCCCCTCATCTCCGGCATTCGGGGCAACCCGCAAGTCCGGCAGTTTAGCCTGCGCCTTGGCAGCGATACCCTGCGTGTGGCCGATGTGTCGCGCGAGTATAGCAAGCGGCTGGCCGGGATCGGTATTGAGCAACCCTTTGAGTTGCGCTGTGTGGCCCGAGAATTGCGTTTTCCTCCGCCACCTGCCGACTCCACCTTTGCCCAGTTGGTGATAACGCCCCAAGGTGCTTTTGATGTACACTTCCCGGGTTTACATTGGTTGTTATTGCGGAAAATCACGCCGCAGATTTTGTTTTCGGTTTTTCTCACTGCGCTTACGCTGATCTCGTTCCTGCTGCTGTACCGCGCACTGCGCGCGCAACAACGGTTGATGGATTTAAAAAACGACTTCATCAGTAATATGACGCACGAGCTAAAAACACCCGTGGCAACGGTAAGTGTGGCGCTGGAAGCGCTTACCCATTTTAACGTGTTGGATAATCCGAAGCGCACGCACGAATACCTGGAGATCGCCAAAAATGAATTGAATCGCCTTGCCTTGCTGACCGACAAAGTACTGCGCGCCTCTGCTTTTGAAAAAGAAGGCATTGACTTTGAACCCGAGTTGGTTGATTTGCAGCACGTGGTGCCGCAGGTTTTAGGATCGATGAAGTTGCTGTTTGAGAAGCGAAGGGCAGATGTTCAATTTGAAACGGAGGGCGCTCCGTTTTTGGTGACTGGCAGTAAAACGCATTTAACCAATGTGGTTTTTAATCTCGTGGACAATGCATTGAAATACAGCGATGATCCGCCCACGCTCCGGCTGCGGTTGGTGGAACAAGCAAATGCGGTGGTGTTCTCGGTGGCCGATCAGGGCATTGGGATACCGGCAGAGTACCAGAGCCGGATTTTTGAGCAGTTTTTCCGGGTGCCCACGGGCAATGTGCACACCCGCAAAGGCTATGGTCTTGGGTTGAATTACGTGGCGAGTGTGGTGCGAAGTCACCAGGGAACGATTGACGTGCAAAGCACCGAAGGCAAGGGAACCACCTTTGTGATTACGTTAACAAAACAACGGCCCGCATGAAGCATACGCGCATTTTATACGTGGAAGACGAGCCATTTCTGGGCCGGATTGTAAAAGAGAGTTTGGAAAGTCGGCAATTGGAGGTAACGATGGTTAGCCACGGTAGCGAAGCGTTGGCCGCGTTCCGGAAAACGAACCCCGACATCTGTGTGCTAGACATTATGCTACCGGGGCAGGATGGATACAGCCTTGCGGCCGACATCCGGAAAGTAAACACGCAAGTGCCCATCATTTTTGTTACCGCCAAAACACAAACGGAAGATGTGGTAAAAGGCTTTGACGTGGGCGGCAATGACTACCTGCGTAAGCCCTTTAGCATGGAAGAGCTGATTGCCCGGGTTACCAACCTGTTGCAATTAACACAGCGACTCGCGCAAACCACTGTCGATGAAATCCAACTCGGGCAGCTGGTGTTTTACCCACAACGCTACGAACTTCGGTGCGGTGGGCAGTTGCGCAAGCTATCGCACCGCGAAGCGAGTTTGCTGCTGTACCTGTACGAGCACCGGCTACAGACCATTGAGCGCAAAGAGTTGCTGCTGAAACTGTGGGGCGATGATTCGTTTTTTAATTCCCGAAACCTGGATGTGTACATGACCAAGTTGCGCGACTACCTGAAAGAAGACAGCCGCGTACAGATCATTACCATTAAAGGCATCGGGTACCGGTTTGTGGTGAGTTGACGTTTAACCCGGCTGAAACACTTTTTTGGAAGTCTAATAGGCGCCTAAGAACTTATGCCCGTTGAAGTGAATCAAATGATCGGGTTGATCGGCCGTCCAGACTTCGGTTTCCCAAGCAATCTCCAGTTGCCATTTTCGAAAGTCTGCGCGCGTAAGAAAAGCAGTGACGAAGATTAACTCGGCCTTACAATTCTTCAAAAGCTTCCGGAGCTCTAGAACTCTTAGCTCACTCATCGGTCCTGAACTATACACGGCCTCGATCAAGTAAAGCCAGTTATTCTTTTGGCTATATGCTACAATATCGGGAAGAGCTTCGTGCGAGATCTCAAAGAAATTTAGCTTTTTGAGTTCATTACTTTCGACATGCAGCGTTTTGTTAGAAGTATCACCCAGGTAAAAAACTGCGCAGTCACTACCGTATCTCGGCAAAAACTCTTCGATAACAGCCTTTTGTAAAACATTGTGTTTACCGAGAGAGAGCTGCATCGGTGTTCCGTCTGGAAGGTTTACGGGAATCTTTTCAAGTTGTCGTTTTCTGGCCAAAATATCGGCAAGCATTGGGCGCCCTCGGTTGAAGGAACGAAGTTTGACTGGCCAACTGGGTGTTTTATACGCGATGATTAAATCCTTGAATTGCGGATGCAATACGTAACCTCGCGTTGGGTCGTTTGTAGCAGAACCGCGGCCCTCTCCGCTGTTTAAAATCAGCTCCGCCAAAACCAATAGTTTCAAATCTTTTCTACGGATGTCATCATAAGAACCGGGCGAAATCTTCTCTTCGAAATGCTGATTTACGAACCTGATAATGTCGCGGGATTTCAAGTTTGTGTTTTCCTTCGCTTTGCGCCAATTGTTTGTTACTCCTGCTACCGCCAAAAAGCATACAGCCATTCGTTCCAGACGTCTTTCAGAAATTTCTGAAAGCGGAATTCCAACACATTCAAGAATTTCAAGTGCCTCTTCGATGACCCGCAGAACAGGCTTTGACTTTGAGCTTTTTGAAAGGTACTTATTCATCAGCAAAAAGGGTAAGCACGCTATTTGGGTGAACATTGCTCGCTAAGATCTCTTTTGCCGAGTATTGTTCGCCTTGGTGATAGCATTCCTTTACGGCTAATGCCAGTTGATAAGCCAAAAGCGGGGGCACGGCATTTCCGATTTGGTTAAACTTCTGCGTTTCGTTTCCGGTAAACTGAAACCAATCTGGAAAGCTTTGAAGTCGTGCGGCTTCGTTAAACAACAGCCTCCTGCGTCTGCCATCCTTCAACCTTACCCGCTGCATGTCGCCGGTTGCACCGGCAAGATTTCTACATGTTAGTGTTCGGGCTGGTTTATTTGGATAGAGATCCCTTGGATTGATACAATCGGAAGCTTTTTCGTATTTGGCGATATATGTATCCATCGAGGCGGTTAAGAACTTGCTCCCTTCGGGTGCATCAAACATGCTGTCACCGATTGCCTCTTCTACCGATACTTTTTTCGAATTAAGCTTAGGAAAATTGAACCTTGATCGATGACCAACAACAAAAAGTCGCTCCCGGTTTTGAGGTACTCCGAAGTTTACCGCATTTAGCAGTTTATAGTTGATGATGTAGCCCAACTTGCGCAGCTCAAGTAAAACCAAGTCAAAGTACCATTTGTTCGTGTAGAGAAGACCGCGGACATTTTCGAACATGAATAGACGAGGTCTTAGTTTTTTTACCGCATCAATAAAAACGGGAAATCCGTCGCGGGCATCTTCCATACCTTTCTGGTGTCCGCCAACACTAAATGGCTGGCACGGTGGGCCTCCAATAACGATCTCAGCCTTTGGGTATGAAAAATTGAGATCAAGTTTTACCGGATGGCACTCACCACGCAGGTTATCGCTATAGGTGGTCGCTGCCGCCAGATCCATTTCGTAGCCAATTGTTTTGTAACCGGCGGCCTCAAAGCCGAGGGATAAACCACCACAACCCGCAAACAGATCCAACACAACTTCTTTTTCCGTGTCTTGGGGCTTTAAGATGGAATTTATCTGTTTAACGTATTCGGTCATCGAATTTGAAATTCAAAGGTAGGGAAAATGGAGTTTAGACTTTTTGACATCATTCGAAATTGATCTTTGGAAAGAAAAACGAGCTTTTGGGTGATGGATGGAAATGAAAAGCCCGCCAGGGGCTGGCGGGTGCGGGGCGCGGACTTGTAATGAACAGCCCGACCACGCGCTTCGCGTGGGCACCCCCAAATCCGTGAATTAAGAGGGTTAAAGATCAGGCGGTAAACTCGCCGCAATCTTTATCTTTACTTGACCTTAACCCAACTACTATGACTTACAACATTCAGTATGCGGAAAAACAATCGCGCGTAGAATTGCTCGTGCGTTCCTTCTTTGGATTTTTGTACATCCTGATTCCACACGGGTTTGTATTGCTCTTTTTTGGACTGTGGAGCGGAATTTTGGCTTTCATTTCGTGGTTCAGCATTTTATTTACCGGCCGCTATCCGGAAAGCTTTTTTGAATTTCAGGTGAACCTGATTCGTTGGCAGGCGCGCCTGAATGCCCGCGTTTTTAACCTCACCGATGGCTACCCTGCTTTTGGTATTGTAAACAGAGACCCGGCCATCCAAATCGAGATTCCATACCCTACCTCGCTGAGCCGTGGCTTGCTTTTGCTGAAGCTTTTCTTCGGGTGGTTGTATGTGCTGATACCGCATGGCTTTGTACTCTTTTTTCTGGCAATAGGTGTGATGGTGGCCACGTTTATCGGATGGTTTATTATTCTGTTTACCGGCAGCCTGCCACGCAACTTCCACGATTTTATTGTAGGCTACATGCGTTGGAGCCAACGGGTAAACAACTACATCGGTAACCTGACGGATGAATATCCGCCCTTCTCGTTAGATTAGCGCAAAAACCGAGCATGACTCACCACCCGCTACCACAACCGGACGAAATCCCGATTCGTGAGAAGGAAGACGCCATGGGCGCCTACCTGATGATGTTTGCTGCCGTGGCCATTGGCTTGCCGCTGCCGATTATCAACCTGATAGCCGCGGTTATTTATTACTTCGTGAATCGGAAGAAAAGCCGGTTTGTTCATTTCCATTCGTTGCAGGCGTTGCTTTCGCAGATTCCCACCACGCTCATCAACTGGGGCTTGGTGGTGTGGGCCATTTGGATTGCGGTTACCGACTTGCGCTTATCAGAAGAATTTTGGAGTTACGCCATCTTGGCCGGCGCGGCCACGCTGTTCTACTTTGTGGTGAGCATGATTGCCGCCTACAAAGCCCGCCAGGGGAAAATGTACTACTTCCTGTTCTTTGGCAAGATTGCGTACGATGTGGCCTACCGGGTACGCCCGGAGGTAAACTCCACGGAACCGGTTAACAAGCCGCCTTTTTAATGAGAACGCATCTCTGGCGCGACTTGGCCATTCTACTGGCATTTGCGGCGGCCATTTTTTTGGGCGGCTATTGGATGATTCGGAATGTGGATTGGAATCTGGCGGATCGCCTGGACTTGGGGCTCTCTCTGGAGCAGGAGCAAAAGCTGGGCGACCTGATGAAGGAAACCCTGTGGGATAACTTTGAAAAGTTGGAAGATCCCACGGTGGACTCGGCCATGCAAGTGATTACCGAGCGCCTGCTAAGCGCATTGGACAGCCCGAAATACCAATACGAGTTTATTGTGTTGGCGAAAGACGACATCAACGCGTTTACGATTCCGGGGGGCCACATTTATATTTTTTCGGGTTTGCTGCGCACGAGCGAGAGCCCCGAGGAAGTGGCGGCCGTGCTGGCGCATGAAATTGGGCATGCCGAAGGACGGCACGTTGTGCAAAAACTGGTTAAAGAGTTTTCGCTTGGAGCGCTGGTGGCCATTCTTTCCGGAGGCGACCCGAGTGTGCTGATGGATGTTTTGCGACAAGTGATTGGCACAAGCTTCGACCGCGACCAGGAAAGCGAAGCAGATGATTTTGCACTGAAGTTGTTGGAGAAAGCAGCCATTGATCCGAAAAGTCTCGCACTGTTTTTCGATCGGCTGAACCGAAAAGACCTGAGCTACAACAAAAACCTGGAGCTGATCATGACCCATCCCCACAACGACAAGCGCCTGGCGAAGTCGCGCGGGTATTTAACACCGAAAGAGTTTATGCCCACGCCAATTGAGCTGGATTGGCCGCGTGTGAAGCAAGCCTTGAATGAATTGCCCTGATTGCGATTGCGTAGTAGCTCACCGAAAATCCCTACCTTAGACGTAAACACAATGCCCATGCGCGTTTTTGTCTGGCTGCTTTTTTTGAGTACCATAGCATGTAACTCCCGAGAGCCCCTGCAGGATACGGTAAAGACCCGCGAACAATTGGCCGCGCTGAATGCCGAAGTGGATGCGGCAGTGGTGGCCCGCGATTTGGAGCGACTCAAGAAAATATACGCCGATGACTTTGTATTTACACACGGCACCGGTTTAGTAGAGGGTATAGAAGGGTGGTTGCGAACCGTGAGCGACACTTCGTTGCATTACCTGGAGCGAGCGCAAGATTCGACCCACGTAGAAGTACACAAAGGCGTGGCGTTGGCAAGCGGACGGATGCTGATCAAGCGCGCACAAAAGGGCGACACCGCGCGGTACGGTATTTGGTACGTGCGCGTGTATCAGCAAAAACAAGCGGGCTGGCAAATGATTTCGCACCGCACGACAAAAGAGTGGCATTGGTAACAAAAGTGCGTATGGCAAAAGGTTCAATTTTACTAGCGGGGCTCTTGATAACTGTACAGCAAACCCAAAGAAAGGTTGGCGGCCAATTGGCATAACTGGCAATGGTTTAACAAATACGTTTGGGGCGAAACGTTGGTGCTGCCGGTGGGCGAGCAGCCGAAGTAGTTTACCGCGTCTTCACCAAAAACTGCTCCAGGTCTTTCAGGTTCAGAATACCCTCGTAGTAGGCCTTGCCGAAGATTACGGCAAAGATGCCCAGATCAGCCAATTGTTTGATGTCGTCTACGCCGCGTACACCACCGCTGGCTAAAATCTGCAACTCGGGGAAGCGCTCGCGCAAGTCCTGATAAAACGAAAAAGCCGGACCTTCCATCACGCCATCGCGCGAGATGTCGGTAGACTTGACGTACTTCAATCCACGATCATAAAAAAACTGCAAATGGTCGTACAGATGGATCTCTGATTTTTTCTGCCATCCGCGGAATGCGATTTTTTTCGAAACGATGTCGGTTACATCAGCACCCAGCGTCATCTTTTCGCGGCTGTAGCTTACAATCCAGGAAGCAAACAACTCGGGGTTTGCAACCGCAATGCTGGAAGCGGTAATGTAATCGGCACCGCGCTCGAACGCCTGGCTGATATCGCCATCTTCGCTGATGCCGCCGGTAAAATCAATTTTTAGATCGGTGTAGCCGGCAATGGCTTCCACCACATGATAGTTTTTGGGGCTTCCGCGCTCTGCACCATCCAGGTCTACCAAGTGCACCACCTCGATGCCGTGGTCTTCAAACCGTTTGGCCAAGTCGAGCGGGTTTTCGTCATATGCCTTTTCGCTGGTGGGATCGCCCTTGCGCATCTTCACCACCTTGCCTTTGCGGATTGCAATGGAGGGGATTACCTGTATCATGCTATATAAAAACTTGCCGAGAGCTAAAATTACGATGCTCGCGGGAATTGCAAATCAAAATCAGGCCTTTAATTTGATTACCTTCGGTCAGGTTTAACCCCGTTGCCATGAAGGCTTCAAGCAAACGTTTGATATTTCTGCTGTGTGGAACATTTTTCGGTACCGTGGCGATGGCGCAATCGACTTACAACAAGCTGCCCCCCAACGTCAATCATCCGGGTTTAAAGGGCCACTTGCCTTACATCAGTTTGGATGGCAATTCGCTTCTATTCATGTCAACCTATTCCGAAGATCAATCGCTCACCATCTTCTACACCGCCAAAGGCGAGGGCGGTTGGAAAGATCCTGTTGCCTTGCCGCGCCATCTCAACCAGAAACTCAATTACGCCAAAGGCTTTGGCATCAGCGCAGACGGTAAACAAGTATTTGTTACCAACACGCGCTCCAGCGGTTTTGGCGGCTATGATTTGTATCTGTCGGACTTGCGTGGCAGCACGTGGACGGAGTTGCAGAACCTTGGTCAGAGCGTTAACAGCAACCTGCACGAGGCTTGCCCATCGCTCTCAATGGATGGCAGCACCTTGTTTTTCATGCGCTGTGCCAAAATGGACGACAGCAAAGCAGAGGGCTGCAAGTTGATGATGGCCAAACGGCGGGCTGGTAACTTGTGGGAGCCTCCCGTAGAGTTGCCTGCTTTTATTAACACGGGCAACTCGCAAACGCCCCGTATTCTGGGCGACAGCGAAACGCTGATCTTTTCTTCGGCCTTATTTGGCGGTAAGGGCGGCATGGAATGGCTGCGCACGCGGTTTGATGGCGTAGCGTGGAGCAAGCCGGTTCTGCTGGAGTTTGCCAACACACCTGGCGATGATCAATTTGGCAGCGCGACTGCTTTAGGTCGGTATTGGTTATGTGATCGCGCCATAAAAGGCGGCACCGAGATGGCCGAGATCTTGTTTCCGGCTGACCTGAAGCCGAAAGCAACCATGCGCATCGAAGGCCGCGTGACCGGAATACCCGACTTAAGTGCACCTTTTGTTTATGCGACCAATCTGGGCGCTCCGCAGGTGTATCGAACCCGTCCGGCTAAAGATGGCACGTTTCGGCTGTATCTGCCGGAAGGCAATTGGTACGATGTGTCGGTAGAGCCGGATCAGGATGGGTACACGTTTTTTTCTACCCAGTACGATCTCACCCAAAAGAAGATTCCGGTGATGGAGCGTCTCGAAGCAAAGATTGGCCCCGTGGTTGGCGGCACGGAATTGGAGTTGAAAGGCCTTGTTTTAGATGCCGATGCGCACGTGTCGATCAAGCAATCGCGCGAAGAGTTTCGCAGGTTGGAGCGCCTTTTGAAAGGCAACCGCGACAAGAAGTTTGTGTTGGATGTTGAGTTGACTGGCTACCGGAAGGACACCCTTGCTACCGATCCGGATTTGACCGAGCTGGAAAGCGATACCCTGCGGTTAATGGCTCACGATAGTACGGACTCGATTGTAGTGAAGAACTACTACCACAACGATCGTAGCGTGCAGCAAGGACTACAAGTATTAAATCAATTGCTGAGTAAAGGGATTCCCTCCGATCAACTGACCTTGCGCCACCGTGCTTTGCCAGCGGATGTGCGCCCGGCCCGCACCCGGTTTCGACTGCTTACTGATTAACGGAAAACGGCAGCGCTACCAGTGTTTTATCCCACATAAAGACCAACTCCAACTCGTTGTCCATCTTTTCGAGGGAGATTGTAAACTGTTCGGTCTCGGTAGGCGAAGTTACTGCTGGCGCCTCGGCTGAAAGCACATCTTTCTCGGACTTGCGGTTCACCTCGCCGTTGAAGTTAACGCCCCACTGGCCGTATTCGGAGTTAAAAATTATGGTCCATTTATCTGCCTGGGGAATGGTCCAAATCGAATACTTGCCTCCTGGCAGCGTTTTATCGCCAATGGTAAGGGCTTTCGTGGTGGAAAAAACGGTGGCTTCGTTGGCGCCGGTACGCCAAACCTGGTCGTAGGGGACAAGGGATCCAAAGATTTCACGGCCCTTTTTTAACGGGCGGTTGTAAAAAACCGATACCGTAGCTCCATTATGCTCTAACTGCACCGTGGTCTCCGGACTAAACGACTTGGTGCGCATGCGCAGGTAGAAAAACAAGCCTGCAAGCAATACAACCACAATTCCGGAAATAATGAGTACACGTTTCATGTTGGAAGGAGTGAGTTTTTGTTGAACGAAGTAACGGTTTGCACCGCGGCGCACAAAGGTAAAACATTTAAAACCCTAAAATTTGTTGATTCCCGGTGGAAAAAGTACAGGCAAAGGGTTTTACTTTTGAGGTCTAATTTAGAAAGCCATGTTAGTAATGTCAGTTGTAGGTGCCTTGTTTGTGTTGGCCATTTTGTCGATCTGGATTTTTCCCAACAAAATGCTGAGCAACAACGAGCACGACCGCAAGCACTAATCCCGCGCAGTACGCGTGGCGGCCGTTTGCGTTTTTTGTGGGTCGTCCACCGGAGCAAGTCCGGTTTTTGCGGCTGGCGCACGCGCACTAGGTGTTGAGCTTGTGCGTCAGGGCCATTCCCTCGTTTATGGCGGTGGCAACATCGGCTTGATGGGTGTTGTAGCAGACTCCGTGCTGGCCGCCGGCGGCAAAGTAACTGGCGTAATCCCCGATTTTTTATTGCAGCGCGAAGTAGGCCATACCGGCCTGACTGAATTGGAGGTAGTGGCTACCATGCACGAACGCAAGCGCCGCATGGCCGATCTGGCTGATGCCTTCATTGCGATGCCCGGTGGCTGGGGCACACTGGATGAGCTGGCCGAAATCCTCACCTGGCGCCAATTGCACCTTACCCACGAGCCGGTGGGTATCCTTAACACCGATGGATTTTTTGATCCCTTACTACTCTGTTTTCAACAAATGAACACGGCCGACTTTTTGGCACCCGGCAACCTTGACATTCTTCGCGTGGCCCCAACGCCCGAAGCACTACTGCCCCTGTTGTTTCTCCGTTAACCAATTTCCGCCCAAATCCGTTACCTTGGGTAACGAATGAGGGGGCGAATTTTTTTTCTAGGGTGCCTCGTATTTGCGGCTACCGCTACCCTGGCGCAAAAACAACTGGGCTTTTCCATGCAATCCGGGCGCAAAAAGGTAGTTATCCCCATCGAAGTGCATAACAACCTGGTAGTGGTGCCCATTCTATTAAATGGCCAGTTGCCGCTGAAGTTTATTCTCGATACCGGCGTACGCACCGCCATTCTCACCCAGAAGGCTTACAGCGATATTTTGAATCTGCAATACACCCGCAAGTATTCAATTGCCGGACCCGGAGGCGAGAAATTGGTAGATGCGTATGTTACCAACAACGTCACCATCGACATGCCGGGCATCCACGGCGAAGGGCACGCGCTGCTGGTGTTAGAAGAAGATTATCTGGAGTTGCGTAGCTATCTGGGTGTGGATGTACACGGCATTCTTGGTTATGAACTTTTCAGTCGTTTTGTTACCTACATCGACTACGAAAATAAAGAACTGCATTTGTATGTACCGGGCCGCTTCAAACCCAGTCGCAGGTTTCAGGTTTTGCCGATTCAAGTGTTGGACACGAAACCATATTTGGTTACCTCGATCCAAATGGCGGACTCTACCGACCTTACGTTGAAGCTGCTGGTGGATACCGGTGCCAGCCACAGTTTGTTTCTGGAAAACTGGACCGACAAGCGCATTCAGATTCCAGAGAAGAACGTGAAGAGCGTGATTGGCCGAGGAATAGGTGGTGCGATTACCGGCCGAATCGCCCGCATTAATTCTGTGGCACTGGGCAAATACGCGGTTCAAAAACCAACCGTCAATTTTCCCGATGTTGAAACCTATCTAGATACCCTGCGCGGTGGCAATCTGGTATTTCGTAATGGCACGATTGGCGGGGAGGTGCTGTCGCGTTTTGATGTGGTGTTTGATTTCCCGGGCGAGAAAATTTATTTTCATCGGAACTCAAGCTACAGATCAAAATTCTACTACAACCTGAGTGGTATCACCGTGAAGGCAGAAGGCATGCGCCTCCGGAAGTATGTCATTTCTGAAATCCGGAGCGGATCAACAGGTGAGCAAGCCGGATTTCAGGTGGGAGATGTGGTACTGGTAATCAACGGCGTCCGCGCTAGCGATCTTGATCTCAGTTCGCTAAACTCGATTCTAAACTCCAAACCGGGCAAACGCGTGCGGGTGGAGATTGAACGAAACAAAGAAAAACGTAAAATCGAGTTTCTGCTCAGCGATCAGATTTGATAACCGGGAGCGGGCTTTACCATTCGAAGAAGTTGGCCTTTGCGTTTGCGATACGCCTCTGCCAGATAGCGCTGGGTTTTGCGAAATTTCAACGAGTTGGTCATGGCGCGAAAAAGCGCCTCGCCTGTCAGGTTTTGTTTCAACACGAAGTTGAGCGCCCCACTGCCAATCGTTTCGATGTAGTTCGAATTTTTCAATACAGTAATCGGCACATGGCGCGTATGCTTATCGCGCAGTAACCACTTGACCACTTCTTTCAACTCGGTGCGGCCCAGGTTGTCGTCCAGCACGATGTAGTCTGGTGTAAAATGTTGCAAGCGCTCTTGAAGCGACTTCACATCAAAAGCGATCTCTGTCTCGATCGGTTGGGTTCTCAGCAGTAATTTGCTCGATACGCCACTCAGGTCGATGGGGTTATTTCCCACCACCAGCACACGCACGACATCCGAATGATTTTTTTCCATAAAAGCCAACTATAAAGGTAAATGAGTTAAATCGAGAGCGAGTAACCGCGTTCGTACAAGTTAACGTAATCGAGCGCCAAAAAAGATGAATTGTTCAGGTATTAAGTTTAACAAGTCGGGGGTACAAAATTTTTGTTATATCTGCAGCTTTTTTATATGAGAACAACTGTAGCGATCATTGGTGGCGGGCTGTCGGGGTTAGTGGCAGCTATTCATCTGGCCCTCAGGGGACAACAAGTTACGTTGCTCGAAAAAAAAGCATACCCGTTTCACCGGGTTTGTGGGGAGTATATCTCGAACGAAGTGTTGCCGTATTTAACATCGCTCGGGATAGATCCATTCGTTTGGGGTGCTCAACAGATTTCCGAATTTGAACTTACCTCCGTAAACGGGAAAAGCGCTCAAATGCAGTTGGATTTGGGCGGATTTGGGATCAGTCGATTTAGTTTTGATCATCAATTGGCACAGTATGCGCAATCGCTCGGGGTTGAGTTGATTGAAGATTGTGAAGTCGAACAAATCGAGTTTTGCAAAGAGCGATTCGAGATTCGGAGCGCACGAAAAAATCTGGAGGCGCAATGGGTGTTTTGCGCCCACGGCAAGCGATCTAAATTGGACTACACGTTTAAACGCGACTTTGTATCGAAGCGCTCACCCTACGTTGGAGTGAAGTACCACATTCGGTGCGATCACCCGCGCGCGCGCATCTCACTTCATAACTTCGAGAACGGCTACTGCGGTATCAGTGAAGTAGAAAACGGAGTGAAGAATCTTTGTTACCTCGTTCATCGTGATGCGGTGCGGGCACATGGCCAAATCCGGGAGTTGGAGCAGGCTGTGTTGTGTAGGAATCCCTATCTGCGTCACATTTTTGAACACGCGCAGTTTCTTTTTGCCAAGCCAGAGGTGGTGAATGAAATTACGTTCGAACGCAAGGAGCCTGTGCTGAGCCACATGCTGATGATAGGCGATGCTGCCGGTATGATCACGCCTTTGTGTGGTAACGGCATGGCCATCGGCATCCATGCAGCCAAACTTGCGTGTAACGCGGTGCTGACCTGGAATGGCCAGGAAGCTACCCGCCCACAGATTGAAAACGCGTATCGCCAGCAATGGAATGGCGCCTTTGCCGCCCGCCTTTGGACGGGCCGCCAGATACAGCGTTTGTTTGGAGGCGAGACCACCTCGAATCTCGCCGTGGGGCTGGCCCGCCACGTGCCGCCAGTTGCGCGTTTTTTGATGGCTAAAACACACGGGCAGCCCTTCACATAAATTCTGGTTGCGATCGGCCGATCGGTTTACTACCTTCCTTTTCTAAAATCCAATAACATGCATGCACGCAGAGACTTTTTGAAGACCCTCGGGTTGGCCACGGCCGGTTATTCGCTGGCGCCCCTCCTGTCCGCCTGTGGCGGCAAAACCACTTCCGAATCCACCAACGACTCTACCGCTATGACTGCCACCACCGCGCCTCAACTGTTCTTTACCATTTCGCTGGCCGAGTGGTCGCTGCATAAAATGCTGTTCGACAAGAAGCTCGATAATCTGGATTTTCCCGCCAAGGCAAAGAATGATTTCGGCATCTCGGCCGTGGAATATGTAAACCAGTTTTTTGTAGACAAAGCCAAAGACACAACTTACCTGACCGAGTTGAAAAAGCGCTGTGATGACAACGGCGTAACCAGCGTGTTGATCATGTGCGATGGCGAGGGCGAAATGGCCGATTTGGATGCCAAGAAGCGGATGAAAGCCGTGGAGAATCATTACAAGTGGGTGGAGGCTGCCAAGTTTCTAGGCTGCCATTCCATTCGCGTGAATTGCTTTGGTATCGGCACCGAAGAAGAAGTAGCGAACGCCGGTACCGATGGCTTGCGCAAGCTTTCTGAATTTGCTCAGCCGTTTGGCATCAATGTGATTGTAGAAAACCATGGCGGCTATTCCTCCAAGGGCACGTGGTTGGCGAATGTGATTTCGAATGTGGGCTTGCCCAACTGCGGCACGCTGCCAGACTTTGGTAACTTCTGTGTGCGCAGAGAGAAAGGCGACATGTGGGAGTCGCCCTGCGTGGAAGAGTACGACCGCTACAAAGGCGTGGAAGAGATGATGCCGTTCGCTAAGGGCGTAAGCGCGAAAGCTTACGGGTTTGACGCAAATGGCAACTGCATTGAAACCGACTATGCGCGGATGTTGCCCATCGTAAAAAAAGCGGGCTACACAGGCCATATTGGCATCGAGTACGAAGGCTCGCTATCCGAGGAAGAGGGGATTCGTGCAACTAAGGCATTGTTGGAACGCGCGGGGGCAATCGCCTAAAAAACGTTGCCCACGTGGCTGGTATCCAGCCACAACCAAATAAAAAAAGCGTTCAGGCAAACTGCGGAAATCAGATTCAACCACATGGTGTTGGCGTAGTTGGCACTTTGTGGCCGAAACCACACCCGCACAAACCAGATCATGAAAAAGATAACCACAGGCGCCAAATACAACAAGTAGCGGATGGCAGCATCGGCTGAAAAATAGCGTATGAAATACCACACGTAGAGTCCGGCCGCTACTGCAAAAATAGTTTGTACAAAAAGAAAAGTACCGCGAATACCCAATTGTGTACTCAACGTTCGGTCGCCACGCTTCAAATCTTCTTCGTGCTGATACACCTGCGTCATCGGGTAACTCCCTAATAACATTACCGTGCTTAACCCAGCGGGTATCAATACCTTAGCCAGCAACAACGACTCCACCCCAAACTTATTTATACCCGCATAGCACATCAGGAAAGTAAAGAAGCCTTGAAAGATGCCGATGGTGAGCCAGCCCCACACCGGGTACCTTTTTAATCGGATACTGGGATGGCTATACACTTTCGATATAGCCCCGTAGATCAAAATCATCAAAGCGAATAGCAGACTGATTTTCCACAGCGCGAGGACGAAGGCGATCGCATCAAACAACAAGGCCAGCCAATACAAACCGGTAGTTACCGGTGGCGGGTTTTTTAATCCACCGATGCTTTGCTCATCTTTATCGAAATAGCTGTTGTAGCCGTTACTGGCCGGGTAAAGAAAAAAGTGGATGATGATAAACGTCCACATGAGTGACGACTCCGAGAAATTGGGCGAGATGGCTAGCGCGAAAAAAAATACCGGCATGAGAAAAAACGAAAACGGAATGCGCAGGTGCAGCCAACTGGAGATTTTGAACATAAACAACTTTTGTAAAAGAAACACTCTTGTCCGACTAAAAATTTAATTGTCAAGATAATTGAATTTTTGTGATGAATTCGCATGGTTTAGGAGAGTTTGCAAAAGGAACCCCTCCCCGTCAGTTAAACGCAAGGCTGAGTGGAATACCCATTCTGCTGGTGAGCGGGGGATCGTGTGCACTTCTCCACGCCTGGTAGGTATCTTTCACAAAGTCGAGCAACGCAACATAACTCATGATGTGCAGGCGCACGACTGTTAAGATGCTGGTGAAGGAGCGCTTGGTTTTAGACTTCTTTCGGATGACTATCATGAGTACCTGTGCAATCAGTACACAAAACACCTGGATGCGGATGGCGTTTTCACTTTCCCCCCAGAAGTAAT
>JBIIVI010000266.1:0-4758 GCA_044339555.1 Cyclobacteriaceae bacterium | reverse complement strand
CGTGCGCTTGCCGCGTTCTACCACAAACATCCCGCCTTTTTCGTGATCCGGCATATTCTTCATCAGGTAGTCGCCAAAACCGCTCAAATCGCTCGTTACAGCCGGCACGCCGCTGGCCATGCATTCCAGGGGCGTATAGCCCCACGGCTCGTAGTAACTCGGAAAAATTCCAAGATGGCAGCCGCGCACAAACTGGCTGTAGTCCATCCCGAACAACGGGTTGGAGGCGGTAATAAAATCCGGATGGTAAACAATCTTCACCTTGTCAGTGGCCTGATTCAAAAAACCTCTGCGTACTAAAAACTGTAAGATTTCATCACCCTCTTCATTCACCAACTTGTGCGTAACGGGCAACGGATCTTTGTTGCTGCGCCAGCTTTGTAGCGTTCGGCGATAGCGGAGCTTCCAATACTCGTCAACAAAGTCGTTCAGGTTCGGCAATCGATGATCGTTGCTACGGGTACTTTCATAAAACAGCTTCTTGCCCAATTCGCGTTCGATGGAACTACACGTCTGCCGTAGTTCTTCCATCACTGCGCGCGATTGCAGCACTTCCGGTTTGATGCTAAAATAGTCGCGTTTGGTTACAAAGAACATCACCACCGTCATATCCGACTTCTCTTCTTTCAGCCGTTCGTTTAAGTGAACCAGCGCCTCCAGCGTCAGATCAAAGCCTTTGTTTTTGTATTCGTACCGCCCGCTGGTAAAAAAGTAAAGTGTTTTGTCGAGCTCGAACGAGTAGCTCTGAAAAAAATGCCCCATCACAAACCGATGGATTTGCTCTTTGTATTGCACATGCAGGTTCTGAAACTCGTGCAGCGCCTCGAAGCGTTGGATGTTGAGGCCGTTGGGAAAGATGAGATCCGGTTGCCTGCGCAGAAGGTGCTTACACTCGCGCGCAGTTACATCGCTCACCGTTGAAAACAAGGTGCAGCGCTGCGCACAACCGTACTCAATCGCAGCTTCTATTTTCACTCCAAACTTGGGTGCTTCGTCTTCCCATCGGAAAAATGGTAAGTGTGCATAAAACAACGGTGAGTTGATGGCCAGGTGACGACCCAGTTGCGTAGCATGCGTTGTAAAAACAGTTTTTACCGGCATGCCTTCCCGGGCGATGTCCAAAATCGGCAGGCCTGCCATCCACTCGTGAAAATGCGCCAACAGCGTATAGTCTTTGCCAGCGAGTTTTACCAATTCATCAAAGAACAATTTAGTGAGATACGCAAAGCCAATCACCTGATCGATCAAAGGCGATGCTCCTGCTGTGTCGATGCCATGATTTTTCCAGAGCAGGTACTTTACCACCTCCAATGCTTTATCCTGAATGGCGCGCGGGTTGAGCAACACCACGCGCGGTTTGCCAGTAATGAGCCACTCGGCATAATGCACCTCGTATCCTTTTTTGCGAAGCGCGGCAGCCGCCTGACCGAAAATATCCTCCACATCATCCAGCGGTTCCAATTCCGCCTGAATACTTTTATTCAGATAAGGGCCAACCATACAAAACTGGCCGCGCCAGTTGTTCATCATCACAGGTGCCTTCGAACGAATCACCGTATAGATACCACCTACTTGATTACACACTTCCCACGCTACTTCTACCAACAACGCTGACTGGCGGGGCTCCAATTTTTTTGCTACTCGTTTTGGCATGATCTAAGTCAAATTGACGGAACCGAATGATATCTCGGTCAATTTAATGCCAAATTTTCTGATAACCGCGTTTTCTATTCGCTGGATTGCATTTTGATACCCAGAGTTCAAAAGCGTAGAAATCATGAACTTCGAAAAGTTTACTATAAAATCACAAGAGGCTTTACAAAAGTCGGCTGAGATTGCAACGGGCCTTCAACAGCAAGCCATTGAACCCGGCCATCTTCTAAAAGCCATTTTGGAAACAGACGACAACGTGGCCAATTACTTCTTTAAGAAGTTGGGTGCCAACGAACGTTTGATTAACACGAAGCTTGAAGAAACCTTGCAGGCCTACCCTCGTGTATCTGGCCAGCAACCCTATCTGGCGCAAGCAGCCAATGCAATTCTACAGGCAGCCGAAAAAGAGGTGCGCGAACTAAAGGATGAATTTGTTGCCATCGAACATTTATTGTTGGCGATGCTGGCCAGCAAAGACAAAGTTGGCGCGCTGCTGCGCGATGCAGGCCTTGAGCGGAAGAGTTTCTTAAAGGCTCTTCAAGAACTGCGCGGTGGTCATCGCGTTACCGATCAAAACGCGGAGGCGAAGTACAAGTCGCTCGAGCGCTACAGCAAGAACCTGAATGAGTTGGCCAAGCAAGGAAAAATTGATCCTGTAATCGGGCGAGATGAAGAAATCCGAAGGGTGCTACAAATACTCTCCCGCAGAACTAAAAACAATCCGATACTACTCGGTGAGCCAGGCGTTGGAAAAACCGCCATCGTAGAAGGTATGGCGCAACGCATCGTTGATGGCGATGTACCTGAGAATCTTAAGTCAAAGATTCTCGTCTCACTCGACATGGGCTTGCTGGTGGCGGGCGCCAAATACAAGGGCGAATTTGAAGAACGCTTGAAGGCGGTGATCAAGGAAGTGACCGACTCCAACGGACAAATCATTCTGTTCATTGACGAAATCCACACGTTGATTGGTGCAGGTGGCGGAGGCGAGGGCGCGATGGACGCGGCCAACCTGTTGAAGCCAGCACTCGCACGAGGCGAATTGCATGCCATTGGCGCCACTACTTTAAAAGAATATCAGAAGTACATCGAGAAAGACAAAGCGCTGGAGCGCAGGTTCCAGGCAGTGATGGTGGATGAACCTTCACCGGAAGATGCCATCTCCATCTTGCGCGGCATCAAAGACAAGTACGAACTGCACCACGGGGTGCGGATTAAAGACGATGCCGTGATTTCGGCTGTAGAGTTATCGCACCGCTACATTTCCGATCGGTTCTTGCCGGACAAAGCCATTGATTTGATGGACGAAGCCGCCAGCAAGTTGCGATTGGAAATGGACTCGCTACCCGAAGAACTAGACGAACTCAACCGCAAGATCATGCAATTAGAAATTGAGCGTGAAGCCATCCGCCGGGAAAAAGACAAAGACAAGGAAGCGCAGCTCAGTAAAGAGATTGCCGACTTAAACGAAGATCGCCAGGCGCTAAAAGCCAAATGGGAGAGCGAGAAGGCGGTGGTACACGGCATCCAAAAGGAAAAAGAAATGATTGATCGCCTGAAGTACGAGGCGGAGCAAGCCGAGAAAGCGGGCGACTACGGCAAGGTGGCGGAAATTCGTTATGGCCAAATCGGTCAGGCCGAAAAACGGCTGAACGAAATCCAACAGCAGATGAAACAGATGCAGGGTGAAAAGTCGCTGCTGAAAGAAGAAGTGGACAGTGAAGACATTGCAGAAGTGGTAGCCAAGTGGACGGGCATTCCGGTAAGTAAGATGTTGCAAAGCGAACGCGAAAAACTTCTAACACTGGAGGATGAATTAAGCAAGCGCGTAGCCGGCCAGGAAGAAGCCATCCAGGCTTTGAGCGATGCGGTACGCAGAAGCCGTGCCGGCTTACAGGACCCCAAGCGCCCGATCGGTTCGTTTATCTTCATGGGCACCACTGGCGTGGGTAAAACCGAACTCTCGAAAGCGCTGGCCGAGTATTTGTTTAACGATGAAAACGCCATGGTGCGCATCGACATGAGTGAGTATCAGGAGCGGCATAGTGTAAGCCGACTCATCGGAGCACCGCCCGGATACGTGGGCTACGATGAAGGCGGCCAGTTGACGGAAGCCGTGCGCAGGAAACCGTATTCGGTAATTCTGTTGGATGAGATCGAAAAAGCCCACCCCGATGTGTTCAACATTCTTCTTCAGGTGTTGGACGATGGTCGGCTAACCGATAACAAAGGCCGGATGGCTAACTTCAAAAACACGATCGTGATCATGACCACGAATATTGGTTCGCATTTGATTCAGGAAAACTTTGAGAAAATCACCGATGCAAACTATTTCGAAGTGGTGGAAAGCACGAAAGAAGAAGTTATTGCGTTGTTAAGGAAAACGGTTAGGCCGGAGTTTGTCAACCGAATCGATGAAATCATCATGTTCCGCCCCTTAAGCAGGCAAGACATTCGCAAGGTGGTGACGATTCAGGTAGAGTTGGTGAAAAAACGTTTAGCGGAAAGTGGAGTTAAACTGGAGATAAGTGAAGAAGCGTTAAACAGATTGGCCAAGCTGGGATACGATCCACAATTTGGCGCACGCCCGCTGAAGCGTGTGATTCAACGCGAGTTGTTAAATGCGTTGTCGAAGCAAATTTTAGCAGGTCAGGTAAACAAAGACTCAATAATTTATGTTGAGTTAGTAAATGACGTAGAATTTGCGTTCACCAATGTTACCGATGCGGTTACGTTGGAATAAAGAGAAAGTGGGGTTCCGCGCCACTTTAACGCTGCGGAAATGGTTAGTGGGGTTTGATCCCGATGAATAATCGGGAGGGGTTAGAGCGCGGCAGGGGTGCCGCGCTCTTAATTTTTTGATCCTTATCTGATTTTTGGCCTTTATCCCGCAGAAAAGGCTCCAACAAACCTAAAAATACCCTAAAAGGGGTATTGACTTTTTCGAAAAAATTAATGCCTTGATTGCCGCGTTTCGCCCAGCTACCTTGAGAGGTCTTATTGGCTATGCGGATACCGTTATTCATTCAGGTATTGTTTTTTCTTTTTCCCGGTTGGCTCTTCAGTCAATCCTGGCAAGAATCGTACGAAAGTGCTAAGTCGGCC
>JBIIVI010000264.1:0-4834 GCA_044339555.1 Cyclobacteriaceae bacterium | reverse complement strand
TAGCCCACCAACAAAATGGCCACGATATCAAGCCCCTCGTAATACTCGCTGGAGCCCAACATGAATTTTAAGAGATCCAGATTGATCGTAACGGCCAATACAATAAAGGCCCCGGCAATGACGAAGTAATGATTGATTCGCGCGAATAGATCGGGCGACTTCTTGTCGGACGCCTGCGAAAAAAAGAACGGCTCGGCTGCATAGCGAAACGCCATCACCACCAGGTTCATGAATACCGCATACTTGTAACACGCTCCAAACACACCCAAGGCATATTGGGCCGACTGGCCTTTGAAATTGGGTGGCCACCACCATTGAATGGAGATGCGGGAAAACAATTCGTTGGTCATGCCCGCTACACCCATGAGCATAACCGGGTATGCATACCGAATCATGCTGGGTGACATCGTACGATCCCACGCTGGACGCCAGGTAAACACATTCCGAAATTGAAACAGCAGGAAGAGGGCGTTCGCAATGAGGTTGGCCAGGAGCACGTAACCTACTCCGATGGTGGGATCAAACAGAAAATAGAGAAACAAGTAATTGAGCCCCACCAGCACCAACACATTGATGATTTTGGTGGCCGAAAACAAGAGAGCTCGTTTTTCCTGCCGCCAACGCGCGAACGGAATGGCCACAACTGCATCGATCAAAATGATCGCCACCAAATACTGGATGTACTCGGCATGGCCCGGAATTTCCCAGGCTTGCGCAAGCGCCTCTGCGTTCAGGAGCAACAAACCCGACACCGGTAACGCAATGGCCAGAACAATGGTTTGTGCGAGGCGAAACACCCGATCTACGGATGCACCCGGCTTGCTGGCGAACCGGAAGAAAGCGGTTTCCATGCCGAAGAGAAAGATCACGTTCAGAAAACCGGCATAGGCGTAGAGGTTTGTGATAACCCCGTAGGCCTCCGCATTAAAAATCCGCGTATGCGGAATCACCAAAAAGTAGTTGATGAGCCGCGGAACAATTGTTCCCAGGCCGTAAATGGCGGTTTCGGAGGCGAGGCGAGTTAGTTTTTGCATTCGCAGCGTGCAAAATCAGCGGATTCCGGAGGCTTCTTTGTGGCTTGCAAGTTGTTAAAAAAGACGCAGTTACTTAGTCGATTTCGCTGTAATTCTATCAGTCTGATGTTGGGCTCTATGAAACTACAAGCCCAGGTTTTTTAACATATCTTTCGTCATTTCCTCCAACCCAAACTGGTGGTTCCAACCCCAGTCGGCGCGGGCTGGTGTATCGTCAATCGACTTAGGCCATGAATCAGCAATGGCTTGCCGGAAGTCGGGCTGGTAGGTAATGGAAAAATCGGAAATGTGTTTCTGAATGGTGGCTGCTACCTGCGCGGGACAAAAGCTCATGGCGGACACATTGTAGCTGCTGCGAATCTTCACTTTCTCCGCCGGAGCCTCCATTAAATCCAGCGTAGCCTTCACCGCATCGTCCATGTACATCATCGGCAGGTAGGTGTCGGGCGCCAAAAAGCACTCATATTTTTTCTCGCGAATCGCCTTGAAATAAATATCCACGGCATAGTCGGTCGTGCCACCACCGGGTGGAGTCTTCCAGCCGATAATGCCCGGGTACCGAAGGCTGCGCACATCCACCCCGTACCTGCGGAAATAGTACTCGCACCACCGCTCGCCAGCTTGTTTGGTGATACCGTACACCGTAGTGGGATCCATGATCGTGTCTTGTGGGGTATTAAACTTCGGAGTAGTAGGACCGAATGCTGCGATGGAACTCGGCCAGTACACCTTGTGCAACTTCAGTTCCAGCGCGGCTTCCAATACAAACAACAAGCTTTCCATATTGAGTTGCCACGCCCACCGCGGGTCTTTCTCCCCAGTGGCAGATAGTAGCGCGGCCAAATGATATACTTGTGTGATCTCGTTGCGTTTGATCAACTCGAACAACTTGTCGCGTTGCATCACATCCAACTTCTCGTAGCGCCCATCTTTTAAAATGCCCTGCGGGTCTTTGATATCGGAGGCAATCACGTTATCCGCACCGTAAATCTGCCACAGGCCCTGGGTGAGTTCTGCCCCGAGTTGGCCACCGGCACCGATCAATAAAATCCTGGTTTTTTTCATCGTTTCAAACGAATGAGGGCGCGAAGTTAATGAAATCGAATCTGCACACAACATCACCCGTTTCTTGTAGTTTTGTGCAGTTTCGCCCATGACATTTGAAGTGTATCTGAGCTCCAAAAAAATCGACTCCGAAAAATTCCGGCAGGCCGAATCCAGCACATGGGCCGATTGGAAAGCCACGTTTGAACAGATGCACCCTAACAGTTTTACTGCTCAGAAATTGTACCTGATCAACCCTGTACGTAGAAAATATCCACTCACCGAAACTCCGGCACCGCCCGTGAGCGCGCCCACCGCTGCGGCCAAACCCAAAATGAAACCGAAAATTTCCTAATATGTACCGCCAGATTCAACCGAAACTGCAAGCCGAACTCGATTCTATTCGCGAAGCCGGCCTGTTCAAAAAAGAACGCATTATCACAACACCACAGGGAGCCGACATCAAAACCACCGATGGCAAAACCGTTATCAACTTCTGCGCCAATAACTACCTCGGGCTTTCCTCGCACCCCCGCGTGATTGAAGCCGCGAAGCGCGCCATCGACACGCACGGGTTCGGCATGTCGTCCGTTCGGTTTATTTGTGGCACGCAGGATATTCACAAAGAGCTTGAGCAAAAAATTTCCGAATTTCTCGGCACCGAAGACACGATCTTGTATGCCGCGGCCTTCGATGCCAACGGGGGAGTTTTCGAGCCTTTGCTCGGAGCCGAAGATGCCATCGTGAGCGATGAGCTGAACCATGCTTCCATCATCGACGGCATTCGCCTCTGTAAGGCTATGCGGTATCGCTATAAGCACAACGACATGAACGATCTGGAGGCGCAACTGAAGGCCGCACGCGCAGCCGGTGCCCGGCAAATCCTGATCGCTACGGATGGCGCTTTCTCGATGGACGGCACGATTGCTCAACTGGATAAAATCGTGGCCCTCGCCAACCAATACGAAGCAATGGTAATGACAGACGAGTGCCACTCCACGGGCTTTCTGGGTAAGACCGGGCGCGGTGTACCTGAATACCGCGGTGTACATGGACAAGTAGAAATTGTAACCGGCACACTCGGCAAGGCGCTGGGGGGCGCATCGGGTGGATTTACCGCGGGCAAAAAAGAAATTATCGAACTGCTCCGACAGCGGTCACGCCCCTATTTGTTTTCGAACACGCTTGCACCGTCTATCACGGGTGCCTCCATTGAAGTGTTCAAAATGCTCTCGGAGACCACGGAACTTCGCGACAAGCTCGAAAGAAACACGCGCTACTTCCGCGAAGCGATGACAAAAGCCGGCTTCGACATCAAGCCGGGCGAGCACCCGATTGTACCGATCATGCTGTACGAGGCTCCCCTGGCACAACAATTTGCCGAGCGATTGCTGGCAAAAGGAATTTACGTGATTGGATTTTTCTACCCGGTGGTGCCCAAGGGTCAGGCGCGCATCCGCGTGCAGCTGTCTGCAGCGCACGAGCCGCACCACCTCGACCAGGCGATTGCTGCGTTTACGGATGTGGGCCGAGAGCTAGGCGTGGTGAAATAGATACTTGAAACCAGCAGCTAGCCACCAGCAACAAATCAACGCGATGCTACGAAACTTGTTACTGATCAGTGTGCTTGCCTTCCCCTTCTGGGCAGAAGCGCAAACGTATACCCCTAAAACCATTCCAAACACCCGCGTGTCGGACAACTTGTGTGTTACCGATCCGGATGCCATTCTATCGCCCGCTACTGCACACGCCATCGACACCTTGTTGCATAGCACTGAGAAACAAACCACGGCCCAGGTACAGGTGGTGATGCTCAAATCTATTGGCGATGCTTCGGAGTTTGATTTTGCGCAGGAGCTATTTGAGCACTGGGGCATCGGACGCGCGCAAAAAGACAACGGCTTGCTGATTTTGTATGTCGAGGACAAACGGGTGATTCGTTTTCACACTGGCTTTGGTTTGGAAGGCATTCTGCCGGATGCCACGTGCAAACGCATTCAAATGGAGCGAATGGTGCCGCGCTTTAAAGAAGGCAATGTAGACGGAGGCATGCTGGCCGGAGTAGAAGAAGTAACGAAGATTATCCGCAATCCTGCCTACGCGGCAGAAATTCGGGATACCAGCAACTCAGAAACGGAAGTCGATTGGACGCCCGAGGCAACCATCGGCCTTGGAATTATTATTTTTCCAGCGTGGCTAATCATTTGCACGATCACCTACTTCGTTAGGCGAAAGTCGGGATTTGCAGATTCGGAAAACGCAACCGAAGTAGCCCTGAATCTGGATTTCCGCAAGCGCGAATGGGTGTGGCTCTGGATTGTTTTTCCCGCTTTTTTGATTTTGGGATTAGCGTTTACCGGCAGCATCTGGGTGTTGGCGTTTGGCTTTTATGGTTACCTCATTTTTCTCACGTTCCTCAAACGCAAAAAATTGCAAGCCCACACGGCCGACTACCTGGCGAAACAGGAGTACCATTTGCTTTATGAACACTACGCAGCGGAGCAGTGGTACTGGGTTTGGAAAGCGATCTTCTTCCCGATCCCCTTTGCTTTTTTGATTTTCGATTATCGGAAAACCCGCCATTCGTTCCGTACCATGCCTCGCCCTTGCCGTACGTGCGGCGAGAAGATGGAGCGCCTGGACGAACAAGTCGATGATGGCTTCCTCGCCAAAAAGCAAGTCTTTGAAGAAGGACTCAAATCGGTTGACTACGATGTATGGAAATGCCCGGCGTGTGCCAACGTAACGGTGGAAGA
>JBIIVI010000015.1:0-23109 GCA_044339555.1 Cyclobacteriaceae bacterium | reverse complement strand
ATTTAAATGATTGATTATCAACAAGTAACATTTGATTTTGCTCGCCATCTGAAGCAAACAAGATACCTGCTTGTGTAGCATTTAGCGCATCGACCGTCCAGGTGATTTGCGTGCCCTCCGGGACTTCCAGATTGCCGGCGTTTTGGAGTGTAGCAGGTGCTTTGCCTAAGTATCGCGGAAATTCAAGTTGGGCTTTCAGTCGCGTAAGTTCCGGGCGGTAGATCAATTCCAGTGTAAACGTTTTGGAAAGAAACCCAGACCCTTCGAGTTGAAACGAAAAACCTGCTTGCACCCGCTCGAACACATATTCGTAGGCTCCGGCAACGGGCGTCATTTTGAATCGTTGATTGCCGGTAACGATGTAAACAGCTTCGGGCAGCGCATCCCCCGTAAGGGCGGTACGAAGCAAGAAATCTTCGTTAAAGAAGGCGGTGAGTTTGGATTCATCCACGGTAAACTGAAACGGAGCTGCGGGCGAAAACTCTTCCTGGAACCGAACAATGCGGTACGTGCTTTGAGTAAGTAACTGGCGGTTGAAAATCAGCAAGAACAAGAGCGCCAGAATCGGGATTGAAAGAAACTTTACGTAGTGCAGGTTGTCTCGCAAGTCGATGGCCTGATCGAAGGGAATTCCCTGGAACTGCTGCGATTTTTGATCGATGCTGGCTGCCCATAGTGCGGAGGGTTGTGGCTGCCGATGGAGCTGCAGCACATTCAGGAGTCGGTCGCCAATCGTGGGAAATCGGTGACCGATTAGTTGGGCGCTTTGTTCCACGCTCATTCCCCGCTTTTGAATCCACCACCGGAGGGGTTCGCGCAGAAAACGCAGGATACAATAGGTGGCAATACCGAAGAAGGCAATAAATACGAGTAGCCGCGCGGAGCCTGGCATCCACAAAGCCGACTCCAACAGCGCGATCAACAAAAAGTAGCCGAGCAGAATCGTCAGGCTCAAGAGCGTGCCGCGGATGGCAAGATTCCAATAGTACTTGCGCGTAAACGCAGCTATATTTTGCTGTACTGAATTAAATCCATCCATCGCTCCTCATCAATTCATACTTGTTCCAAACGGCAGGTGCCTCTCCAGGGTTTAGCACGTTGGGAAAGTTAACGAGAAAGGCGTGGATTTCTTAGGGGTGCGAGGCGTTTGTAGGATACTGCCACTGATATTCTTGCTCGAAATACTCCAACACGTGCATTTTCAGTAGCTTTTCCTGCTCCAGTAAATCGAAGTGCGGCAACTTCTTCACCAACCGCCAATGAGGCCACCCGTGCTGGTCAGTCCCCTCCAACGTGTAATAACCGGACAAACTCAAGACCTTACAGATGCCGATGTGCATGAGGTCTTGTTTTTCCTCTTTGGAGAAGAAGCGGTGCCCCATGCCCAACTCCTGCACGCCCACGAGAAACAGCACTCCATTCAGGTCTTTGGGCCGCTTGCCAATGCGGGCTTCAATCTCTTGCACCAGCCAATGCCACTGGCGTTCTAGGTCCAGGTCGCGTTTATACATGCAGGGCGTCCCAAAATTCAAAGGCCCGGCGTAGGTGCGGAATTACAATTGTCCCGCCCACCAGGGTAGCAACGCCCATCGCTTCGTGCACCTGCTCGGTGGTAAGGCCCACCTCTTTGCATTTGCCTAAATGGTACTTCACGCAGTCATCGCAGCGCAACACCAGCGAACAGGTAAGCCCAATGAGTTCTTTACTTTTCACGTCCAGCACACCCTCTTGATAGGCGTTGGTGTCAAGATTGAAAATGCGTTTCAGAATGAGATTATCGGCTGCCAAAATGCGTTCATTCATTTTGCTGCGATATTCATTAAATTGCTCGACCAGGTGCATACATTTTTTTACAAATATGGGGCGTTTGCAGAGCAATAAAAATTCAGCCACCATGGCTACTTCGCTTGGATGGGATCTTGTTCGCCTGTTCTTTCCGCGCATTTGTGTGGGATGCGAGCGTGGCCTGCTGCAGGGTGAACATTGGCTCTGTAGCCATTGCCTGCTCGACTTGCCGGTTACGAATTATCACCGCTGGCGCGATAACCCCGTGTACGACCGGCTGCTCGGGCGTTTACCTGTCACTACCGCACAGGCTTTTTTGCATTTTCGAAAGGAAAGCATCGCGCAAAGACTCTTACACCAACTGAAATACAATAACCAACCGGATTTAGGTGTGTTTCTCGGACGCGTATATGGCGAGCAATTGTACGAGTTACATGAAGGTTGGGATGTGATTATACCGGTGCCCCTACATGCCACCCGATTACGAAGGCGGACTTACAACCAAAGTGAGCGATTTGCCGCTGGTCTTGCGGCGGAATTGGACATACCCGTACTTTCATTGCTGCAACGTTCGCAGGCCACGGAGACGCAAACCCGAAAAGATCGCGCCCATCGCTGGGAAAACATGCAGCACGTTTTTCGCGTGACGGATGCAAATGCCGTACGGGGCAAGAAAATTTTGTTGGTGGATGATGTAGTTACAACCGGTGCAACGCTGGAAGCGTGTGGCCAACAACTGTGGGGTGCAGGTTGTGTGGCACTATCAATCGCGTGTATCGCTGAGGCATAAAAAAAAGCTACCAGAATCTGGTAGCCTTTTTATGGTGGAGTTAGATTTTTAGTAGTTGGAACCGGCACGAATCATCGCGCAACGGAAACCAATCGTGGCGGTGGCCGAGTCCTGATCGAGGTATCTGCGCGTACCGGGGCTCATCCAGTAAGCTACATCTTTCCAGGAGCCGCCTTTGTATACCCGTACTTTGTCCGATACCATAGAGGTAAAACCCATCGCATTCTGCTCTTCCCAGTCGCCCGGCTTAGCTTTCGCAGCACGGTTCGGATCGCCTGGGCGGAAGTCATCTTTCAACTTCACGTTGTTGCTGTACTTACTGGCGTTATCAAGGAATCCATCTCTGCGCATCGGGTTGAGGTCATCAAAATCCTGGAACGACAGCGGGCGGTAAATATCCATCACCCATTCACTCACGTTACCGGCCATGTTGTACAAGCCGTAGTCGTTCGGGGGATACTCATAAATGTAGGAAGTAATCAAGGCGCCATCATTCAAGCGACCCGCAATACCGGCATAATCGCCGCGGCCGCGCTTAAAGTTGGCAAGGAAATAGCCCATTTCTTTTCCGTAGGGGTTACGCAACGCATGGCCGTCCCACGGATAAAGGCGTTGGTGAGTTTGCAATTCTTCTAACCACTGCGTTCCGATCAACGCCTGTGCGGCATATTCCCACTCGGCTTCGGTAGGCAGACGGTAGGCGGGAATTACCACCCCGGTTTCCAACGGAATACGGCCGCCCGCAGGAACTTCCGGAATTTCTTCGCCCGAGTCTTTCAGGAGTTGCTGATTCACGGCAGCGGTACGCCACTCAGCATAGCGGTTTGCCTGTACCCAGCTAATGCCAACGACCGGGAAGAACCTGAAGCCTGGATAACGAAGGTAGTGATCCACGTAAGGATCATTGAAAGCCAGTTTACCTACCCACACCGTTGTATCCGGTAACGCTTCTTGATAAATTTCTTGGGTGGAGTCCCGATTCAAAATGTGGAGATATTCTAGCCAATAAATATTGGCGATTTCAGTTTCATCCATGTAAAACGAAGCTACCGACACGGTGCGTTCGATGTTATCGCGCCAGGACATCACGTCTTCTTCAAACGAGCCCATGATGGCGCGCCCACCTTCAATAAAGACTGTGTTCGGCGCATCGGGTTGACCCTCGAAGGGCTTCACCTGAAAGCCATTCGCATCTTCATCATTATACGCAATACCAGTCGCCTTACTTAATTGTCCGGGGTTAATCGCCGTGGGTTTGCCTCCACGGTTGCCAAACAATGAGCATCCGGTGATCACCACCGATGCGGCAACAACTAAAAAAGGAACCTTAAAGTACTTCATCGCTAATTGGTTAGAACTAAAGAATCGTAAATATAAAAACTTAAACCCATGTTTTCCAAAGCGTAACATTTTTTGTGGTAAATCTCTGGTCGAACCCTACGAACGCCACCTCTCAACGATGGCGCTGCCTACCGTATTGCGATCCGAGAATGGGAAAAATTTTCCCGATCCGGCAAATAATTCGGTTGAATCGCCAAAAAATTCTGTGGATTAACCTTTGGCACAGTTGTTACAGAATGTTGCCGTTATGTTTATTATAGACGAGTTTAAAGAAGCCTCGTTTGAGGAAAAATGCGATTGGGTGGTCAGGCAATCCGACTATCTGGCCATGCGCTGGCTGGCCGATTGCAAGGTGCTGCTCTACCATAGTAACCGTTTCTTTATTGAAGTCTACTTTTCAACCACCTACAAGCGGGTGTTGATGATCAACGCGTTTCAAGATTCGCAATACCTGATGCCGTATGTGGATGAGATTTCGTTGGCGGACTTGTTAAAGCCAGCCTAGATCTGGCGCAACACCGCCAGTGCACTTTCAACCGTAGGAATATTTTCAATTGTGAGCAGCGACTTACCACCGTTTTCCTTTACGCGGCACCGTTTGGGCTGTTGCTGTACAAATGCGAGAATGCGCCCGAAAGTGTCGGATTTATAATACTCGTCTTTGTTGATGAATTGGGCTTTGATCTTTTCGTTCTTCAAGGAGATTTTTTCAAAACCAAGCCGTTCGCCCAACCACCGCACCCGTACGGTCTGCACCAGTTGTACCACTGGCAACGGGCATTCGCCAAACCGGTCGCGCAGCGAAGCCACAAATTTTTCCAGCTCCTCTTCGGTGGCGATGTTGTCCAGCGTGGAATAAAGCTGTAGGCGCTCGCTGGTATTGGCCACGTAGGTTTCCGGGATTAGGATTTCCAAATCAGTTTCAATCACACAATCCGGCACGAGCAATTTTGCTTTCTCGGCCAGCTCGGTCGCAAACAATTCCTTGAACTCAGTTTCCTTTAACTCTTGAATGGCATCGTCCAGGATTTTGTGGTAAGCATCAAAACCCAGGTCGCTGATAAAGCCGCTCTGTTCGGCTCCCAACAAATTCCCGGCCCCGCGGATGTCGAGGTCGCGCATGGCCACTTTAAAACCATCGCCCAGTTCAGAAAATTCTTCCAGCGCGGCTAAGCGCTTGCGCGAATCGGCCGAAAGCACGGTGGGGGGTGGCGTGAGCAAATAACAAAATGCTTTTTTGTTCGATCGTCCTACACGGCCGCGCATCTGGTGCAGGTCGCTCAAACCAAACAAATGAGCTTGATTGATGATAATGGTATTGGCATTGGGAATATCCAGGCCCGACTCGATGATGTTCGTAGACACCAGCACATCGTATTCGCCTTCAATAAATTTTACCATTACCTTCTCCAGCTTGTCGCCTTCCATTTGGCCGTGGGCAATTCCGATGCGGGCATCCGGCACCAGTTTGTAAATCACGTTGGCGACTTGCTCGATATCGCTGATCCGGTTATGCACAAAAAAAACCTGCCCGCCGCGCCGGATTTCGTGGCTAACGGCATCGCGGATGATTTCCTCTTGAAATGCGTGCACTTCGGTTGTAACGGGCTGGCGGTTGGGGGGAGCCGTGGAAATAATGCTGAGGTCGCGGGCACCCATCAACGAAAAATGCAGGGTTCGGGGAATGGGCGTGGCGGTTAGCGTGAGCACATCAACGTTTAGCTTCAACTGTTTTAACTTGTCTTTCACCTTCACACCAAACTTCTGCTCTTCGTCAATAATCAAAAGACCCAAATCCTTAAACTTCACATCACTGCCCACAATCTTATGTGTGCCGATTAGCACGTTTACCTGACCCGCCTGAACATCGCCAAGAATGCCCTTTGCGTCTTTATCGGATTTGAAGCGTGACACATATTCCACCCGTATCGGCATGTGAGCCAACCGATCGCGAAACGTGCGGTAGTGCTGCATGGCCAGAATGGTAGTAGGTACAAGTACGGCCACCTGTTTGCCATCGGCCGTGGCTTTAAACGCTGCGCGAATCGCCACTTCTGTTTTTCCGAAACCCACATCCCCACAAACCAGCCGATCCATGGGGTGGGGTTGTTGCATGTCGCGCTTTACATCTTCGGTGGCTTTCGCCTGATCGGGGGTGTCTTCGTACAAGAAAGACGACTCCAATTCTGCTTGTAAGAAGCCATCGGATGAAAAAGCATAACCAGGGGCGGCTTTGCGTTTTGCATACAAATCGATCAACTCTTTGGCGATGTCTTTTACTTTCTTTTTAACCCTGGCTTTTTTGCTCTCCCATTCGCCCGATCCCAGTTTACTGATGCTGGGCGGAGTTCCATCCTTGCCAGAGTACTTCGAGATTTTATGCAGCGAATGAATGTTGATGTACAACAAATCGTTGTCGCGAAACACCAGCCGAATGGCTTCTTGTTCTTTACCGTTTACGTCTTTCTTTTCCAGGCCGGCGAAGCGGGCAATGCCATAGTCGATGTGCGTGACAAAGTCGCCCGGTTGCAGTGTTTGAAGCTCGCGAAAGGTGAGGGCTTTGGATTTCGAAAATTTTTCTTTGGCCCGATAGCGATGGAAACGCTCAAAGATCTGGTGATCCGTGTAACAAGCGATTTTTAACGAGTGGTCGATAAACCCCTGCCGCAAAGAAAAAGAGAGCGGTAGAAACCGTAGTTCCGGATGGATTTCTTCGAACACACCTTGCAATCGTTCCAACTGTTTACCCTGATCGGCCGCGATGAAATTGGTGTACCCCCGCTGCTGGAAGTCGAGCAGATTGGCCGCCAGCAGTTCAAAATTCTTTTTGAATGAGGTTTGGGTAGCCGATGGAAAATCAAACGTGTTGGCGGGCTGAAAATACGCGCGTCCGCCCCACTCGATCCGGTGAAATTTTTCCAGCGTTGCCAGAAACGAATTTTCCGTTTCGAAGAGCGCGGTGGGCTGAAGGCCTGCGGGTGCTCCCGTTCGGCCGATGATTTGATCGAACCGCTGGCTGGCCTTTTCAAAACACTTGCCCAACAAGGCAAGCGTGAATGCGGTATCGCGCAGCCAGATGCGGGTATGCGTGGGGACGAATTCCAACAGCGACTGCCGGTCTTCCTGCACCAACCGGGTCTGTACATTCGGCATCAGGGAAACACGATCCAGAACATCCACGGAAAGTTGTGAGCCCGGATCGAACGTGCGGATACTGTCTACTTCATCGCCAAACAACTCAATCCGGTAGGGCAGTTCGTTCGCAAAAGAAAACACATCGATGATCCCACCCCGCACGGCAAACTGCCCGGCTTCATAGACAAAATCCGTTTTCTCGAAATCGTAGCTATGCAGGAATTCTTCCAGGAACGCCACCTCCAAACGCTCGCCTTTCTTGACAGCAAACGTGTTACTTGCCAGCGACTTTTTGGTAATCACCTTTTCGGACAGCGCTTCCGGGTAGGTAACGATAATCTGAGACTCGGGATGGTCGGTCAGGCGGCTCAATACTTCCGCCCGCATCAACACATTGGCGTTTTCGGTCTCATCGTATTCGTAAGGGCGTTTATACGACATCGGAAAAGTGAGTACATCCCGATGGCCGATGAGATTTTGTAAATCGTTGGCGAGATAAGCAGCCTCTTCTTTATCCACACAAATAATTAAGTGGGATGCCCTTACCTGCCGATGCACCGCTGCGAACAACACCGCATCCAGACTGCCATGCAGACCTTTGATGGCAACGCTTTCTGGTTTGGGCGTACGTAGCCCCTCGGCCAGTGTTTTCACCAGGCCATCCAGTTCGTAGAGGGTAAGAAATTCAGACGCAGTCAACCGTGCTGAAAATGGAGCGCAAATATAGAAGGGGTGTGGTAGAATAAAATGAAACTACCGTTATCTTTCAACGGTGGACTCAATTCGTCTGTTCTTCTTCTTTCTCACGTTGGCATGGGCACTTTGCCTGCTCCTTGGTTTATACAAACCGTGGTGGGTTCTTTGGTGGGAAGATGTACAAAACCGGAAAAAGGTGCTGTGGGTATACGGCACCAGTATGTTGGCTTCGTGGCTGGTGTATGAGGCGCTTTCGTTCTTAGGCAAGTAATCGACTCCGATGCTTTCAGAGATTCATCCCAAACTACCCATGCGTAACCAAACCATTACGCACGACTTCTATGTGAAGCAACTGGGCTTTCAACTATGTGGCAGCTACCCGGGGTATTTAATGGTACAGAAAGATCAGATTCAAATTCACTTCTTCGAGTTTGCCGAGTTGGATCCGCTACTCAATGATGGTCAGGTTTACATCCGCACCGATGATATTGAAGCGCTTTATGATCATCTGCGAAAGGCAGGTGTGGCGATCCATCCAAATGGGCACTTGGCTGTGAAACCATGGGGCCAAAAAGAGTTTTCGGTGTTGGACCCCGACCATAACCTGCTCACGTTCGGTCAGCCGATCTAAAACAGCAGTGATACTAATAAAAGGGCTGTGATCATTTACCATGACCTAAAAAACCGGAACATTTTTAACTTTGCGCCCTAAATCAGCAATTAACAAAACATGCCGTATTTATTCACCTCCGAATCCGTATCCGAAGGCCACCCCGATAAAGTGGCGGACCAGATTTCCGATGCGCTCATTGACTACTTTTTAGCCTACGACAAAGACTCAAAATGCGCCTGCGAAACGCTGGTAACCACCGGGCAAGTAGTGCTCGCTGGCGAAGTAAAATCCGAAGCCTACCTGGATGTGCAGGACATTGCCCGCGAAGTAATTCGCAAGATTGGCTACACCAAAAGCGAATACATGTTCGAGGCAAATAGCTGTGGCATCCTTTCGGCTATTCACGAACAGTCGCCCGACATTAACCAAGGCGTAGAGCGCAAGAAAAAGGAAGATCAAGGTGCCGGCGATCAGGGCATGATGTTTGGCTACGCCACCAACGAAACGGATAATTACATGCCGCTACCGCTGGAACTGGCGCACGCGTTGCTACGCGAACTTTCCGCCATCCGCAGAGAGGGCAAAGTGATGACGTACCTCCGACCAGACGCAAAATCGCAGGTAACCATCGAGTATTCTGATGACAACAAACCACAGCGTATCGATACCATCGTCATCTCCACCCAGCATGACGATTTTGATAAAGATGGTGCCATGTTGAAAAAGATTCGGGAAGACGTCATCAACATTTTGATGCCGCGCGTGATGAAGAAAGAGCCGAAGCGGATTCAGAAGTTATTCAACGACCAGATCAAATACCATATTAATCCTACCGGAAAATTCGTAATCGGTGGCCCGCACGGTGATACGGGCTTAACCGGCCGTAAGATTATTGTGGATACCTATGGGGGCAAGGGTGCGCACGGGGGAGGTGCGTTTTCCGGCAAAGATCCATCAAAGGTCGATCGTTCTGCCGCGTATGCCACGCGCCACATTGCCAAAAACATGGTGGCAGCCGGAGTGTGCGAAGAAGTGTTGGTACAGGTAGCCTACGCGATAGGCGTTGCCAAGCCGGTTGGTCTATATGTAAACACTTACGGCACAGCCAAAGTGGATTTGAACGATGGCGAGATCGCCAGGAAAATGGAGAAGATCTTCGACATGCGTCCGTATTTCATCGAGCAGCGGTTTAACCTGCGCGCACCTATTTATTCAGAGACCGCCGCTTATGGCCACATGGGCCGGGAGCCCAAAACGGTTGAGAAGGTATTCAATAAGGGGAAGAAGAATGAGATCCGCGTGAAGGTGAATTTATTTCCCTGGGAGCGCTTGGATCATGTAGATGCGATAAAAAAAGTGTTTAACATA
Source organism: Cyclobacteriaceae bacterium (assembly GCA_044339555.1). Classification (GTDB taxonomy): domain Bacteria; phylum Bacteroidota; class Bacteroidia; order Cytophagales; family Cyclobacteriaceae; genus ELB16-189. The sequence continues at coordinate 13,381 of JBIIVI010000015.1, read as the reverse complement.
TAGTCAGCGATACTTCTTTGCAAGAAAGGGCGGTTCATCCGCCTTTTTTTGTGCACCATCGGGCATCCAGTCCTTGCTGAACCTGCGTAAAGCAGGATTTTTGTAACTTTCATTCGCGTTAACCCAACTTGTTATGAAAAATTTTTGTGGTGCTGTGGTACTGGGTCTTTTGGCGGTTTCCGTGAGTACCCACGGACAGGTTTTAAATCGGCTTAAGAATCGCGCTGGCAACAATGCTGAACAAAAAGCCGGCGAAGCGATCGACAACCTATTCAATGGGAAAAAGAAGAACGATGCCAATCAAGGCAACAACCAAGGCGCAAATGGTCAGGGTGGTGCTAATGGTCAGGGCAGTGGCGGACCAGGTGGTGGCAACAATCCCGCGAACCGTGGGGGCGGGTTGATTTCTACACCACCCGATGTGAAGCAAAACCTGGCCGACGCGGAAGTGGCCTACAAAAAGAACGCGTATGGCGATTCGCGCTACTCGGTACAACAGGCCATGTTGGGTGTGGAAATGGAGATTGGCAACCAGATTTTGAAGTCGCTACCGGATGCTGTGGCGGGCTTGAAGCGCGAGGCAAGTGCCGATCAGGTAACAAGTGCTGGTTGGGGCTGGTCGGGATTGACCATTCATCGCGAGTATGGCGATGGGAAGGATAAAGAACTGCGGGTTTCGATTGCCAACAATTCTGTGTGGATGTCCGGCGTGAATGCTTACCTCGCTTCGGGGGGATATGCCCAAACCAATAACGGACAGCAAAATTGGAAACAGGTGAAAGTGAAGGGTTATCGATCAGTCATTGAATACGATGATTCGAGCGGTTATCGGCTGAGTGTGCCGCTAGGCCAGTCTTCACTGATCGTGTACGAAGCCGTGAATTTTGCCAACGAAAACGAGGTGATCAAAGCGGCAGAAGTGCTGGACATCGACAACATTAAGAAACAATTGGGCGAACAATAAATCCGGGAGGACATGAAAAAATTTACGATAGTTCTGATTGCGATCCTGGCCACAACCAATTTGATCGCTCAGGAATTTGATAAGAACCTGGCCAGTGCGCGAACCGCTTATACCAGCGGCAATTTACAAGATGCCCGTTTTGCGATGGAACAGATGCTACGCGATTTGGATATGGCCATTGGCCGCGAGATTTTAAAAATGCTGCCCGCCAAACTAGGCGCTCTGGCCGCCAACGAAAAAGAAGACAATCTTTCCGGAGCCGGTGCGATGGGCTTGTATGTTGACCGTTCGTACGGAGCCGCACCTAAAAATGCCCGCATCGAAATCATCAATAATTCACCGCTGCTTACGGGTATCAATGCTATACTCTCCATGCCGGTTTTAGGCGGTATGATGACGAGCGAAAATCAAAAAACCGTAAAAGTGCAGGGTTACAAAGCGTTGCTGAATAAAACTGTAAACAGTGAGACGCAAAAGATCGATTGGGATTTGCAGATTCCCATCAACAATACATTATTCAACGTGAAGGGCTACGATTGCACCGAGACGGAGCTCATGCAATGGGCTAGCCTGGTACCCTTGCAGAAGATTTCGCAAATGGCGCAGTAGCACTTCACCGCGCATCGTTTCGATGCGCGGCTTTTGCTCACAAGGTAAACACCCATGTACGAAGCCCTTACGACCTACCTGAAGCGGGTGCTGCCCTTCACTGACGAAGAGTTGGCGGCAATTACCGAACTTTTACAACCCCGAATCCTCCTCAAAGGTGATTTCTTTTTGAAAGAAGGCGAAGTGTGCCGGGACGTTCTCTTCATCCAGTCAGGACTGCTACGGCTCTATTATGTAAATGAGGGCAAAGAGAATATTCGGCAGTTTATGTTTGAAAACAGTTTCATCACCGAGTACGAGTCTTTTCTAAGTCAAAAGCCATCGACCTACTACATCGATGCCATCGAGCGCACGGAGGTGCAGGTACTGTGCTATACCGACCTCAACGCCCTGCAAGAGCGCTACACCCACTTTTTACGTTTAGGCAAAATAATGGCCGAGAGTATCGTGATACACGTGGGTAACCGCTACATGTCGCTTATCAGGGATGATGCCACCACACGTTACTTGCGCCTGATCAAAGAACGCCCGAAAGTAGTGCAGCGGGTGCCCCAATATATGATCGCGTCCTATTTGGGTATTACCCCCGAAGCGCTCAGCCGCATCCGTAAAGAAATTGCCAGCTAGGTTTCTTTCGCCCTCGAATTCGTTCGTGTTGCGTAACTTGACCAAATGAAATTGTCGAACTACTGGTTATATGATTTCCGGGCGGCTATAGTCGTTTTTTTGGTAGCACTGCCCTTATGTCTTGGCATTGCGCTGGCGTCCGGTGCCCCGCTGATCGCTGGCTTGATTGCGGGGGTTGTGGGCGGGATTGTAGTAGGCTCGTTGAGCAAATCCCCATTGAGTGTTAGTGGCCCAGCCGCGGGCCTCACGTCCATCGTTGCCTCGTCTATATCGGTGTTGGGTACGTTCGAAGCGTTTGCTTTTAGCGTGGTGGTGGCCGGCCTGATTCAGTTGGCCTTGGGCTTTTTCCGCGCGGGTACGATCGGCAACTTTTTTCCAGCCTCGGTGATTAAGGGGATGCTGGCTGGTATCGGGCTGATTTTGATTCTCAAACAAATCCCCCACGCAGTCGGCTACGATGTTGATTACGAAGGAGACGAAACCTTTTTTCAGGCAGACGGCAAGAACACATTTTCAGAACTTCTCGAAGCATTCAATTACTTAACGCCAGGTGCGCTGGTGGTTAGCGTGGTTTCGTTGGCCATTCTTTTTGCCTGGGAACATCCCCACATGCGAAAATGGGCGTGGGTGACAAAAACTCCAGGCGCCCTTGTGGCCGTGGCTGTAGGCACGCTGCTCGCGCTGCTTTTTAACAATCTTTCAGAGGTATTGCTCATCGAATCTCGCCACATGGTTTCCGTGCCTCGTTTGTCGCAGGGGGGCGCCTCGTTCTTTCATCTGCCTGACTTTTCAGTGTGGCAAAACCCCACGGTTTACTCAGTAGCGTTAACTCTTGCATTGGTGGCTAGTCTCGAAACCCTGCTGAGCATTGAGGCCAGCGACAAGATGGATCCTTATCGAAGAATGACACCTTTAAACCATGAGTTGAAAGCGCAAGGTGTGGCCAACACCCTTTCTGGATTACTGGGTGGACTACCGCTCACGTCGGTAATTGTTCGCAGCTCGGCCAACATTATGGCCGGAGCGAAATCAAAAGCCTCCACGATCACCCACGGTGCTATTTTGATGTTGGCAGTGCTGCTCATACCGCATTGGCTGGAGTTTATCCCGCTTTCGTGTTTGGCGGGCATTCTGATTTTTGTGGGGTACAAACTTACCAAGCCGCAACTCTACATCGAAACACGCGCCAAGGGAAACAGTCAATTTATACCCTTTCTTGTTACCACACTGGCTGTGCTTTTAACCGATTTGCTAACGGGGGTTTTCATTGGGTTGCTCGCCTCGGTCTTTTTTATTTTGAGAACCAATTTCAAACAAGCCGTTTTGCTGGTCAACAACGATCAAAACAGCTATCTGCTCAAATTCACAAAAGATGTTTCGTTCCTGAACAAGTCTACCGTGCGCGATCTTTTTCAAAAAGTACCAAAAGGCGCCCGCTTGATCATAGATGGCACGTATTCACGTTTTATTGATCAGGATATTCAGGAAACCATTAGCGACTTCTTGGAGGAGGCCAAGACAAAAGACATTCACGTGGAACTCAACCACATCACGTTATCAAAAAAGCGCCATGAAATTCATTGAACAACTTCTCTTACAGAACAAAGCCTGGGTAGAGCAAAAGGGAATTGAAGATCCCGGCTTCTTCGACCGATTGGCGGAGGTGCAGACCCCTAAATTCTTGTGGATCGGCTGCTCGGACAGCCGCGTGCCGGCCAACGAAATAACCGGTACCCACCCCGGTGAAATTTTTGTGCACCGCAACATTGCCAACATGGTGGTACATACGGATATGAGCATGTTGAGTGTGCTTGACTACGCGGTAAACGTATTGGAAGTGCGCCACGTGATTGTATGCGGCCACTATGGCTGTGGCGGGATCCGGGCCGCTATGGGCCATAAGCAATACGGGCTTATTGATAACTGGATTCGACATATTAAAGACGTTTACCGGATTCATGAAGACGAACTCAAGCATATCCCCGAGGGGCCCGAACGCGAATCGCGGTTTACCGAAATAAATGTGATCGAGCAGGTGTTCGATCTGGTGGAAACCTCCATCATCCAAAACTCCTGGGCGAAACGGCAATTGCCCTACGTGCATGGCTGGGTCTACGACATCCACAACGGGTTAATCAAAGACCTGAAGGTAACCATGAACGACAACTCGCAGTTGCCCGATGTGTATAAGTTCAATCCGCCTTCGATGCCTGAAATTTGATTTTTTTCGGGCCGGAATAGGGGTCATAGGCGGTTTGGTTGTCTAAACCTCGCAGGCTAAAAACCGTACATTGCCAAGGTTACGCAACAGAACACGTGCAATTGAACGATCAACAAGCCTGGGTTTCATTACAAGAGGGCCGCGAGGATGCGTTTGAGATGATTTTTAAAGCCTATTACCAACCCCTGTGCCGGTATGCGTACACGTTTTTGAACGACACAGACGAAGCCGAGGAAATCGTACAGACTTCCTTTGTTGCGATTTGGGACAAGCGCACCCAGGTGGAGATTCAAACCTCGCTGAAGTCGTATTTATACCGAACCGTTCGCAACAACTGCCTGAATGCAATCAAGCACAACAAAGTGCGGCAGCAACATGCGCTTTATACACAGGCTGGCGGAGAGCCCACCAACGAGTCGGTTACCGAAAGTGTGGAAGGGTCCGAACTGGAACAAAAAATTCAGCTCGCACTACAGACGTTACCGGAACAATGCCGGTTGATTTTTCAGTTGAGCCGATTTGAAGAATTGAAATATCAGGAAATTGCCGACCAACTGGAGCTCTCGGTGAAGACCGTTGAAAACCAAATGGGGAAAGCGCTCCGGCTCATGCGCGAACAGCTTAAAGATTATTTGCCCTTGTTTTTGATCTGGCTACAGATAGGAATGAATTGAACACACCACAGCACGATATTGACGAATTGATTGCACGCGCCGTAGCGGGGGAAGCCACACCAGACGAGCAGCAGACACTTGCCGCCTGGATCGCGCAACATCCTGACAATGCGCGGTATGCCAACCAGCTTCGCACTATTTTTGTGCGTGCGGCCCACGTGCCGGAGCTGAAGGTAAACACCGAGGCGGCCTGGCAGAAAGTAAAAGGTAAAATCCAACCAGCCAAACCTGTGGTGCCTTTGTGGGCTTGGCCCCGCATCTCCCGGTTGGCCGCTGGTTTGGCGTTGATGGCGGGAGGCACCTACCTCGCTATTCAGTTTTTTGCCGCACCGATCCAGACCCAACAACTGGCGGCTTTGCCAGAAACCCGCACCGAGAAACTTTTAGATGGCACTCAAACAGTATTGAACCGAAACACCGAATTGGTGTACACGTTTAATCCACGCAAAAAAGAACGCAAAGTTGCTTTGCAAGGCGAAGCGTTCTTTGACATTCAACCGCGACCCGGCGAAGCGTTTACCCTGGAGGCCGGTGAACTCCGTGTGCGCGACATCGGAACATCCTTCAACGTACGCGCGTTGCCCCAGCGCGATACCATCGAAATCGTGGTGGAGACGGGCTTGGTACAAGCTTACACCGACATCGATCGCGGCATCTTGATCCGCGCCAGCGAAAAAGGCTACTACCGCAAGTCCACCAAAACGTTTTGGAAAGAAGACACCCGCGATCCTAACGACCTCGCCTACAAAACAAAAGTGTTAGTCTTTAACAACACCGATTTGCGCACCGTAGTAAAAACCATTAACGCGGTGTACGGAGCACGTGTCACCATCAAAGCAACCATCGAAAACTGTCGTATCACGGCCGAGTTTAAAGATCAGAAACTGGATTTTGTTCTGGATGTTATTGCGGAAACGCTCGGCCTCTCGATCGAGCAACGCGGCCCTAAAGATTTCGAATTGCATGGCAGCGGTTGTCAATAGTTTTCGCACGAGGCTCGTTTGTCTGTGCGTTTGCCTTTGCTTTGGAGTGGGGGCGCAATCACTGTTGGATCGGAAAATTTCTGTGCAGGTGCAGCAGGAGCCGTTGCCACGGGCCTTGACAAAAATTGCAGAAGCCGGGCAGTTTACTTTTTCGTATAACGCAGCGCTGGTGTCCGACACGGAGATCGTATCGATGCGTGCCGACAGCCGACCCGTTCGCGAAGTGTTAAATGCACTTCTGAAAGGCACGTTTGCCTACAAACAAAAAGGCAACTACATCATTTTAACACCAGTGCCGGTGAAGGCGTCCAAAACCCCGGCGCAAACCACCGTTTTGGTGAGTGGATATGTGGAGGATGCTACCAGCCAGCTTCGACTAAACAATGTAAGCGTATACGAAAAAAAGACGCTTGCATCGGCAACCACTAACAACGAAGGATTTTTCAAACTACAGCTTCAAAAAACGAGCGATGCGATTGAGTTGAGTGTAAGTAAGCGGGGCTACCAAGATACCGTTTTGCTCCTCACGCAAGTCGAGCCCCAATACATGCTGCTCGCTTTGCAACCGATCCTGGCAATCAAGACCGATACCGTGGCCCTCGACTCAGTGGAGGTGGCGGATGATGAGCTGGTATTGCCCTTCGGTGACAAGCCCAATGTGATGAACATCCGCGACACGCTTTACCGCGATATACAAGCTTCCATTCTCCCGTTTGTGGGCACCAACGGGCGCCTGAGTGGCAACGTGATTAACGACTACTCGATTAATTTCTTGGGGGGCTATTCGCTCGGCACCCGCCAGATTGAGTTGGGCTTTTTTGTGAACATCGATCGTGGCGATGTAAGCTGGCTGCAAATTGCAGGCTTCGGCAACCTTGTTGGGCGAAATGTATACGGGGTGCAGGCCGCAGGATTTGCTAATGTTAACGGAGGCGAAGCGAAGGCGGTGCAAGTGGCAGGCTTTGCCAATGCCAACCAGGGCGCAGCCCAGGGATTACAAGTGGCGGGCTTCTCGAACGTAAACCTGCGAAAGGCCGATGGTGTGCTCGTGGCAGGCTTTGGCAATTTTGTAAAAGAGGAGTCGCTCGGGGTACAGGTGGCAGGTTTCACCAACATCCAAACCGCTGCTTACCGCGGTACGCAGGTGGCCGGTTTTTTTAACTACAACCACGATCGCATTTTGGGTTCGCAAATTGCCGGGTTTAGCAACGTGGCCACCGACAGTGTTTGGGGCTCGCAGGTGAGTACGTTCTTTAACTACGGCGGCCATGTGCGCGGTAGTCAGGTAGGATTGGTTAACTACGCCAAGTCGGTGTATGGTGCTCCGATTGGGCTGGTTTCGTTTGTAAAGAACGGCTATCACAAGGTAGAGGCTTCGGCCGATGAAGTTTTCTATACCAACCTCGCCTTCCGTACGGGCGTGCGCAGGTTTTATAACATTCTTTCGGCAGGCATTCAGCCCACCACCCAACAGGGCGACAACGTCTGGACATTTGGGTACGGCCTTGGTACTGCGCGCCGGCTGAACCGGTGGCTGCATCTCAATCTGGACGTGACGGCTCAGCACATCAACAAAAGAAGATTTACCGAACACCTGAGCTTGCTTAACAAAATGCATGGCGGATTCGATATTCATTTTGCGCCCAAGTTTTCACTTTATCTGGGCGGTACGCTGAACGGCTACCTCACCAAAGCCGATTACACGGGTTATGCCCAACTGTTCCGCGACTGGCAACCGAACGTGCTCTATGACGACCGCCTGCAAAACGGCAGCACGCGCCTGCAACTGTGGGTGGGCTGGAAGGCGGGATTACGGTTTTTGTGACCCTGACACCTTGCAATCAAATTTCCAATAACGAAACAATTTTTGCGAAGACAGCATTAGATTTGGTTATGTTTTCCAAAATCATAACGAACTCAAATCGAAGCAATGTCTTTCTACCAGTTGGATTGCTAGCAGTATTTATCGTGTTCAAAGCCAAGTTTGAGCAAATCTTCACATCGCTTGCCGTGAAGTCTTTTCTGGCTTTTGTTCGTTCGGATTGGTCAACAGATGCTGTTTTTTTTCTTGCCATTCTTGTGGCCATTGTTTTTTTTGTAAGAATGTGGCGCGAATCCGTTTGGGTGGCGCCAGCTAACCTTGGCTATTTGCTGGTCGGATTTGCCATTCTATTGTGGTATCGTATCACACAGGCACCTTGGAATTTCATACCGTTTCGCACAACTGAAGTACTTAAATACACCGATGTTGTTTTGTTCATCATTATGCTTGTAATCGCGATGATGTTTCGTGCGATCTTTCGGAAAAAACCAGAAGTAATTCCTAAGGGATTTCTCGAGGGTTTACCGCTTGGCGAGGGCGGCATTGATAAGTTGGGCTATTCGTCCTATGCCAAAAGGGTTGCCGATAGAATCAACGAGAGTTTGTTTGAAAAGTCGTTTGCTATAGGGATAACTGGTGAGTGGGGGGTGGGAAAAACTTCCTTCGTTAACCTTTTAGAAAAACAACTTGACAAATCAAAGACAATAGTAATTAATTTCAATGCTTGGAATAGCTCTTCAACCAATGACATTATCAAGGATTTCTTTGCGGTTGTTTCGTCCAAAGTATCTGAGAGCCATACCGAACTCTCGAACCTTCTTATCAGCTATGCTCACGAACTAACGAAAAACGAACTGCCGCTTTGGAGTCAATACACGAGAAAAATCATAGGAGATTCAGAAACCAGACCTCCAGCCTGGTATCAACATAAGATTTCGAACGCTTTGCCATATCTCAAAAAGCGACTGGTTGTTTGCATCGACGAGCTGGATAGGCTCAACAGAGAAGAGTTAGTTGAAGTAGTACGTTTGATAAGAAATACTGCCAATCTTCCGAATGTAGTCTTTATCGTTACTTATGATCGCAATTATGTGATAAACGCGTTAAAGGAAACCGATCGCCTCAGAAGCGAATATTTTCTTGAGAAGATTTTTCAGATGGAGATTACCTTGCCACGTTATGGCGAAGACCTTATCAAGTCTGATTTAAGAGAAAAGTTGATAAAAGCTGTAAACAACCCTGTTTATGCTACTCAAATAGACAAAGCACTCGACAAAAGTTTTCCGGGCGAAGTTTCTGTCCTTAGCTACATCAAAACACTACGGGATGTAAATAAGCTTGTCAATGCTGTGTTTTTGAATTTAGACCCGATAATGGGCGAGATTGTTCTTGAGGATCTTTTGTTATTGGAACTTATTAAAATCAAGTATCCTTCAGTCTATGAGCTACTTTATAAACAAAAGGACAAGTTCCTCACAATTCCACAGGGTCACAGAATAAATGATCAATATATATTATTTACCGGGGAACAAGGTGAATTTACGATCATCGAGTTCATCGAGCGCTATAAAGAGCAGCTTTCGATTGAACAGAAGGAAATACCGAACATTAAGGTACTTCTCAACGCAATTTTTCCGGCCACGCAAGGGTACCGCCAAAGCGATATGCTATCCGTACGAAAACCAACCAAATTTGGTAGATACTTTTCGCTTCGGCTATCTGAGAAAGAGCTATCCGAGGCCGAATTCAAAGAAGCGTTTAGCGGTGCTGAAGAAAAATTTAACGAATACATCAAGTTAGCAATTCAGAAAGGACAGTATTACGAGCTTGTTGATCGACTAAACCAAGAAACAACGTACGAAAGCAGCTTTCACTTTAAAAGGCTCATAGATGCCATTTTCCTTGTAGTCAAGCAGAGCGCATCAACTCTTGATTTCTCATTTAACCTGGCAAATAAGCTTAGCGACAAAAATGGTAGAATAGCAAAGCTTTATGGCAAAAATGTAAATATTCCCGCACATTATGTAAAGCAGAAGTTCCTAGCTGCGGAGGAGCCGCTTCTTGCATTCGCGCGGTTGGCTGCTGAGGCTCGAAATCTCATGATAGACGATGATTACATATTGACGGGCGAGTCGCTTGATGAAATCCTATTGGAGTATTTGAAGCGCCATCTCGCAACCATAGATCGACTTGACCGTGATGCGTGGGAAATTTACTGGTGTTGCAAGGTGAGGGAGTGGCACACCGATGCGAGCCGAAATCGATTTGCTACCCAAAAGTTTATTGCGGGAGCGAGTGAGGCGTTTGTTGAATTTATAAAAACGAAAGATTTCATTGGTTTTTTACGCGCTATTGTTTATCGCTCGTTCGAAAGCTCCACCCACGCCAAGATTGAGGAACAACCAGTCATCGAACTTTTTGGCAGTTGGCAGGCCTTCAAAGCCTTTTTGTATCAGCAGCGAACAGAGGAGAAGCAATATGTGCAAGAGTTTATCGCGCTCTTCGAGCAACTTGAGGCAAAAAGCTTTTCAGAAGAGGTAAAATTTGAGTTTAAAGAGTTGTTCGATTTCAATGGCGGAGCACTTACAAACACCTAATTTCATGTTTTCAAAAGCAAAACTTATTTTTGACTACTTTTTCAACGCTTCCGGCAACGGAGATTTTTTAAACTGTAGTGGATTTAACTTCGTATGCGTAGTAAAATACTTCTGGGCTTGGCTGCCGCCGCGTTAGCGGCATTGGCGTTTGTGCTGCTCGATAACAACACGGCGTGGTTCAGTACACCAGGTGATTTTGAACGCTCGGCCGCTGTGCCGCCACCTGTTGTCATGAATGCCCCCACCTTGGCCTATGGTATGGTGGTAACCGGCCTTCAGCGCACCGAAGCGGAAGTGCTGCGCAACCAGACCTTTACGGACTTGCTCAAGGGCTATGCGGTAGCACCCGCCATTTATCAACAACTGGCACGCATCCCAAAATCCCAATTCGACTTTCGGAAAATTGTGGCGCGAAAAAAATACACTCTTTTTTCGGAGACAGATTCACTCAACACCCTTCGCGCGTTGGTGTACGAATCCAGTCCGGTTGACTATACCATCTTTCATTTTACCCCCGACTCGCTTTGGATAGAACCCTGCCAGCGCCCGATAACCGTAGTGGAAAAAGGTATTGCCGGCGTGATCGAAACCAACCTGAGCGAAACCGTGGAGAACCTCGGCATCTCACACGAGCTCACTAATAAGTTTGTTGACATTTTTGCGTGGGTAGTGGATTTTCAGCGCTTGCAAAAAGGAGATCGGTTTAGAATTCTGTACGATGAGCAGCAGGTAGAAGGCAAGCCCTATGCTGTGGGCCAGATTCACGGTATTTTGTTCGAACATGCGGGCCAACCGCTGTATGCTTTTCCCATGGATCAGGGCGAGGGCCTTGATTATTTTGATGAACGCGGCAACAGCCTGCGAAAAGCCTTGTTAAAATATCCGATCGAGTTCACCCGCATCAGCTCGCGCTACAATCTCAGTCGCTTTCATCCGGTTGCGAAGGTCTTTCGAGCCCACCTGGGTACCGATTTTGCGGCACCTACAGGCACACCCATCCGCAGCGTGGGCGATGGCCTGGTGGAAGAGGCGCAGTACAAGGCGAATAATGGCAACTATGTAAAGATTCGGCACAACGGCACCTACACCACCGGCTATTTGCACATGTCTAAGATTGCCGCGGATGTAAGAGCTGGCACACGCGTGCGGCAGGGCCAAGTCATCGGTTATGTGGGCAGCACCGGGTTGGCCACCGGCCCCCATTTGTGTTACCGCTTTTGGCGCAACGGAGTACAGGTGGATGCGCTGAAAGTAGAGCTGCCCCCTTCGCAACCGATTCAACCCACGCTTTGGGGCACGTTTAATCTGCTGAAAGAAACGCTTCGGCAACAACTCCAAACCATTGCCGATCCGCCCAGCTCCCCCGAGGTGATTGTGGCGACTGCGCTATTTTAATTGACCTTCATCAAGCAATCTCCACCCTAAAATTTTGTTATTTTATGAAGTGAGAACGATGGGTGCAGGTATTCGGCTAACGTTGGCTTTTTTCATTTCCCTTTCGGGGATGGTATCCGCGCAAAAAGTAGGAGTGGTGCTTAGCGGAGGGGCCGCCAAAGGCTTGGCCCACATTGGGGTGTTAAAAGCGCTGGAAGAAAACGAAATCCCGATCGACTATGTGGTAGGCACTTCGATGGGCGGCATTGTTGCCGGCTGTTACGCTGCCGGCATGAGCCCCGACCAAATTGAGGAAATGGTACTATCCGAGGATTTTTTGCGCTGGGTAAACGGCCAGCCGGAGTTAGGGTACAACTACTTCTACAACAAACCAGACGATAACGGTTCTTTCATTCGTTTCAACCTCTCGCTGGACTCCGCGCTCTCGCTCAATCTAAACACGGCCATTGCCAGTGACCTTACGTTGAACTTCGCCCTGACCGAGCGGCTGGCACAACCCTCGGCCATTGCCAAAAATAACTTCGATAGTTTGTTTGTGCCGTTGCGCGTGGTGGCGGCCGATATTTTTACGCAGTCGCAGGTGATTCTAAAAGACGGGTTGTTGAGCGACGCGCTGCGCGCCACCCAAACCGTTCCGTTTTTTTACAGCCCCATCCGTGTGAATGGCAAGTTTCTGTTCGATGGGGGCGTGTACAACAACTTTCCGGTAGACGTGGCCCAGAAAGAGTTTAACCCAGACGTGATCATTGGCTGCAATGTCTCTTCCAAAGTGTACAAAGAGTATCCGTATGGTGAAGACGAGAAACTCATTTCGCGCTCGCTGCTTTACATGCTGTTGGATAAATCCGATCCCGCCAAGGTACCCGCCAATGGCGTGTATATTCAACCGAATCTGGAACGGTATACTGCGTTTGATTTTGCACGCGCCAAGAGTTTGATTGATAGTGGCTACGCGCAAACCCTGCGCCAGATACCCCAGATTAAATCGCAGCTTCGGCCTGCCGACCTGCGTACGTGCGAAATGGTGGCCAGCCGCAGAAACAAATTCAACAGCCGCAACCAGCCCCTGCAAATTCACGAGCTGCAATACGATGGTTTTACACCCGCCCAGCAGCGCTACATCAACCGGTTTTTCAAAGGGTACACCAAACCCCTGACGCTGCGCGATACAAAAGCAGGTTATTTCAACCTGATGACCACGAGTTTTTTTCAGACCATCTTTCCACGCATCCGGCTTAACGAAAAAGATCAGTTTGCGCTGGAACTTTCGCGGCGGCCACAAAACGACTTTCAGGTGGATTTTGGGGGTGTGATTGCCACGCGCTCCATCAGCCACATTTTTTTAGGATTGAATTACTTCTACTTCAACCGAACACTCACGCATGGCGAAGCAAACTTCTACGCCGGCAATTTTTACAAATCAGCGATGTTAAAAGCGCGTATCAATATCCCCAATGCCGGGCAATTTTTTCTGGAGCCCCTGGCGACG
>JBIIVI010000262.1:0-4857 GCA_044339555.1 Cyclobacteriaceae bacterium | reverse complement strand
TTATAAGGACGGTGAGAAAGTGTTGCGCGCAAAAATCGACATGGCCCACCCCAACATGCACATGCGCGATCCGATTTTATATCGGATTAAACACGCCCACCACCACCGCACGGGCGACCGATGGTGTATTTACCCGATGTACGATTTCGCCCACGGCCAAAGTGACTCAATCGAAAACATTACGCATAGCATTTGCACGCTAGAATTTATTCCGCACCGCGAGCTGTACGATTGGTTTATCAAGAGGCTGGAAATCTACCCTTCGCGCCAGTACGAGTTTGCCCGGCTGAATGTTACCTACACGGTGATGAGCAAGCGCAAACTGCTGCAATTGGTAAACGAAAAACATGTATCCGGGTGGGACGACCCGCGCATGCCTACGCTTAGCGGCGTGCGCCGCCGCGGGTACACACCCGAGGCCATCCGCGATTTTTGCGACCGCGTGGGCGTAGCAAAACGAGACAACCTGATTGACATCGGCTTGCTGGAGTTTTGCGTGCGCGAGCATTTGAATAAAGTGGCGCAACGCCGGATGGTGGTGTTTGACCCCCTGAAAGTGATCATCGCCAACTACCCGGCCGGCCAACAAGAAGAATTGCCAAGCGAGAACAATCCGGAAGACCCCGGTGGCAGCACGCGCCTGATGCCATTTGGCCGTGAGTTGTACATTGAACGCGATGACTTTATAGAAGTGCCACCTAAAAAATTCTTCCGGTTAGCCCCGGGGCAAATGGTGCGGCTAAAAAGCGCGTACATTATTAAGTGCGAATCTGTAGTGAAAGATGCCAACGGCCAGGTAACCGAAGTGCATTGCACGTACATTCCAGAGAGTAAGAGCGGATCCGACACGTCTGGCATTAGTGTAAAAGGAACGCTACACTGGGTAAGCGCCGCCCACGCAGTGCCGGTGGACGTTCGCTTGTACGACCGGCTGTTTAAAGTGGAAAACCTGGGCGAAGCCGAGGGTGATTTCAAACAACACTTAAATCCGGATTCGTTGCGCGTGAAAACCGTATACGCTGAGCCCGCGTTGAGACTGGCAACGCCCGGCGAGCCTTTTCAATTTTTACGCATGGGGTACTTTTGCCTTGATCCAGACAGTTCGCCCGGCCGGTTCGTTTTTAACCGAACCGTAACACTGCGCGATACCTGGGCGAAGGAACAAAAGTAGCCGCCACCTTTTGGCCGCCACGTTAGCTCCGGCCATAGCGTTTCCACCACCATTGAAACACCACAAGTGCCCAGATGCGCGCATGCACATCGCCGGGGTTGGAAGAAAAAAGCCGGTGCGTAAGGGCGTGTACGGCATTCCAATCGAAAATGCCCTGCTCGCGGACGGTTTTTTCACTCAGCAGATCGTTCAGAATCAAATCCTTCATTTCTGTGCGGAGCCATTTCAACAAGGGCACTTCGAAACCTTTTTTTGGCCGATTGTACAACTCCGGCGGTAAATCGTTACGAAACGTGTCTTGCAAAATTCGTTTGCGAATACTGCGGTTGATTTTGTAATCCTCCGGCAATGAAAACAGGAAGTTTACCACGTTTACATCCAGAAACGGCACACGGACTTCGAGGCTGTTTGCCATACTCATGGAGTCCACCTTAGTGAGCATGTCGTTCGCAAGCACCAGCTCCATGTCCGTCAATAAGATTTCATTCATACCCGCGTGCGGATGAAGATGTTGCAGCCACGTTGCCTTACGGGACAGAAAGTCGGGATACTCATCCCCCATCGGTTTCAATAACTTTCGCGCCTCGCTTTCAGTGGCAAAAGTAGCCCACCGGTAGTAACGATCTGCAAGTGAGAGTCGCGCGCCCTCCGAAAACCGTACCAATTGGCGCACTTTGTTCGATATAAAACCATGGCGCGACTGAGGCCACGCGCGCAATAACGAACCCGCGGCTGTAGCCGCCTGCTCAATCCGCCCAGGATGTTGCAGCCGGTAAAACGCGGCATGTTTGTTATAGCCCGCCAGCAATTCATCTGCACCATCGCCCGAAAGGGCCACTGTTGCATACTTGCGTGTTTCGCGGCTCAAGATATACACCGCAATAGCCGAGGAATCCGCAAACGGCTCATCCATGTAGTCGAGGATGTTATGGATGTGCGCATACAAATCCTGATGGCTGAGCGAAAACACGGTGTGGTCGGTGCCAATCTTTTTTGCAACAAGACGCGCGTAGGGTGTTTCATCAAAGAATTTCTCATCGCGGTAGCCAATAGAAAAGGTATGCAGATTAGGTTGGTGTTGGCTGGCCAGTGTGGCGATGACGGACGAATCAATACCGCCACTCAAAAAAGATCCTAACGGAACATCCGCCACAAGCCTGCGTTGCACAGACTCTTCCAACAACACCCGAAATTTTGTTTTGGCGTCATCGTAACTCCGTGGCGCTTCTTTTGGCGGATAGGGAATTTGGTAGTATGCCTGTTGTTCGAATACCCGACCACGAACGGTAGCAAAATGCCCGGGGCGGAGTTTTTTCACGTGTTGAAAAATGGAGTTAGGCCCGGGAATGTAATTGAGTTGCAGGTAAGCGAACAGCGACGCGCCATCCAGTGTGCGGTCGATGCCGTAGGCCAGCAAACTCTTCATCTCGGAGGCAAACACAAATTTGTCCTCGTCAATCAAATACACCAAGGGCTTGATGCCGTAGCGATCGCGCGCAAGAAAAAACGACTGCTCCAACTTATCGTAAAGACAAAACGCAAAAAAACCGTTCAGGCGCGGTAACGCACGGGCACCCTCGCGAATCAATAAATGCAGTAGTACTTCTGTGTCCGACTGAGAGGAGAAACCAACACCCTGATTTTGAAGCTCCTTCCGAAGCTCGCGGTAGTTAAAAATCTCTCCGTTAAAAACAATGGCGTAGCGACCGGTGGAATCCCACATTGGTTGGTGGCTTACGTCACGGGTATCGATGATGGATAGTCTGCGATGGCCCAGGCCAACGCGTTCGTCTGTATAAATGGCTTGATTGTCCGGGCCCCGGGTGGCTAATGCACGTGTGGCAGCCGTAATATTGATTTTGTGCACATTGCCGACGAGGTTAAATGCGAAGATGCCCGTGATACCACACATGCCCAAAAGTAAAAATAAAAAGAGGCTGTCTCAAAAGCACAAAGAAACGTCTGCGCGAGCGAGGAACGACCGAAGCAATCTGTATTTGACTCCTTTCACGGAGATTGCTTACCTCGTTTGCAATGACGTCTGCCTTTTGAAACAGCCTCGGGTAAAAACCGGTATTTTTTACAGCCGCTTGATCAGGATGCTACGGTACCACACTTCATTACCATGATCTTGCAAATCGATATGCCCTTTCGCGGCCATGCCGTAGCCAGGTGCATCTTTCCACTTGCTGCCGTTCTTGCGGTTCGTCCAGTCTTCTGAGCCCAACTCATACTCCACCACCTTGGTGCCGTTGAGCCAGTGCTCAACTTGGTTTCCATTCACCACAATTTTTGTTTGGTTCCACTCGCCCACCGGTTTGGTTACCTTCGGCTCAGCCACGTGCATATCGTAATTCGCGCCGGAGAATTGAGCCGGTTGCAGCGGGCCGGGGTATCCTTCATCATCCAATACCTGATACTCCGGACCGGAGTAGTACGGCTGATCGAATTCTTCCGTAACACGGTACATGACACCGCTGTTGCCGGCTTTGGAAATCTTCCACTCCAACATCAACTCGAAGTTTTCATATTGATTTTCGGTCATGATGTCCGACCGTTGGTTCAGCGCACCCTCACCCTCTCTGGGCGGTTTGCAATGCAATGCACCATCCGCTACTTCCCAACTGTCGTTGGCATAGCCCTTGAAAAACCGCCAGCCCTTCATGGTCTGACCATCAAATAACAATTGCCAGCCATCCGCTTTTTGCTGGTCGGTGAGGGTGTTGGGTGCCGCCGCTTCCGTGGCAGCTTCTTTTGCGGGGGGCGTACAGGCCGCCGCGCACAAGGCAACAGCCGCAAACAGATAGTTTCTCATAGCGTGATTTTTTTGGGTTACCGTTTTCTTAAATAGTTGATTTAACACCTAAAAATAAACCTTATGAGAATACGCTGCACAATTGTTTTTGGTCTTTTCGCACTTACGGTGTCAGCCCAGGCCATTCGGTTTGGCGCAACCACGGCATACAACGCCACTTTTGTTTTAGATAAAGGCCTGAGTGAAGACCCGCGTTACAACTCTACCTACACCTACAACCTGGCACCCATCGGGTTTGCCTTTGGTGTTGACGTGGGGCGTAAATTCGGGCTTCAACTGGAATCGATACTCTCCAACCAAGGTCAAATTTATCAGCTTGTAAACACCGCAAAGCAGGTGGCGGGGGAACGCAAGATTGATCTTCAATATTTGCAACTGCCGCTGATGATGAAATTCATGAGTGGCGGCAGTGGCGCCGTGCGCGGCAACTTTAACTTCGGGCCGCAACTATCTATTCTTACCCGAGCGGTAGAATCGATTCAGGCGAACGCAGGCAACAGTTTCGCGATTCCGTCTGGTTTAACCATTGCGGATATTCGCCAGGATTTCCCGAATGCTACACTTAACCCCGACGGAACCTATACCGTTCCGGCCAACACGGCCAAAGATGTTCTTACCAAAGAAGCCAACGACTTTAAGAATACCGAGTTCTCGCTGGCTGCCGCTTTTGGATTGGATTTTGATTTGTCGCGCCACTTGATGCTGTCTACCCAGGTACGGGCAAATTATTCATTAACGGATATGCGCAATGGCGATGTGATTAACGCAATCAAAAGCGGCAATGCGTCGGATATCTTTGGCTCCCGCGCCAACGTATTGGTGGGAGTACAGCTCGGCCTGCACTACTCGCTGGGCGTGCTGCGGTCGCGGA
>JBIIVI010000263.1:0-4857 GCA_044339555.1 Cyclobacteriaceae bacterium | reverse complement strand
ATCTCACCACCAGTGTGCGCCACATCCGCAAGAATAAAATGAATTTTGCATTTAAGGTGGGGGGCTTATCATTGGCTATTTTCAGCTTTCTGGCCATCGCCATCAACGTGTCATATCAAATATCGTATGACCGATACCATCACGATTACGAAAAAATCTACCGTGTAAACTCACAACGAAAAGAAAATGACGAAATAGAAAAATATGCGATCGTTCCGTTGGCCATTGGGCCGATACTGAAACAGTATCTACCCGAAGTAGAATCATTTGCGCGCACGCGCTATGCCAATGGTTCGTATCTGCGATACGAAGACAAACGGGTGGATTGCGGAGGGCTCATTGAAGCCGACAGCACGTTACTCAACATATTGTCATTTTCGTTTATTGAAGGTAATTCCAAAGCGCTAAGTATGCCCAACGCCATCGTGTTAACCAAAACGAAGGCCGATGCCATCTTTGGTACAAGCCGCGCGCTGGGAAAACTATTAACCATCAACAACGACAAACGATTTTATCAAGTCTCTGCCGTTATCGAAGAACCTAGGCACAGTTGTTTCGGCTTTGAAGCCATCATTCTCAACGAATCAGAGTCACCATTTACCCGTAGCAGCATCACATCGCCTGTCGAATTTCTTGATCTAGGTTCAACACTTTTTGTCAGGTTGAAAAAGCCCGCCTCGTCAGCACTGAATGCGAAAGTTGAGTCTGTATTGGATCGTTTCATAAAAAAAGCCGAGCGGCTCGATGTAGGCTTCTCTATCTCCTTTCAACCCATTAAAGATATCTACCTTGGACCGGCATACAAAGCAGAATTTGCAGCCAAAGGAAGTCCTGTGTATATGCTTGCTTTCTCCGCGTTGGGAATTTTGTTATTGGTGGTGGCCGGCATTAATTATGTTAATCTTTCTATTGCCGATTTCTGTAGTCGTTCGCGCGAAACTGGGGTGCGCAAAGTGTTTGGTGCCCGTAAACATCAATTCGTAACGCAGGTAACGATAGAGGCTTTGTTGTTTACCACAATCTCCCTAATTGTGGGGGTAGTTTTGCTTTACTTGCTGTTTCCCAAAATATCAGAGTCGCTTGATACCGATTTGCGCTTTGGTATGCTCATGGAGCCTCGCGTTTTAGTAATTGTCTTCGCTGGTTTGCTTGCCTTACTTTTCTTCTCTACCTATTTTCCCGCATGCCAATTCGCCAATACAGGAGTGCTTCAAAACCTGAAATCAAAATCGGGTGGATACAATTCGTCACTAAGCCGCGTTTTGCTCTTTACGCAATTCACCATTTCCGCAGTTTGCATTTGCTGCACATTTATGGTGGGCCAGCAAATTGGTTTTATACACAACAAAGAATTGGGTTTCGACCGAAAGAACCTGCTGGTACTCTCGATGCCTTGGGAGTTCACCGTAAAAAACATGCAAATCTTTAAACAAGAACTCAAGCAAATTTCTGGCGTAACACACGTATCGAACAGTTCCTTCCGGATTGGCGGAGGCTATTGGAAGGATTGGTACTTTGTAGAACAAGAGGGAAAGCAGGAGATGAAACACATGGAGTTGTATGAAGTCTTCTCCGATGATGAGCTGTTCTCCACATTGGGAATAAAAATTGTGGAAGGCCGAACCTTTAATGCCAATATCCCATCGGATAGCGGAGCTGCATTTATTGTGAATGAAACGGCTGTTCGCGAGTTGGGATGGAAAGAGCCCATTGGAAAAAGAATTTACACACATCCCGAAGATAAAGGTAAATGGGATGGAACAATTGTGGGGGTTGTGCAAGACGTTAATATCAGTCCGCTTTATGAAAAAGTCAAGCCACTCGTAATGCGCTTGCCCTGGACGAATGAATACCCCGATACGTTTATTTATGTGCGCTATCAAGGGGAAGAAAAAACCGTTGTAAAGTCGATTGAAGAAAAGTACCAGGCCATTATGCCCGGCTATCCGTTGGGATATAGATTTGTAAATGAATTGTACAACAGTGAGCACGCAAAAGAAAATAAAGCTTTTGCTTCGCTTCAATTTGGAACGCTGGTGATCATACTGGTTTCCATGTTGGGAATTTTCTCTATGGCAGCTTACATTTCTGCTAAGCGGATGAAGGAGTTCGGCATCCGGAAAGTACTCGGGGCATCCGTCAGTCAAATCTTCACCTTACACCTCGGTTACTTTGTTTGGCTGATGCTGATCTCTAATCTAGTTGCTATACCGTTTGCCTACTGGCTCATTCAAAATTGGCTTAGCACGTTCGCATATCGCACAGATTTGACTTACTTTCCGTTTCTATTGGTAGGATTGATTTCTTTAATACTGGTGATTGTTTCAGGAAGCTTTTCAGCTTTGAAAGCCGGCCGCACAAACCCTATAGAGGTAATCAAAATGGAGTGACATGAAAAATATTTTCCGTTTACTCCAGTTGTTTTGCCCCCCGCACCTGCTCGAAGAAATCGAAGGCGATTTGCTGCAAAAGTTTGAGCGCGAAGTGGAATTGCTTGGAGAAAAGAAAGCAAAACGAAGACTGCTATGGAATGTAATCCGGTTTTTCAGGCCGGGGATTTTGTTGAGGAATAAGTTTTCAGTGGAACTAAGTCAAACGTACATGTATAAAAGTTATTTCAAAATCATGTTGCGGAATATGATCAAACAAAAATTCTATTCTGCTATCACCATGCTGGGGCTTACGGTGGGGATCACCTTTGCCCTGCTTATTGGGATTTTCGTTTGGGGTGAGTTGCAGGTAAACACCGATTTGAAAGACGTGGATCGGCTCTACCTAATGGAGGCTAATTACAAAACTAACGAAGGCAACCAGCCACCTTTTTTTGTACCTGCTCTGCTGGGCCAGGCAGCGATTGAACAGTATCCAACATTGTTTGAAAAGTACTATCGCTTTCGCGATCGGGGAATAACTGTTTCTAAAAGCGATAAATATTTTCGTCTGCAGAGCATGATCGGGGACTCTACTTTTTTTGATATGTTCGGCTTTCGTGTTTTGCACGGTCATGTAAAAGCAGCGCTAAATAAGCCCAACTCCATCGTAATAACAGAAAAGATTGCACGGCTGTTTTTTGATAGAACCGATGTAACGGGCGAATCGCTAACGCTGAGCACGGAAGTAAACGGATTAAAAGAACATGTGGTAACAGCCGTCATTGCGGATGTGCAAAAAAAGAATTCAGTCACCGACTTCATGAACTCCGATGCACAGGTATTTCTGCCACAAGACAGCCGGGCGGATTTTAATCTTGGCTTTCAGGACGAATGGAACACCAGTATCATTACTTATTTAAAACTAACGGAAGGGGCATCGGCTGTTGAGGCAACGGCTGTTCTCAATAAAATATTACAAAAGGATGCTCCTAAAGACATCAGCAATGACAAAACTATTGTACTTGATCCGTTGAGCAATTATTATCTACTCACAAATCATGGAGCTGTTCAAAAACTCATTGTATCGTTGTCGGTAATTGTCGCGTTCATTTTGCTGTTGGCCGTTACCAACTTTATCAATATTTCCATTGCCAGTTCTTTTTCGCGGCTAAAGGAAGTGGGGGTACGTAAAGTGATTGGTGGCGTAAAGCGGCAAGTGCTTTTCCAGTTTTTATCGGAGTCGTTGCTGCTCGCAATTGTTTCCGGCACGCTCTCGTTGCTGCTCTACGAATTTCTTCACACCTATTTTGCGGAGGCGTTAGCCATTTCATTGCCATCCTTATTACAAATGAGTTTTCTTTTTTGGTTGTATTTTTTAGCAGGCACGATAGTCGTGGGGTTGCTGGCTGGGCTCTACCCTTCTTTCTATTTGTCATCCACAGGAACGATCGAGTCGCTAAAAGGGAAATTCGATTCGGTGAAAGGTACGCTTCGCTTTTCGCGAGGGTTGGTTGGGTTTCAATTTCTTGTGGCCGTGTTTATTCTTATCACTTCGGTTGTTATGTCAAGACAAATCTCCTATTTTATGGAAACGGATCTGGGTTATGATAAATCGCATGTGTTGATCGTGTCGTCACTGCCGCGGATCTGGACGGAAGAAGGTATGAATAAAATGGATGTGGCAAAAAGAGAGTTTCTGACTTCGCCCCGGATAAAATCCGTTTCACTTTCGTGGGGATCGCCCAATTTTAATTTTGATCCTTTCAGCGCCAATATCAATTTAGCAGGTAAACCAATTGACAAGGGGATACTCACGACCATGGCCGCAGCCGATGAAGATTATGCCCATGTGTATGGATTGAAACTTTTGGAGGGAAAATTTTTCTTTGACGCAGACGAACCCTTTCAGGCCAATCGATTGGTATTGAATGAATCTGCACAAAAGGCACTGGGTGTCAGCGTAGGCGATAAACTGAACATTCAGTTTTCAGATAATAAATTTACCGTGGTGGGTATTGTCAACGATTTTCATTTTGAATCCATGCATGAGAAAATAAAACCGGTGGCCTTCACTCACAATCGCGACTTTCGGGCTTACCGGTATTTTTCGTTTAAACTAAATCCGGGAAGCATAGTGCAATCTGTTCAGGAAGTAGAGCGGCTTTGGAAAGATATTTTTCCCAATGACCCCCTTGTTTATGCTTTCACCGAAGAGCGGTTAGCCACTACCTATCAAACAGAACTTCAGCTTCGAAAAGCTACAGCCGTGGCTTCAGTGCTGATACTGATTATTGTGTTAACGGGCGTGTTGGGCTTAGTGTCGCTTAGTGTAGCCAAAAGGGATAAAGAGATCGGCATAAGAAAAGTTTTGGGGGCTTCCGTTTCCAATATCCTGGCTTTAATCTCACGTGAGTACGCTGTGCTGATGATAATAGCATTTGGGTTAGGTATTCCTGTTAGCTACATGTTCCTATCCCAATGGTTA
>JBIIVI010000261.1:0-4863 GCA_044339555.1 Cyclobacteriaceae bacterium | reverse complement strand
CTTCAGCGATGTGGATACAACTTTCGCTTGCGCGGATGCGGAGATCGAAACAGAAAGAATAAAAAGGATAACAAATAGGTTTTTCATGATGCTTTTTTTACTAGGAATGAAAGAACACAAGTCAAGACGCAGAGCACGTCAGGCCTAAGCGGCCGCATCATCGAAAAAACGGAGGGAAGAATAAAGTGTGTACAACGGCACCACCGGTGGGGGCCGTTTATTCATCGTTGGGCTTGCCAACCGGTTTGAACTGGCGTTCTCGGAAGTAAATAATGAAATCCGGACAACTGAAACCCAATCAGCTACTGCATCAGGAACTAACAGCACCGAGCCGGCAGCGTGGTCGCTTTCGACTTTAACGAGTTCCGAGGTGTCATGACAGCATTTGGAATTCTTTTCTTTCGCAAAAAGCGAACATGCGCACTTTTTAGATTCGAACGAGAAAAGGGTAGCGGAAGATAACCTGCCCATACAGTAGTGGGTGGTTTTGGCCACTCCTACTGTTAGGGTCAGGTATACACAGGATAACGCTATGGCAAAAAGCTTTTTCACTGTGTGTTGAGAACCCCAAAGTAGTTGGTTAGGTTTCAATTTTCCTAAAGAATTTCTAAAAGTTTGTTCCGGCTGAAAAAATGGCCTTTTTTGCGTCATTATAGCATGTTCGAGGATAATTATAAGCAGCGCGGCCTTCGCAATAAATTGGTAAAGACGCTGCGTTTAAAGGGTATTTTGGACGAGAAAGTACTGGCCGCAATCGCAAAAGTGCCCAGGCACATTTTTTTTGATGATGCGCTCCTGATTCATGCCTACGAGGACAAGGCTTTCCCAATTGGGGAGGGTCAGACCATTTCGCAACCATACACGGTTGCGTTCCAAACTGAGAAACTCGAAATCAAACCGGGCGATAAGGTGCTGGAGATTGGAACGGGATCGGGCTACCAGGCTTGTATCTTGCTTGAGTTGGGCGCTAAGGTTTTTACGATCGAATACAATCTCGTTTTATTTCAAAAGACAAAGGAAACTTTACCTAAGTTAGGATACAAACCGTTCTTTTTTCAGGGCGATGGATCGAAAGGGCTACCCGCAAAAGCCCCTTTTGATAAAATCATTGTCACGGCTGGTGCGCCTGCTGTGCCGCAAGCATTAACCAACCAATTGGCCGAAAATGGTATTTTGATTATACCGGTTGGCAATCGCGAGAGCCAAAAAATGCTCCGCATCCGTAAACGAAACGGAAAACTAACGCAAGAACAATTTGATGCCTTCGCATTTGTACCGTTATTGGGCCAGGAAGGTTGGGGTCAATAATCCATATGTCGCGCAAGAAAAAAACACCGCAAGAATCGTTTATCAGTATGACCGAGTTGGTACTACCGAATGATACCAACACACTTAACAACCTGATGGGTGGCCGCCTGATGCACTGGATGGATATTGTGTCTGCCATCGCCGCGCAAAAGCATGCAAATCGAATTGTGGTAACCGCTTCGGTAGACAACATCTCCTTCAAGCATCCCATCCAACTGGGAAACGTGGTCACGCTCAAAGCAAGGGTTACCCGAGCATTTAGTTCTTCCATGGAAGTACGCATTGATGTAGAGGCCGAAGACATCCCCGCGGGCGAAAAGTTTACAAGCAATAGCGCCTACTTTACATTCGTGGCAGTAGATCAAAACGGCCGCCCTATTGATGTGCCCGAGGTGGAACCAGAAACAGCCGAGGAGCAAGAGCTTTATGCAGGTGCCCTGCGCAGACGGCAACTTCGACTTATCCTCGCCGGGCGGATGAATCCTTCGGATGCCCACGAGCTCCGATCGATTTTTGATATGAAGTAAAGGATGGAACTGGCAGCCGATTTATTTCAAGAAGAAGTCTATCGCCTGGCGCCTCGAGTGGTGGTGATTATTGATATGCCTTGGCGGGACGTAAAGGAAGCTGAGCGCCAACTGCTAGCGAAAATCCTGGGTGCCATCGAGATAGCGCCTCAAACAAAACTGTCGCTGCAGGCCGTTCAAATCGTTATCCAACCCGAATTGAATCTGGCAACCCTACCATTTCAGCCCCAACAAGTCATCGCGTTTACCCGAGTACCCAAAGGTATCCCGCAGTTGGAAGTCGTTACGGCAGGATCCTGTCAAGTCGTGGCTGCGCCCCGACTCCCGGAGTTGATCACCCAAGACGATGCAAAAAAACGCCTTTGGACGGCCCTAAGGGCCCAATTTGGCATGGGCGCGAAAGGTGCCTAGGCGGGTTTTTATAATAGGGGCCATCGTTTATATTTGCGCGTCTTTTTAAAGACTGGCCCTCCCAATTAGTGGGCTATTTTTCTAAAAACCTTAAAACTCGTATGCAAAATTTACTCTACACCCTTCCCGTTTTCGGATTATTGGGCTTGGCCTATGTGGTCTGGAAAAGTGCCTGGGTTGCCAAACAAGATGCCGGCACAGACAAGATGAAAAAAATCGCCCAACATATCTCCGAAGGTGCGATGGCCTTTTTAAAAGCCGAATACAAGATCCTAAGCATTTTCGTGGTCTGTGTGGCGCTGCTCCTTGCTTTTACGGCCGATAGCCAAACCTCGCATCCACTCGTAGGCGTCTCCTTCGTGATTGGCGCGTTTTGTTCGGCCTTAGCAGGATTTATTGGTATGCGCGTGGCCACCAAGGCCAATGTTCGCACCACCAATGCAGCACGTACTAGCTTAGGAAAAGCGTTAGAAGTAGCCTTTGCCGGTGGCTCCGTTATGGGCATGGGCGTGGTCGGAATTGGAGTTTTGGGGCTCAGCACCCTGTTCATCATCTACGCAGCACAATTTGGTGTCGAAACTCAGGAAAACCTTAACAAGGTAATTACCATCATCACCGGGTTCTCTTTTGGTGCATCGTCTATCGCACTCTTCGCGCGTGTGGGCGGTGGTATCTACACCAAGGCAGCCGATGTGGGCGCTGATCTGGTAGGTAAAGTAGAAGCCGGTATTCCCGAAGATCACCCGTTGAATCCCGCCACGATTGCCGATAACGTGGGCGATAACGTGGGTGATGTAGCCGGTATGGGTGCCGACTTGTTTGAATCGTATGTCGGTTCGATCGTGGGTACCATGGTTTTAGGCGCAGCCTTTATGGGTGTGGCGGAATTCGCCAGCCCGGATTTCATGAACGGACTTTCTCCGGTTATTCTGCCACTGGTGCTGGCGGGAGTAGGTATTATCATGTCTTTCATTGGTACATTCTTCGTACGCGTGAAAGAAGGTGGCGATCCGCAAAAAGCATTGAATGCGGGCGAGATCATTTCCTCTTTGGTGATGATTGTTGCCTCTTGGTTCATCATCAAATGGATGTTGCCGGAAACCTGGCAATACAGCGATCCGCTGTACAACGCAGCTGGTGAATTCACGACTTATACTTCCACCGGAATATTTTATGCTACCGTTATCGGATTGGTAGCCGGTGTGGTCATTGGTTTGATTACTGAGTATTATACTGGCATGGGCAAAAAGCCGGTATTGTCGATTGTCCGTCAATCGTCAACTGGAGCCGCTACTAACATCATTGCCGGTCTTGGTGTAGGGATGATGTCAACATTGTACCCCATCTTGATCATCGCAATCGCGATCATTGGAGCTTTTGAGTTTGGCGGGTTATACGGTATTGCAATCGCAGCCGTGGGCATGTTATCGAACTTGGGTATCCAGTTGGCCGTAGATGCTTATGGTCCGATTTCGGACAACGCAGGCGGAATTGCTGAGATGTCGGAATTGCCAAAAGAAGTTCGTTCGCGCACCGATAAATTGGATGCCGTGGGTAACACCACTGCCGCCATCGGTAAAGGATTTGCCATCGCCTCGGCCGCGCTTACTGCGTTGGCGCTTTTTGGCGCCTTCATGACCACCGCCAACCTGAAAACCATTGACGTATCTAAAGCGAATGTGATGGCGGGGTTGTTCATTGGCGGGATGCTACCTTTTGTATTCTCGGCATTGGCCATGGGCGCAGTAGGTCGCGCAGCCATGAGCATGATTGAAGAAGTGAGGCGCCAGTTTAGCGATATTCCAGCCCTGAAGGCCGCCTTGGCCGTGATGAAGAAAAATGGCGACAAAGAAATGAAAGACTGGTCGGCCGAGGATCAGCGCATCTTCCACGAGGCCGATGGTAAAGCCGAATACGGCAAGTGCGTGGAAATCTCTACTAAAGCGGCTATTCGCCAAATGGTGGTGCCCGGCTTAATGGCGGTGGTGGTACCCGTGGTAATTGCCTTCTTGCCCGGATTTGGCGTAGAAGCGTTAGGTGGTATGTTGGCTGGCGTAACCGTAACAGGTGTGCTGATGGCGATTTTCCAATCCAATGCCGGTGGTGCGTGGGACAACGCCAAGAAAAGCTTTGAAGAAGGTGTAGAAATCAACGGCAAGATGTATTACAAAAAATCAGAACCCCACAAAGCAGCGGTGGTTGGCGATACAGTAGGCGATCCGTTTAAAGACACCTCAGGCCCATCTTTGAACATCCTGCTTAAGCTGATGTCGGTGGTAGCACTGGTTATTGCTCCGCTGCTGAATACACAGCCGAACCCTGCCGCCAAGCAGGAAGTAAAATCACAGATTGAATCGGTAACCAAAGTAGAAGAGCCGGTTAACACCCCGCAGTAACATTCCAGCAAAACATCTGGAAGGGCTACACGTTACTTACGTGTAGCCTTTTTTTATCGCCTATGATTCGATTTTTTACACTCGCCGCGTTGGTGGCTTCTTTACCGCTTCACGGACAAACCCTGCTTCGAAAATGGAAACAGGTGGATGACCTGACGGGGCAACCTCGTTCGATCATTGAACTCTATTCAAAAGACGGGCGGGTTGCCGGAAGAATTCTC
>JBIIVI010000260.1:0-4887 GCA_044339555.1 Cyclobacteriaceae bacterium | reverse complement strand
TTGGGTGGGCAGTTTGTGATTTCACTGCTGGCAATTGTCATGGGCGTGGCGTTTTACTTAAACGGACAGTTTCAAAAAAACTATGATCTGGGATTTGCAACATCCGGCGTAATTTCGGCTTGGGTGAATACCGAGAGCGGGTTCAACACGTATCGCGATGCGCTCAGCGGCAACCCGGATATTCAACTGATCGCTGGCACTCGTCATCACGTGGGCAACGCCTGGTACCGGGATCCGGTAAAGTACGAGGCAACCGAGAGCGAGGTGGATATCATGGAAGTAGGCGATCACTACCTGGATGCGATGGACATGACACTCATTCGCGGCCGGCAGTTTGAGGAAGATTCCGAAACGGATCGAAAAGAGTCGGTATTAGTGACCGAAGAATTCGTCAAGAAGTTTGGTTGGAAAGACGAACCGATTGGTAAACGGATTGTGTGGATGGATACCGTGCAGCTTTTTGTGGTAGGTGTTGTAAGAAGCGTGTATAGTCGCGCACTTTGGAATCCCATTGAACCCTTGATGATTCGTTACGTGGAGAAGGACAAGATTCAGCAATTGATCGTGCGTACCACTCCGGAAAAAATGGCGACCGTAAATGATTATATGCGGGCGAAATGGAAAGAGGTATTTCCCAACGCCCAGTACTCCGGGCAGATGATCGATCAGGAGTTGGCCGAAACAAATGAAATCAATGATAATCTGGTGATGATGTTTGGATTTCTGGGAGCATTCGCAGCCCTGATGACGGGCATTGGGCTCTACACGTTAGTTTCGCTCAACATCGTGAAACGCATGAAAGAAATTGGCGTTCGGAAAGTGATGGGCGCATCGATTGGCAACATTGCTGGTGTGATTAACCGGGAGTTCATGATCAATCTGTTCATTGCTACGCTGGTGGGCGGTGCCCTTGGGTTTCTTTCGGCCAATTGGCTCATGGATTCTATTTGGGAATACTACCAGGCAGTTAAAATTCCCGGACTGCTGATCTCTGGATTCGTGATGCTACTGATTGCATTTTTGTCCGTGGCTTATAAAACGTTTAGCACCGCTTCACTCAATCCTACCAAAACGTTACGCGATGAGTAAAACCATGCCTCACGGTTTCTTCGCAGGCTGTCCGTGCAGCTGTGTCTGATCCCGTGAAATCGCTGCGTTACGAATGAGGCTATGTTAAGTTTTGGTTGGTTAAGTGATTGATTGACAATCGAAACCGGAAACGGCAATGTTAAGTTTCTCATCACAATTATGTAATATTTGCTTAACATACTAAGTTTGTGACCGTTTCAAAGCCAATTCACCTGCCGATTCTATGGACAAAAAGGAAATTCGTAAGCAATTGACCGAGTCGTTATCGGACACTGTTAAGAAAGTAGGCCTCGCAAAACCCGGGAAGAAAATCGAGAAGATGATCGACCGGGCGGCCACCAAGCTGGCAAGCCGCGTTGGTTCTGCTTTGAAGAAAGTAACCAAACCGAATGCAAAGAAGCGCCCCGCAAAAAAGAAGAAAGTTGCTGCTAAACGCGTGGCGAAAAAAGTTGTGCCTAGTAGTTCGGCTCAATAAGCCCGTTACTGCGTTTCCTGCCGTTTCTCTTTGAAAGAGAATTTTTTTGGCTCGTACTTCTTAGGCGCATACAAAAAACCAAAGGCTTCGCATCCTTCTTTGGAATGCTTGGCGTGATGGATGTAGTGCGCGTGAATCATTCGCTGGAGATAACGACTCTTTTTTGCCGGTTTCCACTTGAGCCGTTGATGTACAATGATGTCATGAAAAACCAGGTAAAATAATCCGTAGCAAAGAATGCCAACCGCCACTGCGAACAGGTACGGGCTCGGGTAAACAGTCGTGGAAATCAGAAAAAGTGCAATCGAGGGGATACTGAATACCACCGCAAACCAATCGTTCTTTTCCAGCGTGTGATCGTGTACCGTATGATGTGATTTATGCCAAACCCATAGAAAGCCGTGCATCACATACTTATGAGTAAACCACGCCACGAACTCCCAAAAGAGAAACGTACCAATCGCAATCAAGGCACAAATGCCAATGGTGATCAAATCCATTATGCGGTTTTCGCCAGCGGCGTTGTCTTATTTTCGTTGAAGAACTTTTCCAAAACCTGAAATCGAAAGTCAAAAATACGGTTTACCTCGCGGCCCACAAAAACCCAATGCGCAAACCGACCCAAGAGGCCGAGTGGAATGGCGTAGTTTAGTTCGTCCGTCATCTCCACGCCTCCGGGCACTTCCCTGAAAATATGCTGATGATGCCACAGCGCATAGGGCCCAAAACGTTGTTCATCCACAAAATAGAAGGGTTCTTTTACGTGTGTGATTTCGGTTACCCAATGCAATTTCACCAGCGGTAAAATCGACACTTTGTAGCGGATGATTTGGCCGGCATAGGTTTTATCTCCCCCGGAAGAATACAGAATGTGAAAGCCCATTTCTGCGGGCGTGATCCGCGAAAGATTACGAGGCGTGGAGAAAAAATCCCACGCTTCTGCCAGTGAAATCGGCAACACCTGGGTGCGCTTAAGATGATAGATTTTCATTTGTAATTCTTAACAGCCATCGTTCGCTTTAGTTTGCACTTTTGGCTGCGATTTTTAGAACGAGTGCCGGGAAGATCAACCCATGAAAAGGTAACACACTGTACCAGTACAAACGGCCCCAAACGCCCAACGGCCGGAACGTAGCGGTCTGCACCAGGATTTTTTTCTGATCGCGCGTCACAATCCGAAATTCAAGCCAGGCTTCGCCCGGTAATTTCATTTCCGCAAAGAGCAACAAGCGGCCTTGTTCACGGTCTGCTACTAGTACACGCCAGAAGTCGAGGGCATCACCAGTTTTCAACTCGTCCGGACTGCGTCTTCCTCTTCGCAGTCCCACACCGCCTACGAGCTTGTCCACCAATCCGCGCAAGCGCCATAAAAAATTGCCCACGTACCAGCCGGTTTCTCCACCAATTCGCCAGATCAGATCTAGTGCTCGTTCAACATGTTCAACCGGGATTTCCTGCCGGTCGATGTAAACCCCAAAACGCGGCACTTCGGTTTTGTCCAGAAAGTTATTCGACAATGTGCTGAGGGAGATAGCGTCCTTCCAGCTTGACACCACATTCTTTTCCCGAATCCGGTTAAAGGCAACTTGCAACGACTGTGCGTAGGAAAGGAGTTTAATGGGCACCAGTTGTTGCAAAGTGGTATCGCGGCAAACCACTTCGTTACGTAAACTATTAACCAACGCGCGGGCCAACGGATACGAAGTGGAGGTAACAAACACCAACCAAAGGGACGATAACTTGGGAGTAAGCACGGGTACAGTAATGATCCACCGACGCAGTCCCCGTTCGTGGGCAAAGCCTTCCAGCATCTGTTTATAGGTAAGTACATCGGTGCCGCCCATGTCAAAACTTCGGCCGAATGTTTCGGTTCGGGCCATCACGCCCAACAGGTAGTCGATCACGTTGCGGATGCTGATGGGCTGGCAACGTGTGCTAAGCCAACGGGGTGCTACCATGACTGGCAGTTTTTCAACCAAATCCCGAATGATCTCGAACGAAGCGCTGCCACTTCCGATGATGATAGCCGCACGCAAAACCGTGAGCGGGACGGTGCTGGTCTTCAGGATTTCTTCCACCTGCTTGCGTGAAAGGAGATGGTCGCTTAAATCAGCATCGTTTACAATTCCACTGAGGTAAATGGTCTGTCGGGCAGAGGTTTCGTTCAAATACGTGACGAAGTTACGCGCAGAGGCAGCCTCCGCTTCCATAAACTGATCGTAGCTCGAACTCATCGAGTGAACCAGATAATACGCGATATCTATCTCACGGGGAAGACCAGCAAACGTTTCGGGTTTTTGGAGATCACACTCGCATACTTCAATTTGCAGATGTTCCGCCTCCGTGAAATCTTCCCAATCAAACCGCCTGCGGTCGCGTACCAAACAAATCACCCGATGCTGGCCGCGGAGCAACTCAGGCAGGAGCCTGCGCCCGATATAACCTGTAGAACCTGTTAGCAGGATGGTCATGCTACTACAGATTTACCCACAGCCTGCTGATAAACTTCGAGCGCGCGCTTACGCGCAAAAGCATGCTCAACAATGGGCGGAGGGTAGGCGGCTGTGCCCAATTCGGGCACCCATTTTTTGATATATGCTTGCTCAGGATCAAATTTTTCGGTTTGCAAAAGTGGATTGAAAACGCGGAAGTAGGGGGCGGCATCGCAACCCGATCCGGCTGCCCATTGCCAACCGCCGTTGTTGGCGGCCAGATCGAAGTCAAGAAGTTTTTTTGCGAAGTAATGCTCACCCCATCGCCAGTCGATCAACAGATGTTTCGTAAGGAAACTGGCCACCACCATGCGAACGCGATTGTGCATAAAGCCAGTGGCATTTAATTCGCGCATACCGGCATCCACGAGTGGGTAGCCGGTTTGACCGTTACACCAAGCACCAAATTCTTCCGGGTGGTTGCGCCATTGGATGTGATCATAGGCTGGCTTAAAGGCACGTTCCGCTACGTGCGGGAAGTGCCAAAGAATCATGTGATAGAAATCGCGCCAGATTAATTCGTTCAACCAGGTTTCATTTTTGGCGCGTGCTACGGTAGCTAGTTTTCGGATGGAGACCGTACCAAAGCGGAGGTGTACCGATAGGCGGGTAGTACCTGCTAGTGCAGGAAAGTTTCGCTGCTCGTGATAGTTTTCGATAATAGTCTGCCGAATCACCCGCGGTGGAAATTCAAGTCCCGTACTCTCAAATTCCAACTCCTCCAGAGTGGGCACTGACAAGGCTTCTGTTTTTTTGAATTGATGTGCGAGCAGAAGACTGTCACACGACTGAAGGTTTTCTGAATTCAGTAAACTCTTCCACTTGCGGCTG
>JBIIVI010000014.1:0-23431 GCA_044339555.1 Cyclobacteriaceae bacterium | reverse complement strand
AATTGGCCAGCGTAGGCTGCAGGACAAGGAAGAGTTGGATCAGTTGTACTCCGACCTGATTGCACTGCGCCATCAGGTGGCTCAACACGCCGGATTCTCGAATTTTCGTGACTACCAGTTTCAGGCGTATGGCCGGTTTGATTACTCGCCGAAGGATTGTTTTGCGTTCCACGATTCGATCGAGTCTGAAGTGTTGCCCGTGCTTAATCAATTGGCGCGCCAACGTGCCACTCGTCTCGGGTTACCAAAGCTTCGGCCGTGGGACAAAGCCGTTGACCCCGAAGGGCGCGAGGCGTTAAAGGCATTTGAAAACGGAGCTGACCTAACCGAAAAGGCGATTCGCGCATTTTCGGATTTGGATCCGTACCTGGGTGATTGTTTGAGTACAATGAAGGAAATGGGGCATTTGGATTTGGAATCCCGCAAAGGAAAAGCCCCCGGTGGGTACAACTATCCGCTGGCGGAAATTGGGGTGCCGTTCATTTTCATGAATGCCACTTCCACGCATCGCGACATGGTGACGTTGATGCACGAGGGCGGTCATGCCGTGCACAACTTCCTCACTAAAGAACTAGCCTTAGCCGATTTTAAATCGCCCCCCATGGAAGTAGCCGAGTTGGCATCCATGAGTATGGAATTGCTGTCGATGGATCATTGGAACCACTTTTTTGCAAAACCTGAAGATTTGCAACGCGCACGCCAGGAGCAATTGGAGGATTTGATGGAGACCCTACCGTGGGTAGCCACCATCGATGCGTTTCAACATTGGGTGTACGAAAACCCCAAGCATACGGCGGCCGAACGAAAGCAGGTATGGAATCAAACGTTCGATCGTTTTGCGGATGACCAAACCGATTGGAGTGGACTTCAGGAAAACAAAGACTACCTGTGGCAAAAGCAACTGCATCTGTACGAAGTGCCGTTTTATTACATCGAGTATGGCATGGCCCAACTGGGTGCTATCGCGATGTGGCGCAACTACCGGAAAAACAAACGCGATGGTTTGAACGGCTATTTTCAGGCGCTGCGTCAGGGAAACCTGCGCACCGTTCCTGAAATCTATGCCGCGGGTGGAATTCGTTTTGATTTTAGCCGCACATACATTCGCGAACTCATGCAATTTGTCGGGGAAGAATTGACACAGTAAGTTAGCCGCGGCTCTTGTCGAGCAGGTGGCTGAGTTGCAGTGCCTCTTCGGGCGTTAGCCGCAGCATTTCGGTTTCGACTTCTTCAATCTTGCGGTCAATGTTGGCGAGAATATCCATGCCCTTCTTGGTGATGGCAATGTCGGCTGCCCGCTTGTCGGATGCACACGGAGTTTTTTCGATCAGTTTCTTTTTGTCCAACCGCTCCAGCAACCGCGACATATCAGAATTTTTATCCAGCATCCGGCTTTTAATTTCTGCACCCGAAATTTTACCCGGATACTGCCCGCGCAAAATGCGCAAGATGTTGAATTGTTGATTGGTGATTCCGTAAGGCTTAAAAAAATCTTGCTGCCGCCCCAACATGCGATTGGTGGTGAAGATCAGGTTGATCACTGCCTTCTGGTGCGCGGTGCGGAACTTCGCTTGCTTTATCTCATCTTCAATTGACATAAAAAAAGAAGGGAGCCGTTTAGCTCCCTTAAATGTATGCAAGTTGCGCAAGATTTAGGCTTTCTTGTCCAACTCAATTTTGCAGGTAACCGTTACCTCGTTGCCCACCACTGCTTTGCCATCTGCAAAGGTGCTGGCAAACTTTAAACCGAAATCCTGGCGGTTTACGGCGCCGGTAAACTTGAAGCCGGCCTTCGTTCCTCTACCGGTATCTACACTACCGCCGTACACTACATCAAACGTTACTTCCTTGGTAACATCGCGCATGGTAAGCTTGCCTTTCAATTGGTACTTGCCACTTGATTTGGTTAAGGTGCCCACGAACTTAATGTCGGGGAATTTTTCTGCGTTGAAGAAATCATCCGACTTAAGGTGACCATCTCTTTTCTCGTTTTCAGTGTTAATGGAAGCCACTTTTGCTGTGAAGCTTACTTCTGCACCGTTGAAGTCGTCTGCTTTGCTGACAACCGTTCCTTCAAAATCATCAAACTTTCCTTCTGTTTCAGCTACCACCATGTGCACGGCACTGAAGCCTACTTTGGAGTGGCCTTTATCAATCGTCCAGTTGGTTTGTGCTTGTACCGCTGCGGCACCGACTACGAATACGAGGGCTGCTACTAATTTTTTCATGTGTGTTTTAAAGTTGTTATGGTTAGACAAATATAACGTTGATTTTAAAATATATGTTTAAACATCTATTTTATTTCTTCTAAATAACTGATAATCAACATCAAAGATTAAGCCAGTACGTGAGTTTTAGCACAATAGCGCGGTTTTTTGGCAGCCCTACATAAAAATTCCGGCCGTTCTCAAAAGATTCCGCAAAGTAATTGTCGGTATAGACGATAAAAAGGTCGGATACTGGTTTAAAACGCCATTGAAAGCGTGAATTGATGTTCAGGTTGTCGATCTGGCTGTTGTACTGAAAAAAGGTGGTCCAGAAAACATTTCGTGAAACCGTCAGGTCGAACCGGGGTCCGATCAGGAATAGGTTGGCATCGTTGTACGGCTCGGGCAATCGAATGCGGTTGAAGGTAAAGTCAAGCGAAGCAAATCCATATGGTTGGTAACGGTAATTCAACGTGCCGCCTAAGTTCAAGCGGTTTCCATTAAAGTAACGCCCGGATCGTGTAGAGAGTGTAAAGAAGAACCGCTTGCGCGCATCGGAGGTGTAGTTGGCCACCACCAACGGCACCCGGTAATCGGTGTTGGCAGGGAGTCGTAAGCCTTGTGAACCACTCGGGTCGAAGCCGGAGAACAAATAGGTATATTCCATGCGAAGCCGCAAATTGAAGTTAGCTGTGGTGCGCCACCGAATCCGGTACATCAGGTTCACGTCCCAATCCAATAACTTAATGTCCAATGCTCCTAGGCTAAGATCGGTGCGGATTGAGCTGTAGCGCTGGTTGCCAAGCAGATCGTAGTCAAAACCGGGGCCGTGGCTTTGCACCTTGCCCTTGGCGGGATAAAAATTTCGCCAGATGGTAGTGGCCGACTGCAGAATGTCTCTGCGTCTGACAAATCCAGCCTCAGGATTATAGTTGGCACCCACGTTTCGCACCAAGGTTTCGATTTGCCAGTTCAGCGTGCTGTAACTCAAGAAGCCGCCCGTGGCGAATGTGGAGTCGAGCTTCTTATTGTCAAACTCGCGGTGATAAAAAAACTTACCGTTCCACTTATTGTCTTTGCTCGCCAGGTTGTAATCGAATCCAAGCACGCGGTTAAACTTTTTGGGCGACAATGTGAAGTCGCCTCCGATGCTGTCTTGAAAGGCTTGCTTGTTGATTATCATGAACCCATAGTTGGAGCGGGCAAATACTTTGCGCTGCAACGTGGCCACGGTGAAGTTGGTGGCAGGAAGGTTGATGGCGGCATCGCGGCCTGCCTGCATGTTCAAAAATCCCACACGTGTGTTGTTGTTCACTTTTCCACTGAGCCGCGCACCAAATGGAATGGGGTTCTGCACGTTTTGACCAGTGGATTCATCGCGCGCCACGCCAATACGCCTCGAAAAAAAAGGCCGCGTTCCTTCTACACCAAAATTGGCAAACAAGTCCGCATTCTCCAGAAAGAACTGCCTGCGCTCTGGAAAAAAGATTTCGAAGCGGTCCAGGTTGGTTACTTGTTGATCTACTTCCACTTGCGAAAAGTCCGGGTTTACGGTTAAGTCCAGATTCAACGCCGGGCTAATCGCTACTTTGGCATCACCGCCAAAATCCAAATTGCCACTGCGCGGTGTGCCAGTCTCAAAGTTGCGTTGCTGCCCACCGGCCACATAAGGAATGACAGAGATATTTGCACCGGGTTTGCGCAGGGGGCGATCCCAAACCAGTTCCCGATTGAACGCCATATTCACAATGTCGAAATTCCGGGGGATGGGCGACCACGTAGAGCGCTCGGCATTGTGCGAGTCGATGCGATAGAAATTCACAAACCATTTGTCGAGACCTTGTTTGAAGCGTAGTGTTTTAAACGGAATGGCCATTTCAGTCACCCAATGATCTTCAAAAATGGCCGATTGGCTGTACCATTTGTTGTCCCAGTTCAGCGAGAAATCGCTTTGACCCGTGCCACCACCATTGGCAATGAGTCCCTCACGCTGCACGCCATACGGGTTGGCGCCAAAAACAAATCCGTTGGTGCGATCCTGAAACGGATCGAACACAACCGTGAAGCCATCGTTGGCTTCGCCCCGAAAATCGCGCCTGAGCGAAGGTGTAACATAGCCGCGCGGCCCGAGATTCAACATTTTCGCAAAAACATAAATATTCTGGTCATCGTATAAGATGCGCACTTCCGTTTGCGCTTTGGCCAGCGAAGTATCGTAGGGAAAATATTGCCGAAAGTTTTTCGCTACATCGGCTGTTTGCCATTCGGCCTCGTCCATGCGGGCATCAATGCGGATTGGTTCGCTCGTGCGCTTGATCAGGATGCCTTGTGCCTGCGCGGCCATCCCCGAAAGGGCCATCATGAAAACAAAAAAGCGAATCATACCACCTGCAAGATTACCGATTTTGAAAAGCGACCTGGCGGTGATTTTGATGAATGGAGTATTAACCTTTTGTGTAGAACGGGTGTGTAAGTTGCTGGTAAGCCTCGCTGCGGGCGTGGTGGGTGGTATGAAGAACAAGTTCTTCTCGTGCAACTTGTTTTGGAGTGCTTGAAAATTCCAACAGTAATCGTTCTACCGGCTTCTGGGGTCGGCTGCGCACTTGGCATTGGCGCGTGAGGTAAAGCGGCAATTGTGCAACTTGTTGGATCAGGACTTCACCCTCCCGCGCGGGCAGCACCAGATTTACGGTACCGGAAGGCGATAGGTGCGTATGCGCAAAGTCGAGAATGGCCCACGCGTGGAGCGCCACCGTGTGGCGGGCTGCGCTGCGCGCGGAGTTGGGTGGCAGCAAACTGTTTTCGAAATACGGTGGGTTGCTGATGATGAGATCGTAGGAGACAAGCGTCTTCCAACGAAGAAAATCACCTTCGATCAAGGCAAGGCGCGAATGCCACGGGCTTTGCAAAAAGTTTTTGCGCGCTTCGGCTGCTGCATTCGGGTTGAGTTCAATCGCATCAATGTGTGTGCTGGCAGATGTACGTTGTGCCACCATCAACGCCAGCACGCCCGATCCTGTGCCCACATCCAACACAGAAGTAGCGCCTTCTACAGCTGCCCAGGCGCCCAACAACACACTGTCGGTGCCCACTTTCATGCTGTGTGCATGATGTAGGTTGAACTGTTTGAACTGAAAGAGATGGGTATCGGCCATTGGATCTGACCCCGCAAGTAAATACCTTGGCCGGGTAACCACAACCGTTGTTTCTCGTGCGAAAACTACCTTTTGTTTTTTGTCTCTTCATGTGTGTGATGGCTTTGGCTCAGCGGGAAGAGTTCCTTCAGGATTCCACAGAAGAATGTGTGTTGAAGGGAACTTTGCTGTGGCCGATGCAACCTGCCGATCGCGTGGTGCTGATCATCGCGGGGTCGGGCCCCACCGATCGCGATGGCAATAATCCGCGGCTCAAGTCGAACTATCAAAAATGGCTGGCCGAAGGGTTGGCCGCACAAGGAGTTGCCACATTGCGGTACGACAAGCGAGGCGTGGGAAAGAGTACGATGCGCAATGGGGACGAGACAGCCGTGCAGTTTTCGGATTTCGTCACCGATGCCGTTCGTTGGATTCGCAGGCTCAAGTCCGATGCACGTTTCAAAAAGGTAATTGTACTCGGGCACAGCGAGGGCGCGTTGGTGGGCATGTTGGCGGTTCAACAAGAGCCTTGCTCCGGATTCGTTTCTGCCGCGGGCCTGGGGCGTCCCTTGCAACTCGTGCTGAAAGAACAACTTGCAGCCAATCCCTATAATCCGCCGGCGCTTGTTGCGGAAGCAAACGCCACGATTGATTCGCTTCAAGCCGGGTACCGCGTGAAAAAAGTGAGTCCGCTCTTGCAATCGCTATTTCGGCCTTCTGTGCAGCCGTTCCTGATCTCGTTTATGAAATTGAATCCGGCCACGGAATTCGCTCGCATCTCGATTCCCGTTCAAATCCTCCAGGGTGCCACCGACTTACAGGTTACGGTTGCTGATGCGGAGCTACTACGCCAGGCGCGACCCGATGCGCAATGGGCGTTGGTGGAGGAAATGAATCACGTATTTCGCCAGGCGTCTGCGGACCGCATGGCAAATCTTAGCACATACATGCAGGCCGATGTGCCGGTGATGCCCGCCGCGGTAACGGCCATCGTTCAGTTTGTGAATTCTATTCAGTAGCCAGTTTACCGGCCCACGGGTGTTGATACACCTGTTGCTCCCACGCTTCAAGGCGCGGATTCATCAATCGAAACCAGAGCGGTGGAATCAGCGCCAGAATAATCATGGTAGGATAGCCAAACGGCAACTGCGGACTTTCCTCGTAGTGATTCAAAACCTGGTACCGTTTGATGGCATGCGCATGGTGATCGGAATGGCGCTGCAATTGAAACAGAAAAAAATTACTGAGTAGGTGGCTTGCATTCCACGAGTGCAGCGGGTTGACTCGTTCGTACCGGCCATCGGGAAGTTGTTTGCGCACGATGCCGTAGTGCTCTACGTAATTCACTAACTCCAGCAAGGAGAAGGCAAAATAGCTTTGCGCAAAAAAGAAAAGCGGGATGCTCCAGAAGACGGTGCCCGTGGGACTGAATGCGATGGTGAGAACCGCGCAAAACAGCAGCGGCAATACGCCAAACCAAATCATTTGGTTATGGTAGCTCCACACGGGTAGGTTGGCTCGCTTCAATCGCTCCACCTCGTGGCGCCACGCATGTGCATAGCCCACGAAAACTGATCGGAACCAGAATCGATGGAAGTTTTCGTTCTTTCGGGCGGTGGCCGGGTCTTCCGGCGTGGCCACGTACACATGGTGGCCGCGGTTGTGTTCGATATAGAAATGCATGTAGCACACCGTCATCAACAGGGCCTTGCTGTAAAAGCGCTCAAGCGCAGATTTTTTATGACCCAATTCGTGGGCTACCGTAATCCCGATGCCGCCGGTTACCAGCGAAAAACCAATCACAAACCCCAGCCACTCCCACCACCGCTGTAGTGCGCCCGTGCTGATCGCATATGCACCCCAAAACAAAAACCCGATTTGAAAGAAGGTCCACACATACGTGATAAACCGGTAGTAGAATTCCTCGGCAACAATTGCCAAGCGCGAGGGTGGCACGTTGAGGGTATCAAGCCCTACCAACTGGTCGAAAAACGGGAGGATCGCGAACGCGAAAATCAACGCCAGAAAATTCCACCCCCCGCCCAAATAGAAGCCACCGATGCTGAGGGCAGCTAATACAAATGCGGAGAAGAAACCAAGCTTTTTTACCAGTTCCATAAACCGAAGGTACAAAACGTTTGCGGATGGCACGGGTTTGTGGAGGCTAAGATTGAGACTCTAAATTGCGTCAGTTTGTTGACGGAATTTCTGCGCACCTGGCTTCGTAAACAAAACACAAATACTGCGTTTTCTCCAATTGACAGTATTTTCTTATGCTAGGTCCCGTTTCCAGACCTGTGTAGAAAACAAATCCATCTCGCCCATAATATTTCTGTACCTTTGTGGCTCACTTACAATTAATTAGATGAAATCATTCGCTGCCCTGGGTCTTTCAGGGCAACTGGTGGACGTTATTCAAGCATTGGGCTTCGAAACACCCACCCCCATTCAGGAAAAAGCAATACCACTCCTGCTGCAAGGCACCACCGATGTGGTAGCCTTGGCACAAACCGGCACCGGTAAGACCGCGGCCTTCGGGTTGCCGCTGGTAGAACTCATTGATGAAAAACTGCGTCAGCCGCAGGCGCTCATCCTCGCACCTACGCGCGAATTGTGTTTGCAGATTACAAACGACCTCGAACGCTTTTCGAAATCCTACAAAGATTTGCGCGTGGTGGCCGTTTACGGAGGCGCCAGCATTGGCGACCAGATTCGGAAAATCAAACATGGCGTCAACCTCGTTATTGCCACACCCGGTCGCTTGATCGATTTGCTTTCGCGGAAGGCGTTGCAACTCAACACCGTCAAGTTTGTGGTGCTGGACGAAGCTGATGAAATGCTCAACATGGGCTTCAAAGAAGACATTGATGAAATCCTGGCCACAACACCCGATACCAAAACCACCTGGCTGTTTTCGGCCACCATGCCACGCGAAGTGCGGCAGATTGCCCAGGCCTACATGCACCAGCCGGAAGAACTAACGACCGGTACGCGCAACCAGGCCAACGAAAACATCGATCACCAATACGTGGTGGTGAACGAGCGCGACAAGTACCTGGCGCTAAAGCGTTTTTTGGATTACACCAACGAAATGTATGGCGTGGTATTTTGTCGGACAAAAGTAGATACGCAGCAGATTGCCGAGCATTTAATGAAAGATGGCTACAATGCCGATGCCCTCCATGGCGATTTAAGCCAGCAGCAGCGTGACAAGGTGATGCGCAGCTTCCGCAACAAGGCCATCCAGATTCTGGTGGCCACCGATGTAGCAGCCCGCGGCATTGATGTTGATAACCTCACGCACGTGGTGCACATGAACCTGCCGGACGAAATCGAATATTATACCCATCGTGCCGGCCGCACGGCACGCGCCGGGCGTAAAGGCATTTCGTTGGCCATCGTGGGCAAACGCGATCGTGGCCGCATTCAGCAAATCGAGAAGATGTTGAATAAGCGGTTTACGAAAGTACCCGTGCCTACCGGCGATGAGATTTGCACCAAGAAACTCATCGACATGATGCACCAGGTAAAATCAGTGGAAGTGAACGATGAAGAAATCGATTCTTTCCTGCCCGAGGTGTACCACGAGCTGATGAATCTTTCCAAAGAAGAAATCATCAAACG
Source organism: Cyclobacteriaceae bacterium (assembly GCA_044339555.1). Classification (GTDB taxonomy): domain Bacteria; phylum Bacteroidota; class Bacteroidia; order Cytophagales; family Cyclobacteriaceae; genus ELB16-189. The sequence goes on along the minus strand of JBIIVI010000014.1, from coordinate 14,466 downwards.
ATTCGCTTCCATCGAATTCAACCAGATTTACAAATACTACCGCGATGCGCCCGACTTAAACTCTTCGGAAGGATCGCGCGTGGAAACGGGCGACTCCGAAGGCTACGCCTCCGGCGAGCGTATCTTCATCAACGTGGGCAAAATGGATGGCCTAGACAAGGGCAGCTTACTCGGCCTGATTTGCGATTTTGGCGATCTCAAAAGCAAGCAAGTGGGCAAGATCGATCTCAAAGGCGCCTATTCCTTTTTTGAAGTGGAGCCGGACCTCGTGGAAAAAGTCATGAAAGGCTTCAGCGATGTGCAGGTACGCGGCCGTCAGGTACGACTGGAACTCAGCGGACCCAAGAAGGATTTTGATCGCGAAAAGAAGCCGCGCAAAGCTTCTGCCAAGCGCGATCGGTTCTGGGGTAGCAAGAAGAAATCGTATTAAACTTGTGCGAATGAAAAAAGCGGCTTTAAGCCGCAGCCGCTTTTTTGTTTCTGATTCAACTATTCGGTAGAGGCGTATGGGCGGTTGGTTCGCTTGATTACTCGCTCTTACACACACCCAGATCGTAAGAAAGGCGGCCATTTGCGGGCGCGGAAATTCCTTTACCAATATTCCCACCGGCTAGAATGATGTCGCGGCCGGGGCCGGTTTCCGATAAGTGAATTTTAATGTTGGCCACCATGTCTGTTAGTTGCGCGTAGGTTACCGGTGTCTCGTCTGCCAATTGATTCAACACGGTTTCCGAACGGCCCGTTTGCGCCGGCAGCGGAGTAAGCTGGGCGGCCACATCCGCACCGGATTCGCTGATGTACCCTTTGTGCAGGTGCACTGGATGGGTGGCCACCCCTTCCGTTCCCGTCAGCGCCACAATTACACTCGTGGTTCCGTCTTTGCGCTCCTTTAAAGTTACTGTTCCGCTAATGTTATAGACTCCACCCGATTGCAAATCGTACGTTACCTCGTTGCCGGTAAACGCAGTTTCATTGGGCTCTGTGCACGCCAGTACCAGCACCACCATCACCAACATCCCTAACCATCCCCTCGTTTTCATATCGATCGATTTACACATAAAACTAAAAAAAATCCTGCCTTGTTCCGAAGATTCCGCCAACCCGATAGATTTGTTCCACTTTTGGCATGAATTCTGAATGTTGCAACGTTTAAATAAACCCTCTGTGTATCGTTTTCTACCGCTTTTTGTTATCGTGGCTGCTTGTAGTCCCAGTACGCAGCCTAACACATTAAAAACGGAGCTCCAAAAAAGTCGGCCTTCCTGGCTTTCGGCCAAACCGGCCAACGATGCCTATTTTATTGGTATCGGCCATAGCGGCAAAACCGGTGAAAACAACTATATCCAAATCGCCAAAAAAAGTGCCCTTCAGGATTTGGTTTCCGAAATTAAAGTCACCGTCTCGTCCACTTCCATTCTAACTTCGATAGACGAAAACAAAGAGTTCCGCGACAAGTACGAACAAATCATTCAAACCGACGCCGCGGATGAAATTGAAGAGTTCGAACAGGTAGATGTCTGGGAGGACGAACGCAACTACTGGGTGTACTATCGCCTCTCCAAGCAACGGTACCGCGAAATCAAAGAGCAGCAAAAGCGCGATGCTGTAGCGTTGGCGCTGGATATGTTCACCAAAGCGCGCCAGTCGGAAAAATCCGCGAAAGAAGTGGAAGCACTCGGGTTCTATTTCCAGGGTTTCCGTGCCATCGAAAAATACCTGGGCGAGCCCATTCGGCTGATGTACGAGGGCAATGAGATTCTGCTCACCACCGAAATCTACGCGTCCATGCAAAAGTTGCTCACGCGCATCGACCTCTCGGCCACGCCTGCGCAAGTGGAGTTGAACCGCAGGGTCGCCACCAACGAGCAAGCCATTACACTCAAGGCATTCATGAAAGAATCCAACCGCACGATCGAAGGCCTGCCGCTGGCAGCCGGTTTCGAAAAAGGCGCGGGCGATGTATTCCCCAACTACAAAACCGATGCAAGTGGGCAAGCCAAAATGTTGCTCACCAAGATCGGTTCGCGCGATCTGGAGCAAACCGTAGCCGTGCGTCTGGATTTGGCCGCCTTTGCAGCAAACAATCCTACCGAAATTTATTCCCTCATCGTTCAAAAAATGGTGGTACCCAAAGCAGTCGTGGTGCTAAAAGTAAAGCGCCCGCTTGTCTACCTGGTGGCGCAGGAAAAAACATTTGGTGCCGCACGTAATACGTTGCAAATTTCCAACCGCATCAAAAACTACCTCACCAACAACGGCTTTGAGTTTACTGAAAACAAAGATAAAGCAGACCTGCTCATGGACGTGACAGCCGATAGCGAGAAGGGCTCCGTGTCGGGCAGCATTTACATCACCTTCATGACGGCCGTGATTAACGTGACCTCTGTAGCCGATAGTAAAAAAATCTATTCCACGACCCTAGACCGCATCAAAGGCTTCAGCTTGGATTACGACCGCTCAAGCCAGGAGGCTTACAACAAAGGACTGGAAACGCTGGAAAAAGAAAAGTTGCCAGAGTTGTTGAACGCCATTCTGCAGTAATCGAGCATTGGATTGATCGTACTTTTTTGGGCGTGTCCCGCCCACCGCGAGGCGCGGGGTCGGGTCGGGCCGCTACGGGGTTCGCTGTCGCTCCCGCCACGCGAAGCGCGTGGCCAAGCCCTTCGCGTCCCTCACGCAACGCCTTTCGCCCAGAGAGTAGTTGGAAAAATGGCACAATTGCCGAAACCCGGGCAGCTGAAACGAAGTTAAAATAATTGTGGCCCGTAAATTGTATTCTTCTAACTTGCAAAACAATAAATTACTAACACATGAAAAAGTTTATGAACCGTTCTTTCGTGGCCGTAGTGTTGGCTGCGGTAGTCTTTGCCGGTTGTAGCAAAAAACAGTCAGCCCCCAAAGGCGAAACCGAAGTGGTCGTGCCTTGCTCGGGCCCTGACTTTTTTACCACCAACAAATTTTTCCGGGCCAATTCCATTGGCGAGAGTTCGGATCAGGTAACCTCCAAGCGCAAGGCGTTAACCAACGCGCGCAACGAACTAGCCCAATCCATCCAGACTACGGTAAAGACGGTGACAGACAACTATGTGAACTCCCGTGAAATGAACAACCGCGAAGAAGTGGAAGAGCGATTCGAAAGCTTGAACCGCGAAGTGGTAGACCAGACACTTTCGGGTATCCGCACCATCTGCGAGAAACTGATGAAAACCGAACAGGGAAGCTTCAAGACCTACATCGCCATCGAACTGTCGGCCGATGAGTTGGTGAGCAAATACAACGAGCGCCTCTCCAAAGACGACCGGCTGAAGATTGACTACGACTACGAGAAGTTCAAAGAAACCTTCGAGAAGGAAATGTCCAAGATGGGCAAGAACAACTAAGCAATCCACTCAAAACAACGAAGGCCGTTCTGAATCAGGGCGGCCTTTTTTTGTGAGCGAATGGTAAACCAATGCATGAACTATTTCAATGATAGAATCGGGTACCTGCCCGCACAACTTATGCTCCGCTCTCCATGTGACTCCTTGTGGAGCGCGGGGAAATGAGAATTGCCCCACCGCACACGCGCAATTGGGGTGAGGTAAAGGCCAGGCAATTTGTAGGCTTCGCCATTGCAACCTAAGTCGATAAACCCGTCAAAAAATACTCTAGGCCCTCAGTGGGGCTCCAGCCAGCTGCGGGGTATCGAAACGAAGACCCCGCAGGGACCAGAAAATCCATTCTAAGCAACGTGAAATCTTGGTAGCCCAAGTCCGATAGGACTTGAATTTGATTAGCCCTCAATGAAATTGAGGGAATCAGCATAAAAAGATGGGTCAACCCCGGGAGGGGTTGAATTTTTGGATTCATTTACGTTCAACCCCTTCGGGGGTGATGGGCGTGTTAATTTAATTAGCTTCCAGTGGCCACCGGAGGCTAATCAAATTCAAGCCCTTTGGGCTTTTCTTGTGCATTTTCTCGTGGTTACCCCGCGCAAATAGAGCCGATAAAAACGTCAAAAAATCCTAAATTTGCCGTCCTTTCAACTTTCCATCTATGTTCGATAGTTTAAGTCTCAAACTCGAGAAAGCATTCCAAACCCTCAAAGGTCAGGGGCGCATCAGCGAAATCAACGTGGCCACTACCATCAAGGAAATCCGAAAGGCGTTGATTGATGCGGACGTAAACTACAAGGTAGCTAAAGAAGTTACCGATGAAATCCGCAACAAAGCCATGGGGCAGAACGTGCTTACCGCGATTTCGCCGGGGCAGTTGCTGATCAAAATCACGAACGATGAACTCACCGGGCTGATGGGCGGTGAGAGCCAGGATATAAAAATCGATGGCAACCCCGCCATTATTCTCATAGCAGGTTTGCAGGGTTCTGGTAAAACCACATTCTCTGGCAAACTGGCCAACTACCTCAAACGTCAGGGCCGCAATGTGCTGTTAACCGCTTGCGATATCTACCGGCCGGCCGCGATTGATCAGTTGAAAGTGTTGGGCCAACAGGTGGGCGTAGAGGTATATGCCGAGCCCGACAATAAAGACGCTATCAAGATTGCGCAGGCAGCACTTGCCCATGCCCGACAAAATAACTATCGCGTGGTGATTGTCGATACCGCCGGACGTTTGGCGGTAGATGAGGAGATGATGAATGAGATCGCGGCCTTGAAGCAAGCGCTTAACCCCAGCGAAACGCTGTTTGTGGTGGATGCCATGACCGGTCAGGACGCCGTGAATACCGCAAAAGCATTTAACGATCGCCTCCAGTTTGATGGCGTGGTGTTAACCAAACTCGATGGCGATACTCGCGGTGGTGCGGCCCTCTCCATTCGCAGAGTGGTGGAGAAGCCCATCAAGTTTATCAGCTCGGGGGAGAAGATGGATGCCATCGATCGGTTTTTCCCGGATCGGATGGCAAGCCGGATCTTGGGCATGGGCGATGTTGTAACGCTTGTAGAAAAAGCCCAACAGGCCTTTGATGAAGAAGAGGCCGCGCGTCTGAACAAGAAAATCCGCAAGAACCAGTTTGACTTCAACGACTTCCTCGGGCAGCTGGAGCAGATCAAGAAAATGGGGAACATGAAAGATTTGCTCGGCATGATCCCCGGCATGGGCAAAGCTATGAAAGAGGTAGATATTGATGATAACTCATTCAAACCGATTGAAGCGATCATTCGCTCGATGACGCTGGCGGAGCGCGAAAGTCCGGAACTCATCAATCAAAGTCGCAAAATCCGCATTGCGAAAGGCAGTGGCACTTCCATTCAACAGGTAAATCAGTTGTTGAAACAGTTTGAAGGCATGCGAAAAATGATGAAAACGATGAACAAAATGGGGGGTGGCAAGCGGGCCCGGTCGGCACTTAACCCGTTTGGTCGTTAAACCGACACAACAATTCAAACTAGTTGCAAAACTTTCAAACCCGATGGCCGTTATACATGCAGTTTACAGGTTGTATGCAAAAAAGTGTGTCGCGGTCAGGAATGAATGGCGGCACACTTTTGTTATGGAATCGAATCATTAACCCAATCAAACAATTATGAAACAAACTCTTCTTACCCTGGCAGCCGTGTTTTTTGTTGCGCTGGTAGCAACCGCGCAAGACGACAAAGCGAAAAAAATGCCTAGCCCGCCCGCCAAAGCGGAAGCCACTATTGATGGTGTAAAAGTAACCATCGACTACCACCAGCCTTCGGCCAAAGGTCGTAAGATCATGGGTGGTTTGGTACCCTACGGCCAGGTGTGGCGCACAGGTGCAAACGCGATTACTTCTTTCGAAATTAGTGCCGATGCAAAAGTAGAGGGCCAAAAATTGGCGAAAGGCAAGTATGGTTTGTTCACGGTGCCCGGCGAGAACGAGTGGACCATTATCATCAGCAAGGACGCAAAAGGCAGTCCGTACGATTACACCGAAAAAAACGATGTATTGCGCGTAAAAGTGAAATCCGGGAAGACTTCCGCATTTGTGGAGACATTTACCATTGGTGTGGAGAAGGACAACGTTACCCTGCAATGGGAAAACACCAGCGTGTCGTTCAAAATCGCAAAAGGTTAATCATTTCATAACCTGGTAAAAAAAGCCTCCTTGCGGGAGGCTTTTTTATTTGTAAGTTTATTCTCTTACCGGCAGCACGATGCAAATTCTGGGGCGCTCCGATCGGGTGGATTTACCGGGGTTGGGATTAACCGACATTCAAGCGAAGGTGGATACGGGCGCCTACACGTGTAGTCTGCATTGTTCGCGCGCAGAGGTGGTAAACGGAATACTTGAGTTTGTTTTATTAGACGAAGAACACCCCGAATTTACCGGCATGCTGTTTCGCTTCAAGAAATTTGTGCAGCGCGAGGTGCGCAACTCGTTTGGCGAGGCGGAACTTCGCTACGTGATCAAGACCAAAGTCAAACTCTTTAACCGAATCATCCGAGCGGAGTTCTCGTTAAGCAACCGGGGCAACTTGAAGTTCCCTGTACTTTTGGGGCGCAAAATTTTGCGCAACCGATTCTTGATCGACATCACCAAAAAAGATCTTGCCTTTCAACACAAAATCAATACCCAAGCTTCGCGATTATGAATATTGCCATCTTAAGTAGAAATTCGAAACTCTATTCCACCAAGCGGTTGAAGGAAGTGGGCGAGAAGCGCGGGCACAAAGTGGAGATCATCGACCACATGAAGTGCGTGTTGGTGATCGAAAAGAAAAATCCAATGGTGTGGTACAACGGGCGCAGGCTGGATTATTTCGATGCAATCATTCCCCGCATTGGGGCCTCCGTTACCTTTTATGGCGCGGCGGTGGTGCGGCAGTTCGAAATGATGAAGGTGTTTACGGCCGTGGAATCGCAGGCGCTCATTCGCTCGCGCGATAAGTTACGCAGTTTGCAAATCCTTTCGCGCGCGGGCTTGGGTTTGCCGAAAACCATTTTCATGGATTACTCCAAAGACACCGAGGGCGCGATTGAGGCTGTGGGTGGAGCACCGGTCGTCATTAAAGTGTTGGAAGGCACCCAGGGTTTAGGGGTAGTGCTGGCCGAAAATAAAAAAGCAGCGCAGTCGGTGATCGAAGCGTTTCACGGTGTGAAAGCGCGCATCATTGTGCAGGAGTTTATCAAAGAAGCCAAAGGTGCCGACATCCGTGCGTTTGTAGTGAACGGAGAAGTAGTAGGCGCGATGAAACGACAAGCACGTGATGGTGAGTTTCGCTCCAACCTGCATCGCGGCGGCCATGCCGAGGTAGTAAAGTTGGATAAACATCAAAAACATGCGGCCGTTTTTGCAGCAAAAAAAATGGGCTTAGGTGTAGCTGGTGTAGACATGTTGCCTTCGAAACGCGGCCCGCTGATCGTAGAGGTGAACTCGTCACCCGGGCTGGAAGGTATCGAAGGGGCCACCAAAGTTGATATTGCAGCTAAGATTATTCAATACCTTGAGAAGAACGCAGGTAAAAACCGGATTCAGAAAGACAAGATAAATGCCTAAGCAAAATAGCGTGGGCTTTGTGAATTTTTCATTTCGATATCAGGGAATCGGTTTTAACTGGTTATGTGAATTGAATTTACGAATTTAGATGACGCATGAAGAATATCGTCATCTCCGATCAGGAAATCCGCCCGGGAGAGTTCAAGGAAGTAAGCATCAACATTGCGCGATTGCCCTCGCACACGCACATCAACACTCCGATTTATGTATACCGCGCTCCGCAGGATGGCCCCACGCTCGCGCTGATGGCCGGGATGCATGGCGATGAAATCAACGGCACCGAGATCGTCAGGCGCATCCTGGATCAAGGCTATCATCGCGTGAAACGCGGCACGGTGTTGTGTATGCCGATTATCAACGTGTATGGTTTTTTGAATTACTCGCGTGAAGTTCCGGACGGCAAAGACATCAATCGCTCGTTTCCTGGCAGCAAAACCGGATCGCTTGCCTCGCGGGTGGCGTTTCATGTTACGCACGATGTGATTCCGTTCATCGACTATGGCATTGATTTCCATACTGGTGGCGCCATGCGCACCAATTACCCGCAAGTGCGATGTGTGATGCAGGACGCACGCAACGTGGAGTTAGCGGCTGCCTTCAATGCGCCATTCACGTTGGATGCCCCTTTTCGTCCGCACTCGCTGCGGCAAACGGCTGCCAAGCAAGGCAAGAACATCATCGTGTACGAAGGGGGCGAGTCCGTACGGTTTGATCAGCATGCCATCGAGGAAGGGATCAATGGCACTTTACGTTTGATGAAGCACCTGCAGATGATCGACTGGGCACCCGAGCCCACCGAAGAAAACCGAATTGTCTGGTCTTCTTCCTGGGTGCGGGCCAAGACGGCCGGTTTGTTTCAATCCCAAATCAAGTGTGGCGATCTGGTGCACAAAGGGCAGGTAGTTGGCATGATCACAGATCCGTTTGCTGAGTTTAAAGAGACGGTAAAAGCACCCACCATGGGTTATGTAGTAGGGCTCAACAACAATCCTGTCGTAAACGCAGGCGATGCATTACTGCACCTGGGTATCGATAACATCTGTAAAATCGGGGGTGGGGCAGAGGATTGAATAGCTTTCCCACAGCTAGTCTTACGCTAGTTTACTTTTGCGCCTTTCTCCGCTGCATCACCTCGCGCCAAGTAGTGAGGATGATCCCCTCGTCCTTCAAGAATTTCTTGAACGTGGGATCTTCCATGGCCAATAAATCTCCTTTTCGAATCTGCCCCGAATCGCTAATGTGGGGAAACACCTCCGTGGGAGCTGTGCAATGCATGATCACCATCGTGAGCCCTGGCTTTAGCTGACGAATTGTTTCGATGTACTTCTGGGTAGCGAAGGCTTGTAATTGGGAGTCGGTTATTCTCTTGTCGGACGGATACGCCCAACCATAACTCACATTATGCAAGTCATCCAACACAGGTAACCCCGCATTCCAGATTTGCATGCCCAATGCCTCCATTTGTACACGCAACTCGGGTGTAGCGGCATTTTCTTGGCCAATCATGGTATTGTGGCCACCCGGAAACATCACGGGAATACGTTGCGCGATACCCACTTTAACGTAGCGTTCCAGAAAGGCAGGTGTGGCGAACAGCGTACCCATGTGCGAATCGAGGTGGGTGGGTTCAAAGCCCATGGCACGTGCGCGATTGATTTGCGCTACAATCTCAGATTCCACCTCATCGGCTTTCGCGTTCTTCACCACATCTTCCACCGAAGGCCAAAGCGCTCCCTGCAAATCAACCAATCCGGGCACGGCAGGTTTGCCCAGGAGTGGACCCCACCTGTAATCGTCCCATTCAGAAGTAAGCGTTAGATGCAAGCCGGCATCCACTGACGGATTCTGTTTCAGAAACTTAACAAAACCCGGTACCCACGGGCACGGCATCATGACGCTTACCGAAGTGGCCGCTCCTTTTATGAGTGCGCGTTGTGCACCTTCATTCGAATCCCACGACATACCCGCATCATCCACATGTAAAATCAGCACCCGCGCGCCTGCGGGGAAGCCGAGTTTCTCAGAATACGTTTGTGCGTGTAGAGGGTTCCAAAAGAAAACGCCCAGTACCCACCAGGCGTTTATGATTAAGTGTTTTGTATTCATTGCAGCTTCGTTAAAAATCCGGACACGGTATTATCAGTTTATCCTTCGGTGGCTTACGCGGATTGCGGATCGGCCACGAATACACCAGACTGATTTCGTGGGAGCCACCCGTGCCGGGGCCTAGACGCGAAATGGTGATGTCGTAACTGTAGCCGATGTTTAACACATCCTTGGCACCTTTTAACGTCATGCCCACCAGCAGCACAATGGATTCATGGTTGATGATGTTATTCAAACTCTTGAATGGAATTCCGCGGTACCACGTGCCCACTACAATCGGCTCGAACGTGAAGTAAGTACCGACATCCATTTGCGTAAACGGACCTTGCCTGCGATACTGGATGGCAGGTGCGATGCTGCGTTCGGATTTGCGGGCGTACACACCTTGCCCCATCACACCAGGTCGAAAGAAAAACTTCCAACCCGCATGCGCGGAAAGTTTAATTGGCAAGTTGCTGTCTTCGCCTACCAATGAGTTGTTAGGTCGCGTTAAGTGATGGGCAGCAAATCCCAGCCACGCATTGGGTGTGTAGAACAATCCCCCGGCTGACAGGTCTGGGAAAAAGCGATTGCCACCGCTGAGTCCCTCGCCTGAGTCACCTCCAATAAACTCGCCTGTATTCGGATCAAACTGGTTGCCGAACGTGAGCCGCCCAAAGTTGATGGAACGCTGATAGAGCGCAGCCTGAAACCCAGGTCGAAACGAAAGCTTCTGCGTAAGCCGCAATTGGTAGGCATATTGAAACGCAAGGCTGATCGACTGAAGTCCCACGAGGCCCACATAATCACGCGTCAGCATGGCGCCAACACCACTATTCTTGTCTTCAATATAAAAATCCGCAAAAGCGGACATGGTGGTGAAGTTGGCATCAACACCCGGCCATTGATTGCGATAGTTTAAACCCACGCGGCCCTGTTGCGAAGAACCCGCAAACGCGGGATTGAGATACAAAGGTGCCGCATAGAACTGCGAAAACTGTGGGTCTTGTGCAAGAACAGAAGTTACACTTGCCAGGCAAAACAGCCACACAAGGCCGAGACGAAAACGAGAAGTCGTTGCAATTGGCATTTGACAAATAACGCGCATTATTTGATTTTTTGAAATACCTGACCTACAATTCAAACCCGCTTTGTGTACGCTGATCGACTGCACGCTCTGCCTGCCCGACTGAATCACCACTCGATAATGATATTTTGTAGTAAAATATATACTTTCGTGAGACCTGTGCGTTCTACTTTTTACATGCAGGAACGTGTGGCCAGCAAGCTTAGTATGAATAACATTTCTTTTCGTTCGATCGGGTGGCGAGTGTGGGTAGTTTTGTTTGCAATCGGGGGCAGTTTTGCTTCGAAAGGGCAACCCTTAACCGGGACGAACTGGTACTTTGGCAACTCCCGCCAGGGTCTGCAATTCAGCCGCGGTACCAACCAGCCCGTGGTGCTTACCAATCAAGCAACTCCGTTTGGCACGGGTGGCAGTGCCGTGGCGAATGATCCCGGCAATGGCAACCTCTTGTTCTATACCGATGGCAGTAACGTATTTGATGCGTGCCACCTGCGCATGCCCAATGGAAACGGTTTGCTGGCCAACACAGCGGCCAATCAACCCACGGCCATCTGCAAAGTGCCAGGTCAGACAACCCGCTATTTTGTGTTTACCAATTCGGCAGACTTTACTACTGGTGGAACAATCCAGTTTTCAGTGGTGAATACCGCCTTATTTGGAAATGCAGTTTTTCCCGCGCCAGCCCTCGGGGATGTGGAAACAAAGAATACTGCTGTGCCCGGCTTGACCAACCGTTCGGAGGGTATGGTGGTGATTGGTCACGCGAATGGCGAGGACTTCTGGCTCATCACCCACCAAAACGGCACACAGAATTACACGGTTACACTCATCAACGCAGCTTCGTTTGTGTCCGGCACGTTTAACTCCACCAGCTTTAACGGCTTTGGTGTGCCCACCTCCGTTGCGAACTTCGCCTTTCATGAACCCACACGCAGATTGGCGGTGTCAGCACAAGACAGTCGTACAGATGCGATTGTACTTACGTTCAATCCGGCTACGGGTATTCTTAGTTTTGATCGCACCATCTTTAACTCAGGTCTGGCCACTACCACTAACCAGTCGATCTACGACATGGAGTGGAGCCCGAGTGGTCGCTTTCTTTATCTGTCGCGTCATGGTGAAACAGGTGTGGCTGCGAACGTGCTGCAATATGATTACTTGAACACAAACGTGACGTTAGCTCCGCTGTTATCAACTGTATTCCGCAGTTACGGGTTACAAATGGCGCTCGATAGTTCGATTTACCATCTGTATCAGGCGGCAGCGGCCGGTCCGTTTTTGGTAGGGCGCTTGTCGCGCACCGACACAGTTGCAGCCGGAGTTCAGTATACTTCCTTGCCTTTCGGGAATACTAATTTCGCGGCAACTCAATTTCCATCGTTTCTCGCTCGGGATACTGTACGGATGCGTCTGTCGTTTGTAAGCACGGGAGCTTGTCAGAATTCGCCCACTACTTTTTTTCCTTCCGTACAACCGGCTGCTGATAGCCTGGTTTGGAACTTTGGAGACACCAACTTTGGTCGCGGCACCAGCCCGATTCACACCTACGAAACCGCTGGCAGCTTTAACGTCCGACTGTTTGCTTTTTATCGTGGCCAGGTGGATTCAGTGTCCCAGGCTGTAACAATCAATGCATTTCCGTTGGAAATCACGTTGGTGTCCGACACCACCGCTTGCCGCAGTGAGTTTCCGCCTCCACGCGGAACTTCGTCTCCGCGGCAGTTTTCAGTTCGGGCGCAAGTACAGGGTGGTACGCCCACTTCTATTGTTTGGTCAAATGGCGACACGGGTCCGGTGTTAACGCCCGATTCGGCCGGCTACTACTATGTGGTGGTAACCGATGCAGGCGGCTGTACCGGGTATGCCGGAGTGAACGTACGCGAATATCGACTACAGGATCAGACTTCCAACAAATGGTATTTTGGGAGACGAGCCGGAATCGACTTTAATGTAGCGCCTCCGCGCCCGCTGAACGACAGCGCCATGGATGCGCCCGAAGGGTGTGCGATTGTGTGCGACCGAAATGGCGAAACGATTTTTTATACGGATGGCAATGCCGTGTTCGACCGAACGCATACGCAAATTGATACGGGCATCGGGGGCGACCCGGATGCCACGCAATCGTCCTTGATTGTGCCGGTGCCGGGAGATGAAACGTTGTACTACATTTTCACGACTCAGGCGATCAACGGTACGTCACGGAACGAGCTGCGGTATTCGTTGTTTGATTTGAAGCCGAACAACGGCCGAGGTGCCATCGTTCAAAAAAATATTTTGCTGTTTAGCCGATCTACGGAGCGGATCACCGCCAATGGGCGTTGGTTGATTGCGCACGAACTCGGTAACAATTATTTCCGGGCGTATCCGATCAGCGCGGCTGGCATCGGTGATCCCGTCATCTCCAGTATCGGCTCCGAGCACACGTTGAAGACGGTGGAGAATGGACAAGGCTACATGAAGCTGGGGCCGAACAACAACCTCGCAGTGCCGATCAGCACACCGGGCACCAGCAACGTAATCGAACTGTTTACGCTCAATGATACCACCGGCCTGGTTTCGAACTTGCGCAATATCAACCTGAATCAACCTACCGGCCAGGTGTATGGCATTGGATTCTCGAATGGCGGGAACAAGCTATTTGCTACGGTGAAGACGGCCGCCAACTCGTTTTTCTATGAATACTTTTTGGATTCCCTCGGGCGCCCGTTCTTTAAACAACGTCTGCCCCAGGCGCGCGAACTAGGCGCCATTCAAGTGGCACCTGATGGACAAATCTACATGGCCATCAACGGCAGCAATGTGCTGGGCACCGTACAGGCGAATGAAGACACCACCCGACTTAGTACCGTTAACTTCAGTGGGTTTAATCTTGCGAGCGGCACAAACAGTCGCCTGGGGTTACCCAACTTCCGGCAAATCAACAACAGTGCGTTTGGCGGCCCGCTGGTGGGCTTTGAAGGAATTTGCTTAGGCGACACCACGCGGTTCAACGCCACACCCACTGACCCGATCGATGTCATCAACTGGTTCTTTGGTGATGGTGGCAGCGCCAACGGCACCGGTGTAGATCACTTGTACGCTACCGCGCGCTCCTACACGATTACCACCAACTTCACGAACCGGTGCGGATTGGATACTACACTTGTGCAAACAGTGCGCATTGTACCACCGCCACCACCGCCTACACTTACCAGCGCGGCACTTTGTACCGGCCCCGTTACACTTAATGCAAACGCCAATAACATCCCCAACCTTACCCACTTGTGGAGCACCGGGGCAACTACACCAACCATTGTGGTGAGTCAGCCAGCACTTTTAACCGTTACGAATACCGACCCGAACGGCTGCTTCTCGCAAGCACAAGCGTTGATTGCAGATAACCGACCCCAGCTGGAACTGGGGCCTGATCTTACCCTTTGCGAAGACAATGCAACCGCAGCCTTGAATGCACAAAATCCAGGCGCGGCCTACCAGTGGCGAATCAATGGGGCAGTGGCAGGCATCGCGCAAAGTCAGTTTGTCGATACAGCTACGCCCGGTGTGTTTCGCTACGATGTGAGCGTCACCGACCCAATCACCACGTGCACCGTGACGGACACGAAAACCTATACGATTAATGTGTCGCCTGCTTTTGTTTTGACCGGTGTCAACCCTACATCCTGTGGCACGGCATCTGGCTCGCTTACGCTCACGTTGAATACGTCTGCGCCTGCGGGTGGACCTTACCAATATTTTCTCAGTGGTGCCGGAGGTTTTAGTCAGCAAGGTATTGATCAAGTGGCTCCGTCTGTGGTGGGGCCAATCGGAGGCCGAATTGCGGGTACCTACTCGG
>JBIIVI010000178.1:0-7698 GCA_044339555.1 Cyclobacteriaceae bacterium | reverse complement strand
GCTACCTGTACCCGGCTGGCAAATTGCGGATCAAGTACCGGCAACAGCACCTTTTGCAGAGGAGTACGCACTTTTATTTTTGCATGCTTGCGAATGGAATGCACGAGCGAGCAGACGCGTTGTGCATAGGCCATGGTTTTTTCCAACTCCCTGTCTATACGGGCGGGTTCGGGGCGTACCAGCAGGGTATGGTGCACCGATTCAAAACGCAGAGGTGTCTGGTTTTTGATGGCTTCGCTGCGAATGTTATCCGTTAGATTTTTATACAGCCATTCCGCATAGAACGGTGCAATAGGTGCCATAAGTTGCCCCACGACCATCAGGCACTCGTAGAGGGTGTCGTAGGCGGCACGCTTGTCGGCCGAAAGTTCGCCACGCGAAGCGGGCTGCCAAAAACGCTTGCGATTCAGGCGCACATACCAGTTGGAGAGATGGTCGTCTACGAACTCCTGAATAGCACGGGCGGCGGGCGTGGGCTCGTAGTTTTCGTAGGCTGCGGTAACTTCTTCAATCAAGGATTGCAGCTTGGAAAGAATCCAGCGATCTAAGGTGGATAGTTGGTGCTGGGAGCTTACATTTTGTTCCTCCTTGATATACCCATCGATGTTGGCATACAGCGCGAAGAACGAGTAGGTGTTAGTAAGCGTGCCGAAAAATCTGCGCTGCACTTCGGCTACGCCTTCCATGTCGAACTTCAGGTTGTCCCACGGAGGCGCGTTTTCAATCATGTACCAGCGCACTACGTCCGGTCCGTAGGTGTTGATGGTTTCAAAAGGGTTTACCACGTTCCCTTTGCTCTTACTCATCTTGTTGCCCGCCTTATCCAGCACCAAACCGTTCGAGATCACGTTTTTGAATGCCACGCTATCGAACAGCATGACGGCTAAGGCATGCAGGGTAAAGAACCAACCACGTGTTTGATCTACACCTTCTGCGATGTAGTCAGCCGGATACGCGTTCTTGAAAATCTCTTTGTTTTCGAAAGGGTAGTGCCACTGCGCGTAAGGCATAGCACCCGAATCGAACCACACATCGATCAGGTCGGGTTCGCGAGTAAATACTCTTTCTGTTACACGGACTCCGCACCAAACACGGTGACCATCAATTTTTTCAATATAAATTAAACTGTCAACGTATGGCCGGTGAATATCCAAAGTTTGTATAACATCTTTCGCACGAATCAGATATTGCCGATATACAACAGAGGGAACTCCCCAATCGTTAAGGTCTCTAGGGGAAACATGTTGCTTCTGCCTAATTCTCCGTTCAATTTCACTAACATCTAGAAGATTTGCGCGATTGGTTGTAAGGTTATAGTAGTTGGTGTATCCCTTTATAAATTCGGATTGCAAATAGCCATTACCTTCTTTGATTTCACGAATCATTCCATCAAATTCATTCAATATGTAAAACCAGCATGGCTGTTCGAAATCTCCTAGTTGTCCAACTACAATTTCTTGGTCACTGTCTTCTATGTCTTTTGGAATGTTTGTAATCCAGATCGGAAGTGGCGTGCCCCAATAGCGTGACCTCGACAGGTTCCAGTCCACCAGATTTTCCAACCAGTTGCCGAAACGACCCGTTCCGGTGCTCTCCGGCTTCCAGTTAATTGTTTTGTTCAGTTCCACCATGCGGGCCTTCAAGGCGGTGGTTTTGATGAACCAACTGTCGAGCGGGTAGTATAACACCGGTTTGTCCGTCCGCCAACAGTGGGGGTAGGTGTGTTCGTATTTCTCGACTTTAAAAGCTTTGTTCTCTTCCTTCAGAATGATGGAGATGATAACATCAGTGGTTTTATAATCGGGATGGCTCTCATCTTCATTCGTATAGTTCTTTACATAAAAGTCTTCTTCGCCGAGGGTTTTATGTGTTTTGATGTTGAATTGCTTGACACCTTCCATCAGCTTTTTACCGATCGCATTTACAAAGCGACCGTGCTTGTCAACGGTGGGCACTTCGTTGCCGTTTTCATCGCGCACTAATAACGCGGGGATCCCGTTTTGCCGTGCGGCCCGGAAGTCGTCTGCTCCAAACGTTGGTGAAATGTGAACCACACCCGTACCGTCTTCAGTACTCACAAAATCACCGGAAATAACCTGAAACGCTTGTTCGATGTCGGACAACGGCTGCACGTAGGGCATTAACTGTTGATAGCGGATGCCCACGAGTTGCTTACCTTTCAATTCACGTACAGGTGTCCAGGGGATTTGCTTGTCGCCTGGTTTGAAATCCTGTAAAGGAATACCCTTTGTTTTTTCGGAGAAATATTTTGCTGCCAACTCCTGCGCCAACACCACGCTCACCGGCTGGAATGTGTAGGGATTAAATGTGTCGATTTGAATGTAAGAGATTGACTCACCCACCGCCAGTGCAGTATTTGATGGCAATGTCCAGGGAGTGGTGGTCCAGGCGAGAATAAACACATCTCGGTCGGTGCCAGAAAACAAAAACTCCGACTTCGCATCACGGGTCACTTCAAACTGCGCCACAATGCTTGTGTCCTTCACATCTTTGTAACAGCCTGGCAAGTTGAGTTCGTGTGAGCTGAGACCCGTGCCGGCGGCCGGAGAATACGGTTGAATGGTGTAGCCCTTGTACACCAGTTGCTTTTCGTACAGTTGCTTAAGGAGCCACCACAGCGATTCGATATAGTTTTTTTCGTAGGTGATGTAGGGATTCTCCAAATCCACCCAGTAGCCCATCTTCCGCGTCAGGTCGTCCCACTGGTCTTTGTACATCATCACCGTTTCGCGGCACTTTCGGTTATATTCTTCGATGGAGATTTTCCGGCCAATGTCGTCTTTGGTGATGCCGAGTTGTTTTTCCACCTGCAACTCCACGGGCAAGCCGTGCGTGTCCCAACCGCCTTTGCGCTTTACTTGAAAACCCGCCAGCGTTTTGTAGCGGCAGAAAATATCTTTTACTGTGCGCGCCATCACGTGGTGAATGCCGGGTGTGCCGTTAGCCGAAGGCGGACCTTCGTAGAATGTAAAGGCCGGAGCGCCCTCGCGCAAACGCACGGACTGCTCAAATACTTTTTCCTGGGTCCAAAATGCCAACACTTCGTCCGCCAGGCGGGAATAGTTCTGTTCTTTCGAATCGTTGTACTGCTTACTCATTTCTTAAACGCCATCGGGGTCATACCGATCCTGTTTGCTACCTCTTCGTGTTCGTTGATTTTATTCTGCGGCTCCCAGCCGGTCGTGAATTTTGATCTTGCTCAGATCAATCGTCTCGTCTTCTTCCTCTCCGTAGAAGCTGGAATCGAAATCATCGATCAGCAACTTCTCACTCGTGGCTTTGCGGGGCTTATCAAACGTTAAGATCAAGGCCGGCAACAAAATCAAATTTGTAAACATGGAAATCACTAACGTAGTGGAAGTAAGCACGCCCAGCGCAATGGTGCCGCCAAAATCAGAAAAGGCAAAGATGATGAAACCCGCAAACAACACTACCGAAGTGTAAATGATGCTCTTGCCGGTTTCGAGAATGCTTTCGCTCACCGAGCGGGGCACGAAGAACGCGTTTGATAACAACTCCTGCCGGTACTTGGCCAGGAAACGAATGGAATTGTCCACAGAAATTCCAAACGTGATGCTAAAGATCAGGGCGGTGCTGGCCTTGAGCGGTATATTGAAGTAACCCATCAAACCCGCGGTGATCATCAGTGCAATCAGGTTGGGGATGAGGGAGATGATGATCATCCGCACGTTGGCAAACAAAATGGCCATCGAGAGTGTGATGAGGATAGATGCGAGAACCAAACTTTCCGTGAGGTTAGCGATCAAAAACTTGTTGCCTTTGATGAAGATTTTGGAGGAACCTGTTACGGTTACGCGCACCGAATCTTTGTCGGACTTAAGGTTTTCTTTCAGGGCTACTCGCAAGACCTCCGCCCGCGGTTCGATTACTTCATTCACCAGCGAATCCATCCGCACGGAACCAATATCGGCCATCTGCATGGAGATGCGCATCTTGCTGAAGGTGGTGTCAACAAACGATTTGAACAACCCGCTGTTATCGTTTTGCCCTTTCAAATAGCGGAGGATGAAACCTGCTTCCTGCTTTGTAGGCAGCGAATAACGTTCCGGGTTGTTGTTGTAAAATCCCTGCTTGGAGGCTTTTACAAAACTGATGAGCGACACCGGCCGAGAGGTAACCGAGATCGAATCCAGCGATGCTTCAAACTGATCAATGGCTTCCAGATTTTTTACATCCAGGATGGGGCGCCTGCGTTTGGTTTGAATTTCTACCATGATCTCCAGCGGCATTACTCCACTAAAGTTCTGCTCGAAGAAGTGCAAGTCTTTTTTGATGGTACTTTCTTCCGGGATGTCGTCCACCATGAACGACACCGAATGCAGGCGCAACATCCCTACGGCCGACAGCACCACCAAGGCAAAGGTGGCCATGTAAATCGCTGTTCTATGATTCGTTACCAGCAGATCGATCATCTTTACAAACCAGCCCAGGATTTTAAAGTCGAGGTGCCGCAGGTGTTTGGACGAAGGCTCCGGTAGCCAGGAAAGGATGCCGGGAATCATCACTAAACTCACCACAAACAAGGCAATAATGTTGATGCCAGCCACCACGCCAAACTCACGCAGCAGGAGGATGTCGGTGGACAGCAGTGTTAAGAATCCAATCGCAACCGTTAAGTTGGTCAGGAATGTGGCCAACCCCATTTTCTGCACCACCACTTCAATAGCGGCCATCTTGTTGCGTTTGCGCGCGTACTCGAGGTGGTATTTGTTCAGCAGGTAGATGGCATTGGTAATCCCGATGGTAACAATCACGGGCGGAATGATGCCGCTGAGTAGTGTGATCTTATAGCCGAACAGTGCCAGCGTGCCCATGACCCACACCACTACGATGCCGATCATAATCATGGAGAAAATCACGGCCCGAACTGAGCGGAAAAACGCAAGCATAATCAGGCCCGTAACGATGGCCGACATGTATAAGAACAGCGACAGTTCTTTTTTTACTTGTACCGCCACGACCGAACGTACAAAAGGCAAACCAGCAAAGTGAAGCTGAATTCCGGTGTCCTTCGTGAATTGACCACCTACCTGCACGAGGCTGTTCATCAAATCGATTCGCTTGGCGGAGTTGGCGTATTCTTTTTGAACCGTCACCAGAAACATCAGGGCTCCGTTGTCGGGATTCACCAACTGGCCCATGTAAAATTTTTGATCGCGCGCCCGGGCCAGCAAGCTATCCAGTTGCTGCTGCGAACCAATCTTTTCCGGGAAGAGTGGGTGGAGGAAAAACTTTTGATTAACGGTATCCTTACCGATGATTTTCATCACCGGAAGGGAGAGCACTTCATTTACGCCTTCAATTTTTTTGATCGCCAGCGAGAGTTCGCGGAGTTTTTCAAAGTTGGCTAACTCGTAGGCGGCACTATCCAGACAGCCCACCGCCATCACGTTACCATCTTCGCCGAACTGGGCTTTGAAGGTGTTGAGAAAAACCATCTCCGGGTCGTTCGGGGGAACGGTGCGCGCAAAGTCGTAGCTCATCTCCACCTTGCGGGCTTGGTAGCCCATGAATACGGTAATGAGGGCGATGATACCCATCCAAATCATCCGGTAGCGAATGATTGCCTGCGCTACTTTTGACCACATTGCCCTGCCGTTTTCATGTGCTTATTGTTTTCCACGTTAGGCCACAAGGAATGCACCATACGCAATTGCCGTTGGTACACCGTGTTCACATGGGCATTTCATAGAACCGGCAAAGCTAACGATTTTTACAAGTTTTGGAAGGGAATAAACCACTCGCGTTCAGCCATTTTTGGGCCTTTTCGCAAGCCATGAAATCAGGCGGGCACCCGGCAAATCTCGGTTAGTTTTTCTACAGCAAAGTCGATTTCCTGGGCGGTGTTGTACTTGCTGAACGAAAAGCGCACCGCCCCCCGCTTCGACTCCGGATAAAGCGCACCCAGTACATGCGACCCCGTGGTGGCGCCACTTGAACAGGCACTGCCCCCCGAAGCCGAGATGCCTTGCAGGTCGAGGTTAAACAGCAGCATGTCGTTTTCCTCCGACTCCGGCAAACTCACGTTCAGCACCGTGTACAGGCTGCGGTCCAGATTGGCGGAATCACCATGAAACTGAATGCCCGGAATCTGGTGGCGCAGTTGTTCGATCATACGTGCCTTCAGGCTTTTGATGTGGCGCTCGTGCTCGTCCATTTCGCGGTAGCAAATCTCCAGCGCTTTCGCCAACCCTATAATCCCATAAACATTTTCGGTGCCCCCGCGCATGTTGCGTTCTTGCGCTCCACCATAAATAAACTGGGCGATCTTCCGGTCTTTGCGGATGTACATAAAGCCAATGCCCTTCGGGCCGTGAAATTTGTGTGCCGCGGCGGCCAGGCCACAAACCTTCAACGCTTTTAGATCGTGCCGGTAGTGGCCCATGGTCTGGACGGTATCCGAGTGAAAAAAAGCCTGATGGCGCTCGCAAAGCTCGCTAACTTCTGCCATCGGCAGGAGGTTTCCGATTTCGTTATTTGCATGCATCAAACTCACCAATGCCTTTGGGTATTGCTGAAGTAATTCGGCCAGGTGAGCCATGTCTACATGGCCATGGCTATCCATGTTTACATAGTGCAATTCCAATAAGCCGTGCTTGGCCATAGAATCAAGTGTGTGTGTAACAGCATGGTGCTCGATGGGTGAGGAGATGGCATGGCGGATGCCATAGGTTTGAACTGCGCTACGGATAATCGCATTGTCAGCTTCGGTACCGCCCGAAGTAAAAATGATTTCGCCCGGGGTACAGTTGAGTAACTCGGCCACCTTTTTGCGGGCCTGCTCAACGGCCGCCCGAACGGCACGCCCATGGGCGTGGGTGGAGGAAGGATTGCCAAAATCCTGGAGCATAAACGGCTTCATGGCCTCAAAAACTTCAGGATCCAACGGGGTGGTAGCGGCATTGTCCAGATAAACGCGCATAGGCGGGGGTTTCACTTCGCAAAGGTAACGAAGTGGCACGGAGGTTCAAATCAAGATGCAGTCTTGATAGGGTGGCCCGAAGGCCCAAAAACCTGTAGAAGATGGCTCTGTTGGCTACTGCCCCATGCCCGGATCGGCAGGCCCCAGCGAGTTCTCCCATTTGCTGACTACCGCTGTAGCAATGCTGTTGCCCACTACGTTCGTGGCGCTCCGGCCCATGTCCAGCAACGGGTCAATTCCTAAAAGCAACGCCAACCCGGCTTCCGGAATGTTGAAGGTAGCCAGCGTGCCTGCAATAACTACCAGCGAGGCGCGCGGCACTCCGGCAATTCCCTTGCTTGTGACCATCAGCACCAACAGCATGCTTACCTGAGTGGCCAGCGGAAGTTCGATGCCGTAAGATTGCGCGATGAACAACGAGGCAAAGGTCATGTACATCATGCTGCCATCCAGATTAAAGGAGTAGCCCAGCGGCAGCACGAAACTTACGATTTTGTCTTTGCACCCAAAGCGCTGCAGCTCATCCATGGTTTTGGGAAATGCCGCTTCGCTGCTGGCCGTGCTAAATGCAAGCAGAATAGGTTCTTTTACTTTTCGAATTAATTCTACTACGCGGCCACGAATGATGGTATAACCGGCTACAATCAAAATGCCCCAAAGCAATAACAGACTAAAGTAGAATTCTCCGATAAAAATGGAATAGGTGGTAAGGATGCCAAGTCCTTGCTTCGCTA
>JBIIVI010000050.1:0-15754 GCA_044339555.1 Cyclobacteriaceae bacterium | reverse complement strand
CGGTGCCAGGTTCATGACGTATACCGTTACTTTCAAAATCACGTGTGCCACTGCATCCATCGCTTTGATCACCACTTTGCCTTGTTCCCCAATCGCAGCAGTGGCAATTCCAAAGAAGAGCGAGAACACAACGATTTGCAAAATCTCGTTCTTAGCCATCGCATCAATAACACTGCTGGGAAAAACGTGATACAAAAATGTCTTCAATGACAGCCCAACGGCCTGAATGCCCGTCTCATTCTCCACTGGCAAGGGTAAGTGCATGGCTTTGCCAGGCTCGAAAAGATTTACCATCACCATGCCGAGCAGAAGGCTGATCAACGAGGCTGATAAAAACCACAGCAGCGTTTTGCCACCGATTCGGCCTACGGCACTGATGTCGCCTAACTTGGCTACCCCCACTACGAGGGTAGTGAAAACCAGCGGAGCTACAATCATTTTGATGAGGCGAAGAAAAACATCCGCTAAGAGCGAGAATGGTTCCACTTTTTTATCGCGTGCACTGAGAGTCGCCGAGCGTTCGCTTGTGGCTGTTTTTTTGGCGACCTCCAGCGGTACTCGTTGGGCGCTATCGGGTGTTGCCAGGATTTGCTGTGATAATGATTTGATGCTGACTTCCAGTCTTTCCAGATTGGCGTTCTCCGTGGCTACGTAGCTTTTGTTGAGTACAAATCCCAACCCGATTCCGGCCAGCAACGCTAGCATGATGTAAAGTGTGAGACGATTTTTTTTGGCTGGGGTTGCTGGGGATTCCATCCGAAACGTAGTTTGGTGGGCAATATACTGAAAGGGCCTAACCTTTTACCCGATCCTTATCTACGAGTCCACCGGTTAGTCGGATCAGATCAAGGCGACTGGAAATACTGTTGAAGATGGCCTGGTAATTGGCCAGCGCCGCGTTTCGGAAGTTCTCTTGCACGATGCGCAAATCAATCGCACTTAGCGCGCCATTTTTATAGCGTTCGTTCGCGAGCGAGAGGTTTAGTTCGGCCGCGCGTAATTGCGTTTCGGCAATGCGCACCAGTTGTCTGCGCAGGTTGTATAGATCGTACGCAGCGAGCAAATCGTTTTCGAGTGAAAGCTTTAGCTGATCGATGTTGAGTTGGTTGATGCGTTCTTGAATCTTGGAATTCTCCACAGCTCTGCGAATCTGGCCACCATTGCTCAGCGTGAAGCGAAGTCCGAAGTTAGCGTACCCACCATAGGAGTTACCAGTTTGCGTAAGTGCTTGCAGCGCTGTTTCATTAATGGTGTTGAACACGGGCTGGCCGGGATCGCGATTCACAAAGCCCACGGTGTTTTCAATTTGATTGCCCGTAAATGCCCGGAAGTTGGCATTCAGCCGATCCAAACTGCCTTGTCCCCCCAAGTTAAGTACCAGCGAGGGCGATTGGGCCGACTGGGCGAGTTGCCGGTTATTGCGCACGATCTCCTGACTCACGAATTGATTTTGCAGATTGAAGTTGCTGCTCATCATCTTCGCTTTTAAGTCGTCAAAAACATAATCTTCACTTTCGGTTTGCAGTGGATCCAAAAACCGGTAGGTTTTATTCAGGTCATCATTCAGCAGCAAGTTCAGATCGCGTACGGAGTTGCGTACGCGGATTTCCTGTTGCAACACGTTGGCAGAATCGGTCAACAGGTTGTTCTGTTCCTGCAAAACATCAAAGGTAATTGCGCCACCAAGGTCTTTGCGCAACCTCACATACTGATAGCGTTCGCGCGAAAACTCAAGGTTGATTTGCAACACCGCGAGGCGTTCTTGCTCCAACAGCACCGTGTAGTACGAAAGGATGATGGCCTGCATCACCTGTTCGATCACCAGCGCGGCATTGCCATAACTCAGTTTTTCCAGTTGCTCCAGCCGTTGCTTGGTAAGCTGAATCGAAAAGCCATTAAACAACACAAACTGAAAGTCAAGTTGCCCTTGAATGTTATCCGAAATGTTACGTCCGGCAACGGCAAAAGGGTTAGCAGGTTTTCGTTGAATGACGGAATTGTTAAAGTTGGGATTGAACGAAATGGTCGGGTAACGGCCCGACTGGCCCCAGTTATTGTTGTTTTCTGCGATGTCGATATTCAGCCGTTCGGCTTGTACATCAAAGTTGTTTTTTAATCCCAACGCCAGCGCACGCGAAAGGCTCAGGGTATCCTGCGCTTGTACAAGCAACGGAAGAAAACAACATGTAAGAAAGACTAAGCGAAGTACCGGCATCACGAAATGAGAGTGACTTTTTTGTTGCTGAAATACGTGTAAATGGCTGGAATTACAAATAAGGTCAGGATGGTGGCAAACATCATTCCCCCGATCACGGCAATACCCATCGACACGCGACTTTCGGAGCCGGCTCCCAACGCCAAAGCAATCGGCAGAATGCCCAGGATGGTAGAGAGGCTCGTCATCAGAATCGGGCGGAACCGCGATTCAGCTGCTTCAATTACAGCTTCTCGCATTCCTTTTCCTTCGGCTTTGCGTTGGTTGGCGAACTCCACAATCAGGATTCCGTTTTTGGTCACCAATCCAATCAACATGATGATACCGATCTGACTGAACACATTCAGTGTTTGGTTGAAGTACCAAAGTGAAAGAAGCGCTCCAGCCAATGCCAAAGGCACTGTAAACATGATGACAAAAGGATCGCGAAAACTTTCGAACTGTGCGGCCAAAACCAGGTAAATGATGGCGAGTGCGATCATGAATGCCAGATAAATACTAGACGAACTTTCGGCAAACTCGCGCGAGGCGCCATCTAAACTAGTAGTGTAACTTTCGTCCAGCACCTCGGCAGCGATACGTTGCATTTCTTTGATGCCGTCTCCCAGTGCCACCCCTCGTGCCAACTGGGCCTGCACTTTGGCGGAGGAATAACGGTTGAAACGATACAGTTGCGGCGGAGCACTGAGCTCACTGATGGTAACCAGATTGTCCAGCTGAATCAATTCGCCACGTCTGCTTTTCACATACAGGGTCTTTAAATCGAGTGGTTCGTTGCGGTTGGCGCGTTCTACCTGCCCAATGATTTGGTATTGCTTCCCATCCATGATAAAGTTTCCGAAACGCGACCCGCTGAGCCCGAGTTGGAGTGTTTGCGCGATGTCCAACACATTCACGCCCAGATTACGAGCTTTCTCCCGATCGATGTTGATGCTCAATTCCGGTTTGGTAAACTTCAAATCCACATCCACAAAAGCAAACAAGGGACTTTGCGCGGCTTTTGTTAAAAAGGCAGGCAGTACTTCCTTGAGCTTTTCGATGTCGGGCGCCTGAATAACAAACTGTAACGGAAACCCGCCTCTGCGGTCGCCAATGGTTTGTGCTTGGGTAACAAAAGTGCGCACGCCTGTGTACTTGCGTGCCTGCGAAGTAATTTCTTCTACGATTTGTTGTTGCGTTCGGTCGCGGGTGGTGGGTTCCTTCAAGATCACCCGAACAAATCCCGAGTTTACACCCGAGCCGCCAAACGAAGGCGCGGTTACGCTTACCAATCCCGATTTTTCCGGCACTTGTTCTTCCACGAAAGCCGTTAGCTCGCGCACATAACCATCCATGTATTCAAACGTGGCGCCTTCGGGAGCTTGTGCCTGTAGGCGAAATTCGCTGCGGTCCTCCAGCGGAGCCAATTCGCTGGGCATCGAAGTGCCCAACACGTAGATGAGCACCGCCGCCAGCGCAATCACTACAAAGGCCATCCAACGCACATTCATAAAGCTACGAAGCGCACCCGCGTACCAGTTGTTAATCGCTACAAAGAAAGGTTCCGTTTTGCGGTGGAGCCACGGTTGTACATCCCGATGCTTCAGCAGCTTTGCACTCATCATAGGAGTAAGCGTAAGTGATACGAACGCGGAAATAGCTACGGAACTCGCTACCACCAAACCAAATTCGCGGAACAACCTGCCGGTAAGTCCTTGCAAAAAAATCACCGGCAGAAACACGGCCACTACAGATACCGTGGTGGAAATCACCGCAAAGTAAATTTCAATCGACCCCTTGCGGGCCGCCTCGGTGGGATTTTCACCAGCTTCAATTTTTACATAAATATTTTCCAGCACCACAATCGCATCGTCCACAACCAAGCCAATGGCCAGCACAATGCCAAGAAGCGTAAGGACATTTATGGTGAAACCGAGCAGGTACATCACAAAAAAAGCACCGATGAGCGAAATCGGAATTGTGGCCACCGGAATGAGCGTGGTCCGCCAGTCGCGGAGGAATAAGAAGATGATAGAAAGCACCAGGCAAAAGGCGATCAAGATTGTTTCTTCTACTTCGGTGATGGAAGAGCGAATGAATTTCGTGGAGTCGAAACTCATTTGATAACTCACATCCGGTGGGAGATCACGCTGAATCTGATCCAGCTTTTTGTAGAGCCGATCTGCAATGTCGATGTTGTTGGCGCCCGGTTGAGCAACAATGGCAATGGCGCAGCCGGGGATGCCATCTCGGCGCAGAATAGTGCGTTCGTTTTCAGCACCTAATTGGGCATAGCCGATGTCTTGAAATCGAACTACGTTGTCGCCATCTTCTTTGATGATGAGTTTGTTAAAATCTTCCTCCGTGTTGAGGCGCCCCATGGTGCGCACGGTGAGTTCGGTATTCTGGCCTTCTACGCGCCCGCTGGGTAACTCTACGTTTTCGCGGTTGATGGCTTGGAGTACATCCGTAGGCGTAAGTTTAAGGGAGGCGAGTTTGATCGGATCCATCCATAACCGCATGGAGTATCTGCGTTGCCCCCAGATTTGAACTGCACTTACCCCGGGAATGGTTTGAATCCGTTCCTTGAAATATAATTCGGCTATCCGCGACATCTCCAACAAGTCGCGCTTATCGCTGCGTACCGTTAAAAAGATGATCGGACTTGAGTCGGCATCGGCTTTCTCCACCACGGGTGGATCTACATCGGGTGGCAGACGGTTGAGTGCGCCCGACACTTTGTCGCGCACATCGTTGGCAGCGGCTTCGATGTTTACACCAAGTTCAAATTCCACGGTGATGCTGCTGCGTCCTTCACGGCTCACGGAAGTGAGCGTTCGGATACCGGCTACTCCGTTGATGGCTTCTTCCAGCGGCTCCGTAATTTGCGATTCGATCACATCTGCATTTGCGCCTACATAAATCGTGCTCACGTTCACCACCGGAGGATCTACGCTGGGGAACTCGCGAACTCCCAGGAAAGAAAATCCTATCAATCCAAAGAGGATTATTACCAGCGACATGACGATCGCCAGTACGGGCCGATTAATGCTAACGGTGGATAAACTTGACATGGATCAGTTTGTGGGGGAATGTAATTTCGCTATCAGCACATCCATACCCGCCCGTAGTTGCAAAATGCCGGTGGTGAGTAATGTATCGCCCGGTTGTAGGCCGGAGATCACTTCCAGCGACCGATCGGTGCGCAGTCCGGTTTCAATCTTTACCTCTTTGGCTTTACCGCCCGAGATCACAAAAACTTTTTTGCCACCCTGTTCAGGAATCACCGATTCTGTGGGCACGAGTATCGCTTGGTCGATCGTAGCCAGAATCAGGTTAACCTTCACGAACTGGCCCGGCAGCAGGAGTCCTTTGCTGTTGTCAGCCAATGCACGCAACTTGAGGGTGCGCGTTGCCGGATCGATGCGCGGTTCCACCGCATACACTTCGCCTTCGAAAACGGTGGAGTCGTTTTCGATGTTGAAGAAAATTTTCTTGCCTTGCTTCACCTGTGTGCTGTAGCGCCCAGGTACGGCAAATTCAATTTTTGCGGGGGAAATGCTGTACAGCGTGGCAATGATGGTGTTGTTGTTGATGAACGAACCTTCGCTTACGTATCGCAACCCTATAACACCATCAAAAGGCGCGCGTAACCGTGTTTTGTCGAATTGAACCTCGAGCAATTTGATGTCAGCTTTTGTGTTGTTCAGGCGATTGAGTGCGTTGTCGTATTCCTCCTGGCTGATGGCGTCTTTTTCCAGCAACTTGCGCTGGCGGAATTCGTTGTCCTGATTCAGCTTGCGATTGTATTTCTGTTTTTCGAGTTGGGCCTTGACTTCATCGTCTTCGATCTGCACAAGCAAATCGCCCTTTTTCACGGTAAATCCTTCTTTGAATGTGATGTGCTCCACCTTGCCGCTGATCTCGCTTCGAAGTTCCAGCGACTCGTTGGGTAGCACAGAGCCGGTTAAGACTAACTTGTTGTCCAGTTTTTCAGTCCGGATGATCATGGCTTCTACCGCCAGTTTGCCTCCGCCTGCGCCGGGGCCCGCAGGCGCACCACCACCTGCCGTTTTATCTTTCTTCAAGAAATTAAACTTCGGCAAAGCCAGTAAGGCTACCACCAAAACAATCGCACCTATCGTTAAAACCTTTTTCTTCATGTAGCAGCGTTCATTAGCAATCGATGAATTTCCAACACTTGCGGAATCACCAACTTCGATTCATCATTTGTTATCACGTAGTCAGCACGTTTCAGTTTCTCTTCGTCCGGCATTTGATTCTTCATAATGTCGCGCACGGCTTCCGGGCTTCGGTGGGCATCGCGTGCCACTACTCGTTGTACCCGTAGCTCGATGGGCGCGGTTACTACGATCACCCCCTCCAACTGACTGGCGGCCCCAGCTTCGTACAACAGAGCCGCTTCTTTCAGAACGTAGGGAGCAGCGTTATGCTCACTTACCCATTGTTCAAAATCCACTCGCACCCGCGGATGTACCAACGCATTCAACCGGGCAAGTTTGTCGGGCGCTTTAAAAACTACCGAGGCAATGAACGCGCGATCCAGTTCACCGGACGAACGATATGCCAACATTCCGAATTCTTTTTTGATTTGTTCGACCAGAATTCCGTCAGTGGTCATAACTCTTTTCGCTCGGCTGTCGGCATCATAAACCGGTACACCCAGTGTAGAGAAAACGCGCGCGACGGTGCTTTTACCAGAGCCGATGCCACCCGTGATGCCAATTTTCAAAGTACTCATAGCTGCGGGGCATTGCTTGAAACAGAGTCCACGCGGATAACAGTTACCAGATCAGGTAAACCTCGCAGTTTGGGCAAAACTTTCTCCGAAGCCGAGCCAACCGGTAACTCGGCATAGAAGAGTCGCGTCATTTCTGGCAATGTTTCCAACCAATTGCCAGGCACCCATAGTTGGCAGGAAACACTATCGGGCAAGGTAGCGTGTGCGGGCCGCAAAGGCACTCGCAAGGTGATGTCGCGCATTTCGGCCACTTCAAATAACACTTCTACTGAAGGCGGTTGTGCCACGAGCAGCGATTCGTTTGGCAAACGGATGTCCAGACGCTCGCGGTAATTTTCATTTACGCGTTTGGCAGGTAAAACCAATAGAATAGTGTCCGGCAGGTTGTGTAACAAACTCGTGGGCCCTTCTATGTCGATAGAATCCGGCAACGCCACAATCTGGCTTACGCGCCCGAGGTTGCCACGAAAGGTGAGCTTCTCAGCAACTACAGCCACTTTAAATCGATGACGATCGCGCGCCTCAATATGGAATCGGATGGAATCGGTTACCGGAAAATTGATGGTGAGTCCGCCCAACTGATTGGCCAGGATCGGCAACAGGTTGCTGGTTGCCAGTTTTCGGGTTTCTGCGGGGCGTTCCACCGGCACGGTAAGCTGCGGGATACGCATGCCTAGCTGGTGGCGCAGTAAATCCCAGCCGTTGCCACTTACATTGATGGTTAGTTGGGTAGGAAGTTCGCTGGCGGGTGCATAACGCTCCGCATCGAACGAAAGCTGGAGTGGGAATGCGATGTTTACCGCATATGGCCTGCTTAACGTATTGAAGAGCCAAAACAGCGCGGCAGCAAGAAAGCAAAGGAAGACCGCGCGCCAGTTGGTGCGTTGAAACTGAAAAAGGTTAACCACGAACTTGATGAGACGCATGATCCTTTACGACCTCTAAAGTTCGCTAGAAACGGGGAGCTTTCGCTATGATTATTACGAGATGGGTAAAAAAAAGCCATCGACTGTTGTCAATGGCTGGTAATAGGAAAAATGAACTCAGGCTTTCTTAGCGGCCTTGGTGTTTTCCATGGAAATGGAACTTTTCCTGACTTGTTCGTTTTAGTGCGGCAGACCAAGCTTTGGTAGGAGTTCGGCCAAATCACTGAGGTAAGAGGTGTGCAGAGTTATTACGTTGCTCAATAGCGCACCGGGATCATCAACTCCCGGATGGGTATAGAAGACTGAAGCGGTGGTTGTGTTGGGCACAGATGGAGTGAGTGCCAGGTGCGCGCTGATGAAAGGCGTGCTCCGAAATAGTTTGCAGGCGCGCCCACCCCTTTCCCCCCCGCGAAACGCGGGGGAAAAGGAGTAATGCGCGACTACGATCTGCCTATGGAAATCGATTCTATTCAGCGCGCATCCGTGCCGACCGTAAATAACATAGAACGGCGGCAATGCACTTTTTCTCCCACCATGTTAACTTTTTGAAAAAATTGCCTCGGACAAGTCAGGAGATGGGTTAAAAAAAAGCCATCGACTGTTGTCAATGGCTGGTAATAGGAAAAATGAACTCAGGCTTTCTTAATGGCCTTGGTGTTTTCCATGGAAATGGAACTTTTTGAGTAACGGATGCGGCCGCCACGTTCTACTTCCAGCACGATGGTGTCGTCTTCAATTTCAGCAATCCGGCCGTGTGCTCCGCCAATGGTTACCACCTTATCGCCCACTTTCACTTCCTCGATAAATTTTTTTTGCTCCTTGGTTTTTTTCTGCTGGGGGCGGATCATGAAAAAATAAAAGATCACGATGATGGCGCCCATCAGGATCAGCGAAGGGATGGGCGATTGTTGTTGTGCTTGTGCGATTACTACTTCCATACGTTTGTTAATTGGCTGGCAAATTTAGCGGATAAAACCAGAACTCATCTTAAAAACACCCTTTCGGGGATTTTTCGGATCGCAAAAAAAAACCGACTCGTTGGGAGTCGGCTTTGGCAGAATTTCTGCGAACTATTTCGCCCTCAGGAGCAAAACCGGAAATTATTTTACCGGACCGTTGGAGCCGTCAGGCTTCGGGGTCACCATCGCCTTAAAGCGAAGGGTCATGGTCTTGGGCCACGAGTTAGAGGTAACCGTAATGGTCTTGTTTTGGATACCGGGCTTACCCTGGCTATCGAATTCAGCTTTTACAAAACCGGTGCCACCCACCGGAATCGGCTCTTTCGACCAATCCGGCGCTGTGCATCCGCAAGAAGGTTGTGCACTCTGGATAATCAACGGTGCTTCGCCCGTGTTTTTGAATTTGTAGGTGTACGTTACTTTATCGCCTTCGCGGATGGTCCCGAAGTCGTGTTCCAACTTCTCGAAAGCTGCAACCGGCAGCGGGCCTTCGGGCTTTGTCTCTGGAGTAGCTTCCGGCTGGGCTTGAACCGGGGCAGCAGCGGCCGGCGTAGAAGTATTTTTGTTTCCTTCAATGGCCGACAGGCGACTTTCTAACTCTGCAATGCGTTTTTCGGCTGCGCGGTCTTTGCAGCTCATGGCTACTACCGCTACCAACAGGATGATTCCGAATCTTTGGGCCAGTTTCATGTGTTAATCGTTTTTTTTGTTTAAGGTCACATGGAATGCCCATGCAGATTATCATTCCGTTTGGTCTGCTTCGCTGATGGGCATTTCATAGATATTTCAGTTTTCAATTTCAAAATTAAATCAATCGGTAACGCTTCGGAACGGCTGTACGCTTCGTTAACAAAACATTAACCTTTTTTGGGGCTACGAAGTTGCGCAAGCAGCTCATCTACATCCTCGAGTAAGCGTTCGGCTTTTTCTTTCGCCTCGGATACCACGCGGTCGCCCTGCGATTTGGCTTCTGTTTCGGTAAACAATTGTTCTTTGCCGTTTACCATGTCGCCCAGAAAATCCTCCAGCATTTTCTTGTACTTGTCTAACCGATAGGAAAGTTTCTCGCGTGTATTGCTGCCCTTATCAGGGGCATACAGAATGCCCAAAATGGCACCTACAGCGGCTCCGGCCAGGAAGGCAATCAGGGCGTTATTGCTGTTTTTTTCGCTCATGGTTCCCTTTGCTTAGTGAGGGCACAAAGATAACAAACTTACTTATTGTCGATCAGGCCGCGACCGCTCTTGCGGAGGGCGCCCATTTTCTGGAGTTCCTTCGAAATCACGTCCAGAATGCCGTTTATGAATTGGCGACTATTAGGCGTGCTGTATTCTTTGGTTAACTCAATGTACTCGTTGATGCTTACTTTAACCGGAATGGCCGGGAAGTGAATCATCTCGGCAATGGCCATTTCCAGCACAATGCGGTCGGTAAGGGGCAAGCGGTCTACCTCCCAATTGCGGGTATTGTCGGCAATTAGCTTTTTGTAGGCTACGGGCAGTTGCACGGCTTCTTTAAAAAGAGTTACGATAAAACGCTTGTCATCGTCCCAGTCCAGCGAAAGCTTTTGAATTTCCACCGTCCCGGCCTCTTCGTCTAGTGATTTGATCGTTCGTTCTACCAATCCCTTTACAATTTCATGGTCTTCAGCCCACCGCAAATCGAGCTCTTCGAAATAGGCGTTTACGGTGCCTGACAAAATCAGTTTTCGCAACAGATGTTTAATGAAGTTCTTTTGTTCTTCCTCGCCCAGGCTAGCGGCTTCCTGGTAGGCGGCATAGGTTTTATCGCCCTTCAGCACATCGCGAAACCAGCCACGAATCAGTTCTTGCTTATCCGTCCAGCCGTAGACGTTTTTTAACAGCGCTTTTTTCAGTTCTTCGTTTTCGCGCAACGCGCGAATCCATTTGTTCTTGAGCAAATTTTGGTGACCGCCCCGCTTATCTGCTTCCGCCAATTCCGCGAAAGCGATCATCAACCCCAGAATAGAAGTGTATAGTTGGGCCAGTCGTTCCACCTCGGTTACCATGTTTTTGGAGATGGTTTGAAAATCTTTCGCCACGTTTTTTTCGTACTGCGCCAGTGCATCAGTTACCGCACGGGTAATTGCTGGGTCTTCATGGTCGGTGGTGTCGGGCTTAGTAAACTTCTTTTCGAAGAACTGGGCGGCTAGTTTGCGCTGCCGGGCCAGCAAGGTTTTGTCTTGTACTTCCATCGAGTTAAGATCGGGCTGGAAGTGGTTTTCGATATACTCTGCGGATAGCCCGTGGTTGGCTTCTTTGCATTGATCATAAGCAAAAAGGCTTTGCATCACTTTGATCCGGAGCATGCGTCTATTCAACATAGCAAGAACGATTTGGCCAGCAAAAATAGGAAATGGGTAGCGAATAAACGTTTTTAACCCGAGGAAGTCCGCGGAGCAGCTTTTTGCCCAAAATCAACCCCCGAAACCCCATAAAAAAGGCCACCCAAAGGCAGCCTTTGTAGATCAATACAGCTACTTGTTATTCGGCTTTCTTTGGTGCTTTTGCCTTCTTGGCTTTTACCACCAGGGTTTCGCCCCCTTCAAAATCGGCAAGAATGACACCGCCCTCCTCAATTTCGCCCTTTAGGATTTCCTCCGCTACCGGGTCTTCCAGATACTTTTGGATCGCCCGGTTGAGCGGCCGTGCACCAAACTGCTGGTCGTAGCCCTTTTCCGCCAAGAAATCTTTTGCACGTTCGGTGAGTTCCACCTCATAGCCCAGCGCGGTAATGCGGCTAAACAATTTGCCCAATGTAATGTCGATGATCTTGTGGATGTGCTCCCGTTGCAGCGAATTGAAAACGATCACATCATCCAAACGGTTCAGGAACTCGGGTGAAAACGCCCGCTTCAACGCATTTTGAATGGTGGCCTTCATCACTTCTTCTTCGTTTTCGCGATTCGCCTTGGTAGCAAAGCCAATACCGGAGCCGAAATCCTTCAGGTCGCGTACACCAATGTTGGAGGTCATGATGATGATCGTGTTTCGGAAATCCACTCTGCGGCCCAAACCATCGGTTAAGATACCATCGTCCAACACTTGCAGCAGGATGTTGAATACATCCGGATGAGCTTTTTCAATTTCATCCAGCAACACCACACTGTACGGCTTGCGTCTTACTTTTTCAGTCAGCTGGCCGCCCTCTTCGTAGCCTACATAGCCGGGAGGGGCACCCACCAAGCGTGACACGGAGAATTTTTCCATGTACTCGCTCATATCGATGCGTACCAGCGAGTCTTCCTTATCGAACAAATAGGTAGCCAATACTTTGGCGAGCTCGGTTTTTCCTACGCCGGTGGGGCCAAGGAAAATAAACGAGCCAATTGGCTTTTTTGGATCTTTCAACCCAACGCGGGTACGTTGAATGGCTTTTACCAATCGCTTGATGGCTTCTTGCTGCCCAATCACTTTGCCACTCAACTCTTCGCCCATGTTCAGCAACTTCTTGCTTTCTTTTTGGGCAATGCGGTTGGTGGGGATGCCCGTCATCATGCCGATCACATCGGCCACGTTGTCTTCGGTAACGGTATATTTTTCTGTGCGGGTTTTTTCTTCCCATCGCGCCTTCGCCAGGTCAAGTTGCTCCATGAGCTTCTTTTCCTTGTCGCGCAGCTGAGCCGCTTCTTCGTATTTCTGGCTTTTCACCACCCGGTTCTTCTCCTTCTTCACATCCTCAATGCCTTCTTCCAGCTTGATAATTTCATCCGGCACGTGAATGTTGTTGATGTGCACGCGCGCCCCGGCTTCGTCCATCACGTCAATCGCCTTGTCGGGCAGGAAGCGATCGCTGATATAACGGTCGGAAAGTTTCACACACGCCTCGATGGCCTCTTTGGTATACACCACATGGTGGTGATCCTCGTATTTCTCTTTGATGTTGTCCAGGATTTGAATGGTTTCCTCCGGAGTGGTTGAATCCACCATGACCATCTGGAAACGCCTGGCTAACGCGCCATCTTTTTCGATGTACTGACGGTACTCATCCAACGTAGTGGCGCCAATGCATTGGATTTCGCCCCGGGCGAGGGCGGGCTTAAACATGTTGGAGGCATCCAATGATCCGGAAGCGCCACCAGCACCCACAATCGTATGCAACTCATCGATAAAAAGAATCACATCAGGCGACTTCTCTAACTCGTTCATCACCGCCTTCATGCGTTCTTCAAATTGGCCGCGGTACTTCGTGCCTGCCACCAAGGAAGCAAGATCCAGCGTAACCACGCGTTTGCCAAACAATACGCGCGATACTTTCTTTTGTACGATCCGTAACGCCAACCCTTCCGCAATGGCTGTTTTACCCACGCCGGGTTCGCCAATGAGAATCGGATTATTTTTCTTTCTGCGACTTAGAATCTGGGCTACGCGTTCAATTTCTTTTTCGCGCCCAACGATCGGATCAAGTTTGTTGTCCTCGGCTAATTTGGTAAGGTCGCGGCCGAAGTTATCGAGTACCGGCGTACGCGATTTTTCCGCACCCTTTTTTTCTTTGCCACCGCCCTGGCTCCCGGCAGCTCCAAACATTTTGGAGGATTCTTCGTCCGGATCGTCTGTATCGGAAGAGGCAGTAGGTTGTTCGTTTTGGTATTCCAGCATTTCTTTCACGACATCGTAGGTGACATCGTATTTGTTAAGAATTTGAGTAGCGAGGTTATCCGGATCGCGCAAAATTGAAAGCAGCAGGTGTTCGGTGCCGATGAGTTGGGCTTTAAACACTTTGGCTTCGAGGTAGGTAATCTTCAATACTTTTTCGGAGGCGCGCGTTAACGGAATGTTTGCCAGGTTTTTGATTTCGTGTGTGGCTGTACCTTTCGAGATTTTTTCGATTTCGCCACGCAGTCCATCGAGTGGCACGCCCAGTTTACGCAACACCGCCACTGCTACACCTTCGCCTTCGCGTATAATGCCCAACAACAAATGCTCCGTGCCAATGTAATCATGCCCCAGGCGCAAGGCCTCTTCGCGGCTCAGGGAAATGACTTCTTTTACGCGGTTAGAAAATTTTGCTTCCATAGTAGCGGTGAATGCTGAAAATTAAGTAAATGTAACGGTTCTTGAATATGTTTTAAACGCTAACCGAATTTTATTTGTTCATCAGCTTGCGCGATAAATGCAAGTGTTGCTTTGCCTGCGGCCCTAAACAAAAAAGTAAATCGATGGCGCTGCAGTTGGGTACAAAAGTGCTGCCAAAAACCTGGTAGTAGGGTTGGGGAACGTAGAAAGAATACACGCCCTCGGTTTTTGAATCATTTATCAAATTACGCACATCCAGAATGGCAGCCTCAGGTTGTTGTTCGAACGCCACCGTTTCCGAAAGTGGTACGGAGAGTCGGAGATGTGTAAGACAGAATGACAGCAACGAGCGATTTAGCTCCCACAAAAAATTTGTGTGCTGGTGAAATAAAATCGATTCGAGTTCGTCTGCGTAGTGTTCGAAGAACGGTGCTTTGCGATAAGCAGACGAAATACTGCGCCAGTGTTGATTACGCCAACGTGTACCCGCTTCCAGGCGAACAGCTTGGATCGGAACCTTGCCGCCAGGGAGTTCTACGGGTACGGTTAACCTCAGCTTGCCACGCGTAGTGTTAATGTAATACCGGTTGCGATAGGTTTGCTTGCAGTAATGCTCGAGTGCCTCCAACCACACCTGCGAAGCACCGGAAAGAACGGCCAGATATTCCAACGAAGGAAGAGTGTGCAGTTCGATCAAAATGGGGCGTTCAGGCATACAAGCTGAAATCGCCCAGGCCCTGACGCGTTACCACCGGCTCACCAGAGGTAAAGTCAACAATCGTGGAGGGCACGTTACCACCCGGCCCGCCGTCAACAACTAAATCCACCAGGTGCAAAAAGTCTTCGTACATCTCTTCGGGGTCGGTGGTGTACTCTTTGATCTTGTCATCATCTTTGATCGATGAGGTGATGAGTGGATTGCCAAGTTTTTCTACAATGGCGCGTGGGATGGTATGATTTGGAATACGGATGCCAACCGTTTTTTTGTTCACATCCAGAATTTTCGGCACCTGGCTGCTCGACTCAAAAATATAAGTGAATGGGCCGGGTAGGGATTTCTTTAGCACTTTAAAATGGGGTGTTTCAATCCGGTGCACATATTTGGAAATGTGGCTCAGGTCGTGACAGATAAACGAGAGGTTAAGTTTGTGTGGTTTGATATCCAGAATTTTGCACAACCGTTCTACGGCCCGCCGGTTCATGAGATCGCAACCGATTCCGTAAATCGTGTCTGTGGGGTATACAATGATTCCACCGTTGCGCAGGAGCTCTACCACCTGATTGATCTTACGCTCTTCCGGATTGATGGGATGGATTTTGAGAAAAGTCGCCTTCATGCGAAAGATGCCAAGGTAGCAAAACAACCCGGAAAAACGCGGTCGCCATTCGTTCAAAACTTAAGCTTAAGAAACCCTATTGAGTGCACTTTTTCTATCTTTACAAAACATTCTTTTAAGTTATGAAGACACGATTTCTTATTCTTTGCCTCGTCTTTTTTTTGATGTCCTGCACCGAGGACGAAGTAATTGAAAATGTCCTGACTGAGATTGAAGTCGATGAAGCCTATTACTACAGCCGCGAAGTTGTATGGGCGTTTGCGTCTACACCTTCTGGCGATTTGTTATCTTCCGAGCAATTGAAAAATGCTTCCACAACGATTCTTAAGTCTAGTTCTGATGTAACGGAATTCGATCTAACTGTGCTTGTTTTTGACGATGGCGCCACCAGCGACAGATTCTTGGTGGCCACGAACTCGTATATTCCTGTCAAATCGATTGTTAGATTCGCCCAAGCTGAACCTGCACCGTGGGCCTCACTTCAAAGTCAAGGGAAAGTGAGTATTGATGTTAGGGGTCAAAACGTAAATTCATCCAGTA